>JBBQGQ010000010.1:0-122771 GCA_038323195.1 Acidimicrobiia bacterium | reverse complement strand
CTCGTCGATGCTCGACGAGTGGCTCTTCACCCCGATCTTGAGCTCGTTGGAAAGCTCGACCACGACGGCGTTGTCAACGCCGAGCTCTCGTGCCAGCTCGTAGACCCGGATCTTCTTCGTCGCCAAAACAGTCCGTTCCCTAGAAATTGATGCTCTCTAGTCTCGCGCGCAGCGCTTCGACTTCGGTGCTGGTCAGCCCGATCCGTAGCGCCCGGGCGAGCTTGCCTCGCTCGAGGGCCCTGGTGAAACAGGCTCCCGAACACACCCATGCGCCCCGGCCGGGGGCCGTCCGACCGATCTGTACCGCTCCCTCACGCGTCGCCGCAATCCGGATCCACCCCTCGGGCCGGTCGGTCCGGCGGCAGCCGACGCACGTGCGAAGCGCCTCCGTCAGCTCTGATCTCCTGCCGTCTCCTCGATCTCCGCTACCTCTTCTACCAGGACGTCCGCGTCCTCGCCGTCGATTTCGGCGTCGGCCGCCAGCTCGTCGGCGGCGGTGTCGGCGACGGTCGCGTCGACGTGTACCGCGGCGTCCTCCGCCGGTGGCGCCGCGGGCGCTTCATCGGCGAGGTCACGCGTCTCGGGTGTGATCTCGGCCGCTCGCTCACCACCCGCGATCGTGCCGTAGCCGGCTTCGGCCGCGCTGATGGCCTGACCGCCCTCGGCCGGCTGCCACATGAGCTGGCCGTCGGGTCCTTCGACCCACTCGCCTTCGGCGTAGCCGCCGCCCGCCTCCTCCTCTGCGAGCTGGGTCTCACTCTTGATGTCGACGCGCCAACCGGTGAGCCGCGCGGCAAGGCGCGCGTTCTGGCCCTCTTTGCCGATCGCGAGCGAGAGCTGGAAGTCGGGGACGATGACCTCGGCGATACCGGTGTCCTCGTGGATCCGCACCTCGCGCACCTTCGCGGGCGCGAGCGCGCGCATGACGAACTCCTGTGGCTCCGCGCTGTACGGAACGATGTCGACCTTCTCGCCCCTCAGCTCGTTCACGACCTGGCGCACCCGCATGCCGCGCGCGCCGACGCATGCTCCGACCGGATCGACGTTCTGGTCGTTCGACGCGACCGCGATCTTGGTGCGGTGCCCGGGCTCGCGGGCAACGGCTTTGATCTCGACGACGCCGTCGAGGAGCTCGGGGACCTCGAGCTCGAAGAGGCGACGGACGAGACCGGGATGCGTGCGCGAGACGACGATCTGCGGACCCTTGGCCGTCTTGCGCACCTCGACGATGTATGCCTTCATGCGCGAGCCGTGGTCGTAGCGGTCGCCGGGAACCTGCTCGGCCTGGGGCAGCAGGGCTTCGACCCGGCCGAGGTCGAGCAGCGTGTAGCGGGCGTCGGTCTGCTGGATGATGCCCGTGACGATGTCGCCTTCGCGCCCCGCGTACTCCTCGTACTTCATCTCGCGCTCGGCTTCACGGATCCGCTGCAGGATCACCTGCTTGGCGGTCTGCGCGGCGATGCGACCGAAGTCGGCGGGTGTGTCGTCCCACTCGCGGGTGACGTTTCCATCCTCGTCGAGCTCTTGGGCGATCACGCGGATCTCGCCGGTCTCGACATCGATCTCGACGAGCGCTTCCTCGGCCGCCTCGGGCATCCGCTTGTACGCCGTGACCAAGGCGTTCGCGAGTGCCTCGAGCATGATCTCTTCGGGAATGCCCTTTTCGATCGCGAGCGCCGAGAGCGCTTCGAGCATCTCGGGGTTCTTCATGACTTCCCTTTCGCCCGCGCGCGCCCGTGGTCTTTCGAGTGCTTGCTTCCAGACCTCCGGGGCGGCTGCGGGCCCCATTCGAAGACGGTGCGGGCCTGGGTGACGTCGGCGATCGCGATCTCCTCGGAAGCTCCTTCATCGGACTCGACGACGAACGTCGCTCCGTCGAAGTCGCGAAGCACGCCCCGCACGCGCTTCGGCCCGTCGCCGGTGTGGAACTTGACCGACACCTCTTCGCCGATGGCCGCCCGATAGTGCGACGGAAGGCGTAGGGCTCGCTCGATGCCCGGGCTGCTGACTTCGAGCAGGTACGAGCCGCCGATCGTGGTGGCGTCGTCGACGATCGGTGAGACCGCGTGGGTTGCAGCGGTGATGGTCTCGAGGTCGACGCCGCCCGGGCGTGTCACCGTGACCCGCAAGGTACGCGCGCCGGCGCCGCCGATCAGCTCGACGTCGTAAACGGCGAGTCCGAGCGCGACGACGGCGGGCTCGACTGCGGCGCGTACCGCTTCGAGTTGCGTCTCCGTCGCGCTCAATGTTTCCGAGCCCTTCCTCGCTGATCTCAAGAAAAAACGTGGGCCACGGCCCACGTTCCCCCGCCCCCGCGGGGGCGCCCAATACAACCGTAGAAGTGTAGCGCGACCCGTCCCCTTGTACCAGGCACGAATCGGGCCGCAGGCCCCTGCGGGCGCGCCGCTCAGGCGAACATCTCGCGCAGCTCGGCCGGGGCGACCGTCTCCAGCTGCGCGTAGGTGCAGTCGCTCGGATCCTTGTCGGGACGCCACCGCCGAAAGCGGGCGTTGTGGCGGAAGCGGCCGTTCATCATCCCCTCGAACTCGACCTCGCAGACGCGCTCGATCCGCAGCGGCTCCCACGACAGGTCCTTCGTCGCGTTCCACCGGCTGGGGCCGCCGGGCATGCGCGCGCCCGACTCGCTCGCCGCCGACATCGCCTCGGCCCAGTCCTTCCACGGATGGGCGTCCAGCGCGTCGGCACGGAGGTCTTCGACCTCGAGCGCCAGGTCGGCGCGCAGCTTCGCCGCCATCGCGCTCGCAACGCCCACATGGTGCAGCGTGCCCTCGTCGTCGTAGAGGCCGAGCAGGAACGACCCCACACCGTTGCCGTCCTTGTGCACGCGGAAACCCGCGACCACGCAGTCGCAGGTGCGCTCGTGCTTCACCTTGAGCATCGCGCGCTTGCCCGGGTGGTATCCGTCGGTGAGCGGTTTGGCGACGACACCGTCGAAGCCGGCGCCCTCGAAGCGGGAGAACCAGTCGGCCGCGACGTCGCGATCTCGCGTCGTCGGCGTCACGTAGACGGGCGGACGAGCACGCGTGAGCACGCGCTCGAGGGTCGAGCGCCGATCGGCGAACGGCACATCGAGCAGCGAACGGTCGTCGAGCGCGAGCAGATCGAACGCGACATACGACGCGGGGATCTCGGCCGCGAGCTTCTTGACGCGCGACGCGGCCGGATGTTGACGTAGCTGCAGCGCGTCGAAATCGAGGCCGCGCTCGTTCGCGACGACGAGCTCACCGTCGAGCACCACGCGTTCCGGAAGCTGTGCGAGCAGCGGCTCGCGCAGCTCGGGGAAGTAGCGCAGCAACGGCTTCTGATTGCGCGACTGCAGATCGAGCTCGTCGCCGTCGCGGAACACGATGCATCGAAAACCGTCCCACTTCGGTTCGTAGCTCACACCGCCGGCCGGCGGCATCTCTCGGGTGAGCTTGGCGAGCATCGGCTCGAACGGCGGTCCGATGGGAAGGGGCACGGCCCGAACCGTAGCGAGCGAGGCCTCGGCGCGCAGGCCGTCCACGAGGGCACGGCGCGGTCTCAGATGAGACGGCGATCGGACGCCCAGCGGGCGAGCTGATGCCGGCTGGACAGCTGGAGCTTGCGCAGGACCGACGAGACGTGGCTCTCGACGGTCTTGGCCGAGATGCCGAGATCGCGCGCGATTTCCTTGTACGAGTAGCCGCGGGCGATGAGGCGAAGTACCTCGCGCTCGCGTGGTGTGAGCTGGTCGAGCTCCGGGTCGGCGGCGGCCGGTGCGACATCGGCGAAGGCATCGAGAACGAAGCCCGCGAGGCGGGGCGAGAACACCGCGTCACCGCCGCGCACGCGCGCGACCGCGTCGAGCAGCTCGTCCGGTGCAATCGTCTTCGTCACGTACCCCCGCGCTCCGGCGCGAATGGTCGCGATCACGTCTTCGGGAGCATCACTGACCGACAGTGCGAGGAACTGGACATCGGGATGCGTCTTGGCGATCTCGCTGATCACACGCGCGCCGCCGCCCGCCGGCATGTGCACGTCGACGAGGACGACGTCAGGAGCTCGCTCGCGGATCATCTCGATCGCGGCGTCCACATCCGACGCTGTGCCGACCACGTCGACGACGTCGCCGAGCTCGGCGCGCACGCCGGCGAGGAAGAGCTGATGATCGTCGACCAGGAACACGCGCGCCGGAGTATCGGTCACGACGACTCGCCGACCTTCGCCAACGGGAGCACCAACTCCACCTCCGTTCCCTCGTTCGGGACGGAACGCACCGCGGCGCGCCCGCCGGCGCGGGTCATACGGCCGACGATGGAGTGACTGATGCCTCCGCGATCGGCCGGGACCGCCTCGGGGTCGAAGCCGCGTCCCCGATCGCGCACGAAGATCGTCGCCTGCTCCGGTTCCACTTCCAGGTAGACCGACACGATCGTGGCGCCGGAGTGGCGCGCGGCGTTGAGGATGGCCTCGCGTGCGGCGGCCCGCAACGGCTCGGTGCCCTCGATGCCGCAGTCGCGCACGCGCACGACCTCGACCGGCACGCCCTGCTCGGCCTCGATCGACGCTGCGAGCTCTTCCAGCGCCGCGCCCAATGACGCTCCCGCGCTCGTCGCCGGGTCGTCACCGCTGAGGAGCCACGCGCGCAGCTCACGCTCCTGCATCCGCGCGAGCCGCACAACTTCGCGTGGTTGGTCGGCGCGGCGCTGGACGAGCGCGAGTGTCTGCAACACGGAGTCGTGCAGATGCGCGGCAACCTCGGCGCGCTCGTCGGCGCGGATCCGCTCACGACGCTCGGCGACGAGCGCGTGCACGAGCCGGGAGACGCCCGGCCCGACGACGAGGGCGACGCCAATGATCACCGCGACCGCCGCGACGAACGTGCCCCGCAGCGCGCGCCACGAGTCGACGCTGACGACGAACGCGGCCAAGCCCACGACGACACACGCGATACCGGCCACGATCCGCGCGAGCGCGCCTCGCCGAGTGCCGACGAGCACCGCAACCGCGTCGGCGGCGTCGGGCGGGAGGCGCTGGAGGAGCGGCCAGTCGGGGAGATCTGCTGTGGCGCCGCTCGGTACGGTCCGCATCGCGAGCAGGGCGAGACCGACCAGCGCGGCCGCGAGCGGCCAGACGACGACGTCACCCGGCCACAGACCCAGCGCGCGCACCAGCAACAGTCCGCCGAACACCACCGCCCCGAACGCGGCGGTCGCGATCGCGTCACCGCCAGGTGCGACCGGACGCTCGGTTCCCGCCGCCGCATCGGGCATCAGCGCCCACGCCACGCCGTAGAGGATCACACCGAAGCCACTCGCGATCGCCAACACCACGAAGCCGCAGCGCACGACGTTCGCATCGAGGCCGAGTGCGTCGGCCAGCCCGGCCGCGACGCCGGCCACCATGCGGCCCTCGACCGGTCGCATGAGGTCGCGACGACGGAGGACGCGCGGTGCCGGCACTCGGAGATGATCGCGCCGAACGCGATCACCCCACATCCGGGACGGCGTCAGGGTGATTCCCGATGGCGGTGCGCGCGCGTCGAGCGCACGCTGGCAGCCATGGACACCAATGCGCCCCCGACCGCACCTCCGCCGCCGCCTCCCACGCCTCCCTCTGGCCACGGCCGGCCGCCGCACCACCGGGCCCGTCGCGCGCTGCGCCGCGATCGCGCGAACGGGATCTTGGGCGGCGTCGCCGCAGGCGTCGCCGAGACCTACGGCCTCGACGTCACGCTCGTGCGTGTCCTGTGGGTCGTCGCCGCGGTGTTGTGGATCGGCGTTCCGGCGTACATCGTCGCGTGGATCGCGATCGCGCCCGCCGACGGACCGAGGGAACGCCACGGCCGGTTGCACGACCCCGGCATGCTCGTCGGCTTGGTGTTGGTTGCGATCGGCATCATGATCGCGAGCAACCGGCTGCTCCCCAACTTGTTTCGCTTCGATCGCTTCGGCGCGCCGCTGCTCCTGATCGGCGGTGGTCTCGCGATCCTCTTCTTCCGCCGCGCCGATGCCGACGACGCCGAGTCCGACGATCCGGTCCCCGGCGTCGAGGCCGACGAGACCAAGACGCGCCCGACCGAGTCTGGGCCGAGCGAGTCGCGCCCGTCCGACCCGAACGACGCGACGCCGGCGGACGGAACGCTGACACTTCCGAGTCCGCCGGCGACGGGTGCCGCCGCGGTCCCGCCGAGCGCGTGGACCCAGACCGCGCCCTGGCCGACGCCACCATCGGGTCGCGCCCGGCGCCGCGCGTCCCGATTCGACCGCCATGCCCGACGACCGCGCCCCTTCCTCACGCCCCTCACGCTGAGCGTCCTGCTGATCGGCGCGGGAATCGCCAGCCTCCTCCAGGCGACGGGCGCGCTCGACGTGAATCTCACAGTGGTGCTGGCGATCGCGACGTCCGTCGTCGGTGCGGCACTGGTGACGGCCGCGTTCGTCGGTCGTGCGCACAGCCTCGTGCTCGTCGGCATCGTGC
This sequence comes from Acidimicrobiia bacterium, assembly GCA_038323195.1. Taxonomy (GTDB): domain Bacteria; phylum Actinomycetota; class Acidimicrobiia; order IMCC26256; family PALSA-610; genus PALSA-610. The sequence continues at coordinate 116,309 of JBBQGQ010000010.1, read as the reverse complement.
TGCTCGCCGCCACTGCGATCTCGAACACGATCGATGTACCGCTGCGGGGCGGTATCGGAAGTCGCACGTACCGGCCGTTGCAACTCTCGGAGCTGAAGAGCCGTTACGAGGTCGGCGTCGGCAAGCTCGAGCTCGATCTGCGGGACGTCGACCTTGCCGGTCGTACGACCGTCGTCGACGCGCAGGTGGGCGTCGGCGAGCTGCTCGTCCTGGTCCCGAGCTCGATACGCGTCGAGGTGCACGCGCACGCCGGCGCGGGATCGGTGAGGCTGTTCGGAAACGAGGCGGGCGGATGGCCCGAGAACGCGGACCGCGCCGTCGCCGGCTCCGGTGCCGGTGCCGGTGCCGGTGCGTTGCAGCTCAACCTGCGGACGGGGGCGGGAGAGGTGCGCGTGCGCCGCTACGAACCGGGTGGGATCGAGACGATCTTGGGAGACAACAACAAGGGAGGCAACGGATGATGGAACGTCACCCCACCGACTTCTTCGAGCTCCTCTTCGGACTCGCGTTCCTGGCGGCCGGCGGAGGCTTCATCGTGCGCCAGACGACGGACCAGTCGGTCGATCCGGCGTGGATCGCGGCGATCGCGCTCGTCACGGTCGGGTGCGCATTCCTCGCCCTGACGGTGCTGCGCCGTCCCCGGCCCGAGCTCCTCGCCCCCGCCGAGCCGAGCGGCGAGCGGGACTCGGAAGGGTCGGAGTCGTGATCGGCGCGCGCTACGGGACGCGCAGGTCGGAGAGATCGTGGAGCGGCATCTCGTCACGCGCTCCGGTGGCGCGCACCTTCCGCTCGACCACGCCCCGGCCGACGCCCTTCGCGCCGACCACGAGCTGCACGGGCACGCCGACGAGGTCGGCGTCGGCGAACTTCACGCCCGGGCTGACGTCGCGGTCGTCGTAGAGCACGTCGATACCCCGGGCCCGCAACTCGTCGTAGACACGCTCGGCCTCCGCAACCACTGTTGCGGCCTGCTCGCCGCGGCCGGGCACGACGATGAGGTGCACCGCGTAGGGGGCGAGCGCCGCGGGCCAAGCGAGACCGTGCTCGTCGTGGTGCTCCTCGGCGACCGCGGCAACGACGCGCGACACGCCGATGCCGTAGCAGCCCATCACCATCGGGTGCTGTTCGCCGTTCTCGTCGGTGTAACGCGCGTCGAGCGCCTCGCTGTACTTCGTTCCCAGCTGGAAGACGTGACCGACCTCGATGCCGCGGTCGATGGCAAGCGGCTTGTCGCAACGCGGGCACGGATCGCCGGGCGCGACACTCACGATGTCGGCCCACACGTCGACGTCGAAATCGCGACCCAGAACCGCGTTACGAACGTGATGATCGACGTGGTTCGCGCCCGTCACCCACGCGGACCCTCCCCGTACGATCGGGTCGGCGATGACGACACTTGCACCCGAATAGTGCGGACCGATGTAGCCCTTCGGGAGCTCGGGGTGCGCGGCGAAGTCGTCGTCGCCGTAGAGGCGAACCGGCTTCGGCGAGAGCGCAGCGGCAAGTGCGAACTCGTTGACCTCACGGTCGCCGGGCACGATCGCGAGCCCGAGCTTGCCGTCGACGTCGAACGCGATCGACTTCAACAGCGAGCCCGTTTCCACCTTCAGCAGCTCGGCCACGCCGGTGATACCCGGAACGTCGGGCGTGTGCACCTCCGCCATCGGAGGCTGCTCGCCCGCGCTTGGGGTGGGTTCCGCGCCCGCGCCGCGACGCGCCGCTTCCACGTTTGCCGCGTAGTCGCAGCTCGGGCACCACACGAAGTCGTCCTCGCCCACCGCGGCAACTGCCAAGAACTCGCGGCTCTCCGAGCCGCCCATCTCGCCCGACTCGGCTTCGACCGCGCGAAACGTCAACGCGCACCGCTCGAACACGCGGTGGTACGCGTCGTACATCAACTGGTAGCTGGCGCGAAAGCCCTCGAGATCGACGTCGAACGAGTACGCGTCTTTCATCAGGAACTCGCGACCCCGTAACAAACCGAAGCGCGGTCGCAGCTCGTCGCGGTACTTCCAGTTGATCTGGTAGAGGTTCAACGGCAGGTCTCGGTACGAGCCGTACTCCTGGGCGACGATGCTGGTGACCATCTCCTCCGCGGTCGGCGAAAGGCAGTAGCCGGTCTCCTTGCGGTCTGCGAGGCGGAACATCAGCGGGCCGTAGGCCTTGTCGCGGCCGCTGCGCTCCCAGAGCTCGAGCGGTTGCACGATCGACAGCAGCACTTCTTGCGCACCGGCGCCGTCCATCTCTTCCCGGACGATCTGTTCGACCTTCCGGAGCACCCGGTAGCCGAGCGGGAGCCAGGAGTAGATCCCGGCGCTGACCCGGCGGACGTAGCCCGCCCGGACGAGCAGACGGTGGCTTTCCACCTCGGCGTCGGCCGGGTCGTCGCGCAGGGTGCGCAAGAACAACGAGCTCATCCGCATGGGCGCCGAGGCTACCGGCGGCCTCTCGGGCGGAATATCGACTTTGCCCGCCGGGGTTGACCCAGGCGATTGGACCGATGTGGGCGATCGACGTGGGCGAATGTCGACCACGGCAGTCGGGGAAATTCCTGACCTACTAGGTGGCATTTTGTCCGGGACGAGCGTAAGGTGAGGTCATGATTCTGCGGGTAGTCGGCGCAGCGAGCATCTTCATGGGCCGCACGCCGCACGAAGTACGCGACGAGCTCAGTTCCCGTCGCTGCCGCTGACGGCCCGGCCCACCCGGCCCGCACCCGTCCGTCCGTTTCCGCCCGCCCGTCAGGGAGCCGCCTCATGGCGATCGACGTCCGCGATCTCGCGACCCGTCAACTCGAACCGATCATCGCCGAAGAGCTCGACATCTTCGAACGCACCGTCGCCGACTACCTCGACGGGAGAGTCGACGAGGACACCTTCCGCGTCTTCCGCTTGAACCACGGCGTCTACGGCCAGCGCCAGGGCGGGCGCGCGCAGATGTTGCGCATCAAGATCCCGCACGGCCGCATCACCGCCGAGCAGCTCGACACCTTCGCGTACATCGCCGACAACTACTCGCGAGGCTGGGGTCACCTCACCACTCGCCAGAACGTCCAATTTCACTTCATCGCGCTCGAGCAGACGCCTGAGATCCTGCGCCTCATGGCGTCGGTCGGCCTGACCTCGCGTGAGGCGTGCGGCGACACGGTCCGCAACGTCATGGGTTGCCACCTCGCCGGCGCGTGCCCGCAAGAGGTCCTCGACATCACGCCGTGGGCGAAGGCCACGACCGACTTCCTGCTCCGGCACCCGTACGGCCAGCGCCTCCCGCGGAAGTTCAAGATCAACTTCTCCGGATGCGCCACCGACTGCGGCCAGGCGATGTTCAACGACGTCGGCGTGGTCGCGACTTCGCGCACGCTGCCCGATGGATCGACCGAGTCCGGCTTCAGGGTGTTCATCGCCGGTGGCCTCGGCGCGAACCCGCACCCCGCGCAGGCGCTCGAAGAGTTCACGCCTCGCGAAGAGCTGTTGCCGACCATCTATTCGTGCCTGCGCACCTTCGACCACTACGGCAACCGCGACAACAAGATCCGAGCCCGCATGAAGTGGCTCGTCGACTCCATGGGCATCGACGAGCTCCGCGAGCGCATCTTCCGCGAGCGCAAGTTCCTGCGTGGGGCGCGCGACTGGCCGTGGGGTATCCCGGAGCACGTACGAGAGGTCGGCGACGCGCCGGCGGGAGGAACGCCCGAGGCCACCAAGGTGGGTGCCGCCCACGTTCCGGTCAAGCTCCTGTCGAGCAACCCGTACGACCGTTGGCAAGAAGCGAACGTCGTGCGCGGCGTCGCGCGCGGCACCGTCAGCGCGGTCGCGTATTCCCGCCTCGGCGACATCACCGCCGATCAGTTCCGTGCGCTCGCCGACATCCAGCGTGACCTCGGGCTCGACATCCGCATCACGAACCGCCAGAACCTGGCGCTGCGCGACCTGAACGAGGCCGACGTCCGCCCGCTCTACGACCGCCTGAACGACATCGGGATGGCGGAGGCCGGTGCCGAGCTCGCCCGAGACGTGGTGTCGTGCCCGGGTGCTGACACCTGCAACCTCGCGGTGACGCAATCGCGTGGCCTCGCGGCCGCGGTGGGCGACGCGCTCGAAAACGCCGGACTCGCGGAGGTTCCCGGTGTGCGCGTGAACATCTCGGGTTGCACGAACAGCTGCGGCCAGCATCACGTCTCCGACATCGGATTCTTCGGGCTCGAGCGCCGTGCACACGGCCGCGCCGCGCCGGGCTACCAGATGCTCCTCGGCGGACACCTCGCCGAGACCGAGGTGGAGTTCGGCGAGAAGGCCACCAAGGTGCCGGCGAAGAGCGCGCCGGAAGCGGTCGTGCGGATCGTCCGGCGCTTCAACGAGGAGCGCCAGCCGGGCGAGATGTTCCAGACCTGGCTGTCGCGTTCGGGCGGCGCCAAGACCGTCGGCGACACGCTCACCGATCTCGACCACTTCCCCGCTCCCGACGTCGGCCCCGAGTTCTACGTCGACTACGACGAGACCGGTCCCTATGTCGCCGACGTCGGCGACGGCGAGTGCGCAGCGACATGAGCGAGCGTCGGGAGGCGGGTATCCCGCCGAGCAGCGAACGGGGCCCGAGCGGCCCGGCGCGCAGCGCCGAGAGCGGGCAAGCAATGAGCGTCCCGCAGAGCAGCGCCGAGCGGGGGCGAGCATGAACCTCCTCGACTCGGTAACCATCGAGCGGCCGACGGTCGACATCGACCTCGCCGAGCTCGCGGCCGTGTCGGCCGAGCTCGAGCGCAAGCCCGCGTCGAGCGCGATCAAGTGGGCGTGGGAGCGCTACGACACCGACATCGTGCTCGCCGCGTCGTTCCAGGACTGTGTCCTCGTCGACGTCGCAGCCAAAGCCGCGCCCGGCATCGAAGTCGTCTTCCTCGACACGCAGTACCACTTCGCGGAGACACTCTGGTACGTCGAACGCGTGCGGGAGCAGTACGACCTCAACCTCACCGTGATGCAGCCCCTCGTGTCGCCCGACGACCTGTGGCAGACCGACCCGGACGAGTGCTGTGCGATGCGCAAGGTCGAGCCGTTGGCTCGCGCATTACGGGGCAAGCAGGCGTGGATGACCGGTTTGCGCCGAGTCGAGTCGCCGACGCGCACAAACGCGCCGATCGTCCATCTCGACGTCGGCCGCGGAATCGTCAAGGTGAACCCGCTCGCGACGTGGTCCGACGCCGACATCGCCGCGTACAAGCAGGACCACGAGCTCCTCGAGCACCCCCTCTCGGCTCAGGGGTACCCCTCGATCGGATGCTGGCCGTGCACACGTCCGGTCGCCCCCGGCGAGAACCCCCGTTCGGGCCGGTGGTCGGGACAGGGCAAAATGGAGTGCGGACTCCACGGGTGGCCCGAGGCCTGACCTCATGACGGGAAGCAAACGATGCATCGGCTGATCTCTCATCTCGACGCGCTCGAATCCGAGTCGATCCACCTTCTGCGCGAGGTGGCCGCCGAGTTCGAGCGCCCGGTGCTGTTGTTCTCGGGCGGCAAGGACAGTGTCGTGATGCTGCACCTCGCCAAGAAGGCCTTCTGGCCCGCCCGCCTGCCCTTTCCCGTCATGCACGTCGACACGGGTCACAACTTCCCCGAGGTCATCGAGTTTCGCGATTCCTCGGTCCGAAGGCTCGACGTCAATCTGGTGGTGGCGTCGGTGCAAGCATCGATAGACGCCGGCCGCGTCGTCGAGGACACCGGGCCGCGCGCCTCGCGCAACCGTCTGCAGACGACCACGCTGCTCGACGCGATCGAACAGCACGGCTACGACGCAGTGATGGGTGGCGCCCGCCGCGACGAGGAGAAGGCCCGGGCCAAGGAGCGCTTCTTCTCGTTTCGTGACGAGTTCGGCCAATGGGACCCCAAGAACCAGCGCCCTGAGATCTGGTCGCTCTACAACGGCCGGCACCGCAAGGGTGAGCACATCCGCGTGTTCCCGCTCTCGAACTGGACCGAGCTCGACATCTGGCAGTACATCGCCGACGAGGACATCGAGCTCCCCTCGATCTACTACGCACACCGGCGCGAGGTCTTCCGGCGCGACGGCATGCTCATGGCGGTCAGCGACTTCCTCCAACCCGGCGACGGCGAAGAATCTTTCGAGGCGACAGTCCGGTACCGCACGGTCGGCGACGCCACCTGTACCGCGGCGGTGGCGTCGATGGCGTCCAAGATCGAAGACGTGATCGCGGAGGTCGCGGCCTCTCGCATCACCGAACGCGGGGCGACGCGCGCCGACGACAAGTTCTCCGAGGCGGCCATGGAGGATCGCAAACGGGAGGGCTACTTCTAATGGAGCTCCTACGCTTCGCGACTGCCGGTTCCGTCGACGACGGCAAGTCGACGCTCATCGGCCGTCTGCTCTTCGACTCGAAGCAGATCTTCGAGGACACGCTCGAGGCGTTGGAGCACTCGACGATGCTCCGCGGCGAGGAAGGCATGAACCTCGCGCTGCTCACCGACGGTCTGCGGGCCGAGCGCGAGCAGGGCATCACGATCGACGTCGCGTACCGCTACTTCGCCACGCCGCGCCGGAAGTTCATCATCGCCGACACGCCCGGGCACGTGCAGTACACACGCAACATGGTGACGGGCGCGTCGACTGCCGATCTCGCGCTCATTCTCGTGGATGCGCGCAAGGGCATCATCGAGCAGTCGCGCCGCCACGCGTTCCTTGCGTCTCTGCTCGGTGTGCCGCACATCGTGCTGTGCGTCAACAAGATGGACCTCGTCGACTACGACCAGGATGTCTTCGAGCGCATCAAGAGCGAGTTTCGCGAGTTCGCGGCCAAGCTCGACGTGCGCGACCTCCAGTTCGTCCCGATGTCGGCGCTGAACGGCGACAACGTCGTCGAGCGTTCGGCGAACACGCCGTGGTACGAAGGGACCTCCCTCCTGCACCACCTCGAGGAGGTGCACATCGCCTCCGACCGCAACCTGATCGACTGCCGGTTCCCGGTGCAGTACGTGATCCGACCGCGCGACGACAAGCACCACGACTACCGCGGGTACGCGGGCCAGGTCTCGAGCGGCTCGTACCGAGTCGGCGACGACGTCGTGGTGCTGCCCTCGGGATTCGTGTCGACCATCGCGTCGATCGACACCGCCGACGGACCGGTCGAAGAGGCCGTACCGCCGATGTCGGTGACGATCAGGCTCAGCGACGACCTCGACGTCAGCCGGGGAGACATGATCTGCCGGCCCAACAACCAGCCGAACATCGGCCAGGACGTCGACGCGATGCTGTGCTGGTTCGGCGAACGCGCCGCGCTCAAGCCCGGTGGCAAGTACGCGTTGAAGCAGACGTCGAAATGGACGCGGGCACTGGTGAAAGAGCTTCATTACCGGCTCGACGTCAACACACTGCATCGCGACGAGGAGGCCAACTCCCTCTCGCTCAACGAGATCGGACGGGTCACGCTGCGAACGACTGCGCCGCTGTTCTTCGACGACTACCGCCGCAATCGCGCCACCGGCTCGTTCATCTTGGTCGACGAACCGAGCAACGACACCCTCGCCGCGGGAATGATCCTGTAGCGATCCCGTTCGCCGACTGCTCCGCCCACCGTGTTCGCCATCCGGTTCGCGTGGCGGTCAGAATGGGCTCGTGGTCCACGACGTCGCCGCGGCCGGCTTCAACGATCCGGCCGACTACGAAGCGGCACGGCCGTCATACCCGCCTGATGCGGTCGCGTGGTTCGTCGAACACCTCCGCATCGCGCCCGGGAGGCGCGTCGCCGACGTGGCTGCCGGCACCGGCAAGCTGACCCGCCTCCTCGTTCCCACCGGCGCCGAACTGCTCGCGGTCGAGCCCGTCTCGGGCATGCGCGCGACGTTCCACCGGCTGTTGCCCGACGTCGCACTCGTCGCCGGGACGGCCGAAGCGTTGCCGCTCGCGGCCGGCGCGTTCGACGCGATGACGGTGGCCCAGGCGTGGCACTGGTTCGACCACGAGCGGGCGAGCGCGGAAGCCGGGCGCGTGTTGCGCAAAGGCGGACGGCTCGGGCTCGTGTGGAACGCGCGCGACCGGACCGAACCTTGGGTCGACGAGGTGTGGTCGATCATGGACCGAGTGGAGAAGCGTGCGCCGTGGCGCGACCACGAGAACTGGCGTGACAGCGCGCGGCAGGCGGCGATGCCCGGGTTCGGCGCGTTGCACGAGACCGAGTTCCGTCACGCACAACTGATCACGCCCGAAGGGGTGGTCCAGCGGGTCGCCTCGGTCAGCCATGTCGCGGTGCTGTCCGAGCCCGAGCGGGAAGCCGTGCTGGGCGAGGTGCGCGACGTGCTGGCGACTCATCCGGCCGTCAGCGGCCGCGAGACGGTCGAAATTCCCTACCGAGTCGACTGTTTCTGGGCCGAACGGGTCTGAAGGGGCGTGAAGGAGACCCTCCGACCTGACGCCCTCGACCCTGACAGATGTGTCAGCATGGAGTGCCGGGGATGGCACGAAGGGAGCAACCGGGTGACAGCATCGGTCGGGCTGCCGCCGCAACACCACGCCTCCGGATCGCGCCTGCCCTTCGGCCGGCGCGTCGAGCTTCCCGAGCGCGGGACCACCTTCGTCCGCCAGGTCGACGGTCCCCCGGGCGCGCCCACCCTCCTGTTGCTGCACGGATGGGTCGCCAGCGCCGGCCTCAACTGGTTCCAGGTCTTCGAGCCGCTCCGCGAGCATTTCAACGTCGTCGCACCCGACCTGCGCGGTCACGCGCGCGGCCTGCGGACGCGACGGATCTTCCGGCTCGCCGACTGCGCCGACGACTGCGCGGCGACGCTCGTCGAGCTCGGGACCGGCCCGGTCATCGCAGTGGGCTACTCGATGGGCGGCCCGGTCGCGCAACTGCTGTGGCGCCGGCACCGCGATCTCGTCGACGGCCTCGTCCTGTGCGCGACCAGCGCGGGTTTCGTACCGCACCGCTTAGTGCGCAACTTCTACCAAGCGGGGATGCTGGGTGCGACCGCCATGGCTCGGCTCGCGTGGCCGTCGCGCCTGCTCCCGCCCGTGCCGATGGTGAAGCTGCCGTCCTCGACGATGCCGGCCTGGGCGGCGGCCGAGATGCGCCGGCACGACTGGCGCATGATCATCGAGGCGGGGCATTCGATCAGCACGTACAGCGCGCACCGCTGGATCGGTGACGTCGACGTCCCGACTTCGATCGTCTGCACCACCGAAGACCGCGGCGTGTCACCCGCACTGCAGCTCGAGACCGCGCACGCGATCCGAGGCGCGACCGTGCACTCAGTCGCCGACGGGCATCTCGCCTGCGCCAACGCGCGCTTTGCCGACCCCCTCGTCGCGGCCTGCCTCGACGTCGCCGCTCGCGCCACCTGATCCCTCGCCCGACTCCGAGCGCGCGGCAACGACCTCGGCCCACCATCGCGGCCGCTCTCGGCGCGCCCACTGCTCGGGAACCCAGCCGCGCACCATGGAACGCAACGAGTCGAAGTCGGCGAACGCGAACATGATGTGGCCGACGATGACGAAGATCAACGAGATGAAGACCCAGTCGTGCACGAACGTGGCACCGGTACGGATGCTGTTCGGGAAGGGCTCGAACCAACGCATGATCGAGCCCGTCGCCAACATGAGCACGATCGAGGCGCCCACGAACACGGCGTTGAGCTTCTGGCCGGGGTTGAACTTCCCGAGTTGGGCGCGGGCCCGGGTGCGGCGTGACCACCAGCGGCGGTCGTCGGCAGTCCATCGGTTGAAGCGTCCGACGTCGCGGCGCAGTTGACGGCCCGCGGGTAGCAGGAGCCCGAGGAGCAACGGCAAGGGCAGGAGCAGCCCGGCGTAGACGTGGATCGTCTTCACCGCGTGACGGTGGGCCACGATGGTCGACAACGGTCCCGCGTACAGCGATGCGCCCGTGAGCAGGAGGATGAGGAACAACGTCGCATTGCACCAGTGCACGACGCGCTCCAACCGGTCGAAGCGCGGGAACCGCTGGAGCTTCGCGCTCACGACGACGTGGGCTGATCGTCGCGACCGTTGCTCAGGCCGACCCAGCCGTCGACGTCGTAGCCCTCGTCCTCCCAGAAACCCGGGATGACATGGTCGACGACCTCGATGCCGTCGAGCCACTTGCACGACTTGTATCCGTACATCGGAGCGACGTAGAGGCGCGCCGGGCCACCGTGATCGCTGCTGAGCGGCTTGCCCTCCAGGTCGTACGCGACGATGACGTCGTTGCGGCGGGCCTGTTCGAGCGTGAGGCTCTCGGTGTAGGTGCCGTCGAAAGACGTGAAGCGCAACGCCTTGCCGGCGGTCTGGACGCCGGCCTTGTCGAGCAGATCGCCGAGCTTGACGCCCGTCCAGTGGACTCCGGGCACGCGCCAACCCGTGACGCACTGAAAATCCTTGGTGAGCATCGTCGGCGGCATCGCGCGGAGCTCGTCGTATGTCATCGTGAACGGTCGCTCGACGAGACCCTTGACGGTGAGCCGGTAGTCCTGCGGTGCGCGCTTGGGAAACCCGTCGGTGACCGTGTAGAAGCGGAAGTGATCGCCGATGGGCAGGATCGACAGCGCCTTCGGCGTATGACTCGCGAGGAAGTCCTGCACCCTCGAGCCGACGAGCACGCCCGCCGCGCCCGCCCCGATGAGCCCGAGAAAGACTCGGCGCCCGATCGGGGAACCTGCATCTGTCACACAGTCAGGATAGGCGGCCGCGGTACCTGCCGAGCCCGCGCCCCGGTCGGCTCCGATTACTCCGCGATCTCGCGAATCTTCTGGATTCGCTCAGCAGAATGGTTCGCGTCGACGCCGTGGATCTGCAGCAGCTCGTCGCGCGTCGCGTCGGCGATCGCGGCCGCGTTCGGATCGGCCGCCGCGAGTCGGGCCTCGATGCCCTCGGCCATGATGCGTTCGGCCTCGTCGATCAGCGCCGCGACCATCTCCGATTCGGGCACGACGCGCACGACCTGACCCTTCACGAACAGATGGCCCTTGCCCCGTCCGGCGGCAATACCGAGATCGGCTTCGCGCGCCTCGCCGGGGCCGTTCACGACACACCCCATGACCGCGACCTGTAGTGGGATGTTGCGCGCTTCCAGCGCCGCCTGCGCGTCGGTCGCGACGCGGATCACGTCGACCTCGGCCCGGCCGCACGACGGGCACGCGATGAGGTCGAGGCCCTTGCGCTCGCGCAGTCCCATCGCCTCGAGCAACGTCCGACCGGCCTTCGCTTCCTCGACCGGATCCGCGGTGAGCGAGAACCGAATCGTGTCGCCGATGCCTTCGGCGAGCAGCGTGGCGATGCCGGCGACCCCCTTGATCAGCCCCTGGGGAACCACGCCCGCTTCGGTGACGCCGAGATGCAATGGGTGGTCGGTCGTCTCCGACAGCAAACGGTACGCGTCGATCATCAGCGGCACGCTCGACGCCTTCACCGAGATCTTGACGTCGTCGAAGTCGACTTCACGGAACAGATCCAGCTCGTGCATCGCCGACGCGACCATCGCCTCGGCCGTGATCCCCCCGTGCTCGGCTGCCATTGCGGGATCGAGCGAGCCCGCGTTCACGCCGATGCGGATCGGGACGCCGCGCGCCTTGGCTTCCGCCGCCACCAGCTTGATGTGCTCCGGCTTGCGGATGTTGCCCGGATTGAGCCGGAGCGCGTGCACGCCGGCCTCGAGCGCGCCGAGCGCGAGCTTGTGTTGGAAGTGGATATCAGCGACGATCGGCACCGGCGAGCGCGGCACGATCTGCGCGAGCGCTTCGGCCGCCTCCTCTTCGTTGCAGGTGCAGCGCACGATGTCGCAGCCCGCGGCCGCGAGCGCGTAGATCTGCGCGAGCGTGCCGTCGACGTCGGCGGTCTTCGTCGTGGTCATCGACTGGATTGACACCGGCGCGTCGCCACCGACCGGCACCCGGCCGACCATCACTTGGCGAGTGCGCCGACGAGGAGTCACGTCGTCAGCCTACGGCGAGCGCCGCGTCACGGCCGGACCCCGCACGAAAGCTTCACACTCCGGGTCAGAACGGGTTCGCGACGGGATGTGTGATGTCGAGGAAGAGGCTCGACAAGAAGATGAACCCGAGCACCGCCACCACCGCGACGGTAACGGGCAGCAGCTTGGCGGCGTCGACCTGGACCCGGCGGCGGCGTATCGTCGACGCGATCTTCTCGTAGAGCGCGATCGCGATGTGCCCGCCGTCGAAGGGAAGGAGCGGGAGCAGATTGAACAACCCGACGAAGATGTTGATGGCGATGAGGAGCCCGAGCACGCTGACCCAGCCGGCCTTCACCGCGTCGCTCGCGAGTGCTCCGACGCCCGCAGGCGAGACGAAGCGCTTCGTCTGGTCGGTGTGAGTGCTCGTATCCCCGGAGAGGATGCGGAAGTAGTTCGAGATCCCGGCCGGCGAGAACATGCTGCCGATCGCCTTGATCGACTGCCAGCCGACGTCGGTGACCTGCAGGGGTGCCTGTGCGATCGACGTGACGAGACCTGGGTGCGGGACGACAGACCGCGGAGCGACACCCGCAACGACCCGCTTCAGGCTCGGGTCGGCGCTCCGTTGCAACGTCACCGAGACGGCGACATCCTCGGTGCCGCGGCGCACGACGAAGCGCACGACGTCGCCGACCTGGGCCGGATGCGCGGGCGGATTGATGAGTTGCTGTACCTGCGTCCAGTCGTTCACGCTGGTGCCGTTCACCGACACGATGGTGTCTCCGGCGCGTAGTCCGGCGGCCGCGGCGCCTTGCGTCGTCTGGGCCAACGTCAAGACCGCGCGCTCGCTGCGGAAGTCGCCCGCGAAGAACAACACGACGAACATCAAGATGATGGCAAGGACGAAGTGCACGACCGGCCCGGCCGCCGCGACGAAGACCTTCGGACCGGCGCGCTTGTTTCGATAGGCGCGGGGCTCGTCTTGCGGGTCGACCTCCTCGAGATTGGTCATGCCGATGATGCGGCAATACCCGCCGAGCGGGACGGCCTTCACTCCGTACTCGGTCTCGCCGCGCGTGACCGACCAGAGTCGCGGGCCGAACCCGACGAAGAACTCCGTGACCTTCATTCCCGACCGCTTGGCCGCGAGAAAGTGGCCGAGCTCGTGCAGCATGATCATCACGAAGAGCGCCGCGATCACCGCGATCACCGCGGCTTGCGTCGGGAAGAACACCGCCGCGATCGCCAAGGTCACGAGCGCCGCGACGGTGATCGCGGCGGCCCGGGCCGGGTCGACCTTGACGTCTTCGAACGGATCGCTGGCCCTCACGCGGCACCCCTGGCAACGACGGTGACCGCAGCCCGCTCGCGGGCGCGGCGATCGGCTTCGAGCACGTCGGCGATCTCATCGGCATTTCCGGCGCCTTCACCCAGAACTTCGGCGACGACGGACGCGATCTCGGTCCAGGCGATGCGCCCGCCCAGGAACGCGTCGACCGCGACCTCGTTGGCCGCCGAGAGGATCGCCGGCGCCGTTCCGCCGGCGCGTCCGGCCTCGTAGGCGAGCGCCAGGCACGGGAAGGTCCCGAGATCGGGAACCTCGAAGTCGAGACGCCCGAGCGTCGACCAGTCGATCGCACCGAACGGCTCGGACAGCCGGTTCGGCGCGCCGAGCGCGATCGCGATCGGCAGGCGCATGTCGGGCATGGAGAGCTGCGCGATCGTCGCGCCGTCACAGAACTCGACCATGCTGTGCACGACCGACTGCGGGTGGACCACCACCTCGATCTGGTCGAACGAGACGCCGAACAGCTCGTGCGCCTCGATCACCTCGAGTCCCTTGTTCATCAAGGTCGAGCTGTCGACCGTGATCTTGGCGCCCATGCTCCACGTGGGGTGCGCGAGTGCGTCGGCGATCGTGACGGCGCGGAGCTGCTCGGCGGTCCGGCCGCGGAACGGCCCGCCGCTCGCGGTCAACACGATGCGGCGGACCTCGGACGCCCGCCCGGCCCGCAGGCATTGCCACACCGCCGAATGCTCGGAGTCGACGGGAACGATCTCGCCGCCGCCCGCGGCGCGCGCCTTGGCGACGACGGGCCCCGCCGCGATGAGGCTCTCCTTGTTCGCGAGCGCGAGCCGTTTCCCGGTTTGCAGCGCCGCGAGCGTTGCCGGCAGTCCCGCGAACCCGACGACCGCGTTCAGTACGACGTCGGCCTGCGCGAGCGACGCGAGCTCCGTGAGCACATCGGGCTCGTCGGCACACGCGCGCGTCATGCCGGTCGGTACGTCGAACTCGGCGGCCTGCCGCGCGAGCAGCTCGGTGTTGTGGCCGGCCGCGAGCGCGACGACGCGGTATTCGTCACGGTGACGAGACAGGACGTCGAGCGCCTGCGTGCCGATCGATCCGGTCGATCCCAGGATGACAACGCCGCGCGCCATGCACGCGAGGTTAGGGTCCCCGGTGAGCCCCGCGGCTCCGGGCCGCGCGCACGGAGCCGATTTCGCTCAGCCCAACTTCAGCGTGACCGCGAGGTAGTAGGCGATCGGCAGGCAGAACAGGAGCCCGTCGAACCGGTCGAGCACGCCGCCGTGACCCGGAAGCAGCGTTCCGAAGTCCTTCAGGCCGAGGTCGCGCTTGACCATGGACTCGCACAGATCGCCCAAAAAGGCACCGACGGCGACCAACAGCCCGAGCAAGATGCCGCCGTAGTGGTGGTTCCAGGGCGTGATCTGACTCACGACGACCCAACCCAGGACGAGCGACGCAGCCATGCCCGCGACGGTTCCCTGCACGCTCTTGTTCGGAGAGATCTTCGGCGCGATCGGCGTTCGCCCGAATTGCGACCCGACGAAGAACCCGAGCACGTCGTACGCGATCGTGCAGATCGCCACGCCCAGGATCAGACCGACGCCGTCGCGCTGCGCGAGCAACAAGCCGGCGAACCCGCCGAGCCCGCCGATGTACGCGAACCCGAACACGGTGGTGGCGACACCGAGGAGCGGGCGGCCGGGCGTCACTTCCCACAAGAACCACAGCATCGACACGACGACGACCAGCGCGAAGTAGATCGGATACGCGCCGAGCCCGTAGTGCTTCACCGCGAGGGGAAGGGTGGCACTGGCAATGAGCCCGAGCAGGGTGGCCGAGCGGAAGCCCTTCGCACGCAGCGCATTGCTGAACTCGATCGACGCGACACCGACGACCACCGCGACCAGCAGCGCCGTCGTGGTTCGTCCCTGAACGAAGCAGACCAGCGCGAGGATGACGATCGTCGCGGCCGTCATGATCGCGGTAGGCAGGTCGCGCGCCGGTGCGACCCCGTTCGTGACATCGGGCTCGGTCGGTACCATCCGGCGCGCCGGTGGCGCGGTGACGGGTGCGGTCGCGCCACCCGCGCCGCGGGCAGCCCGCAGGCCACGGGGCGCACGACGGCGACGCTGCGCGAGCGCCTCCGCGAACTCGGCTTCCTCGTCGACCGGCTCGGCCTCGGACAGCGCGCCGAGCCGTTCCTGCTCGCCGCTCAGATCGTCGCCGAAATCGGCCTCGGCCCAATCGGACCCTTCCGCCCGGAACCGGGGCTCGCTCCCCGTGATCGGCGCCCAGGCGTCGAGGTCTTCGTCGACCTGGTGCTCCCCGGTGTCGTCGGCGAAGATCGCGGGAACGGCGCCCGTGGGCGGCTCCGTCCAGTGCGGGAGCGGCGGCATCTCCCCGCTGGGCGGATCCGCCGACGGCGGCTCCTCGGGCGCGTCTGCGTCCTCGGCGCTCGCGACGATCGGGACCGGCGCGCGATGGGTGAAGCTCGGCGCCTCGGACTCGTCGGAATCGATTGCCGACAGGTCGATGGTCCCACGATCATCGACACGATCGACGCCACGATCGACGCCACGATCCACGCCACGATCCACGCCGCGATCGACGCCGCGATCGTCGCCGCGCACCGCCGGCGGCGTTTCCTTCGCACCCAAGATCCGCACACCCTCGACGGGCGTCGCGGTGGCACGGTCGGATTCGTTCGAGTCCCTCACGTCATCCTCCCACGTGGCCTGGACAGGCTAGGGGCTCCCCCGCACGCCTCGCATGTCGACCACTGCAACCCGCCCGAGGCGGGCGATCACACCTCGAGCAGCTCTTTTTCCTTGTGACCGACCAACGTGTCGATCTCGGAGACCACTTCGTGGGTGAGCTTTTCGAGCTCCTTTTCGATGCGCGCCAGCTCGTCGTCGGAGATCTTGCCGTCCTTGGCCTGGTGCTCGAGCTCCTGGCGAATATGGCGCCTGACGTTGCGGACGGCCACCCGGGCATCCTCCGCCAGCTTCTTCACGACCTTCACCAGCTCCTTGCGCCGTTCGGTCGTGAGCTCCGGGAACGTCAGCCGGATCACCGCGCCGTCGTTGCTCGGATTCACGCCGAGGTCGCTGGCCTGGATCGCCTTCTCGATCGCCTTCAGCGCGCCCTTGTCGTACGGCGCGACGACGAGCACCCGCGCCTCGGGAACCGAAAAGCCGGCGAGCTGCTGGAGCGGCACTTCGGAACCGTAGTAATCGACCCGAAGCTTCTCCACGAGCGCGGGCGTGGCGCGGCCGGTGCGAACGCTGCCGAATTGATCCTGCAGATGCACGACCACTTTGTGCATCTTGTCGTGCACCTCGTCGCCCGTCGCGGTCACTTGTCCTCCTTGGGATGCACGAGCGTGCCGATCGGCTCGCCGGTGAGCGCTTTGGTGATGTTGCCCGGTTGCATCACGTCGAAGACGATGATCGGCAGCGAGTTGTCCATGCAGAACGTGATCGCAGTCGAGTCCATGACCTGCAGGCCGCGCGCCAAGACGTCGAAGTGACTCAGCTTCTCGATCTTCACCGCGTCGGGATGGGTGCGCGGGTCGGCGCTGTAGACGCCGTCGATTCCCGAGTGCGTACCCTTCAGAACGGCCTCGGCGCCGATCTCCGCGGCCCGCAACGCGGCCGTCGTGTCGGTTGTGAAGTAGGGGTTGCCAGTGCCGGCGGCGAAGATCACGAGCCGGCCCTTTTCGAGGTGGCGGATCGCTCGCAGCGGGATGTACGGCTCCGCGACCTGCGCCATCGTGATCGCAGTCTGCACCCGGGTGGGCTGACCGAGGGACTCGAGCGCGTCCTGCAGCGCGAGCGCGTTGATGACGGTGGCGAGCATGCCCATGTAGTCGGCGCGGGCGCGATCCATGCCTCTCGTCGCGCCGGTGAGTCCGCGGAAGATGTTGCCGCCGCCGACGACGATCGCGATCTCGACGCCCAGATCGGCACGCGACTTGGTGACCTCCTCGGCGATGCGCTGAACGACGACGGCGTCGATGCCGAATCCGATGGACTGGTCGGCGAACGCCTCACCCGAGAGCTTCAGCACGACCCGGTGGTACCGGCTCGTGGTCATCGGCAACTCCTCTCGTGCGGATCTGTGCGTCGGCGGATCGACAGGTCGGCGGCGGGTCGGAATCGGGCTATTCCTCTCCGATCTTGACCCGCGCGAACCCGCGGACGTTCGCCTGCGGCCCGAGTGACTTCACCACCGCGTCGATCGTCTGCTTGTTGTCCTTGACGAACGACTGCTCGAGCAGCACGACCGACTTGTAGAAGCCGTTCAACTTGCCCTCGATGATCTTCGGCCACGCCTGCTCGGGCTTACCCTCTTCGCGGGT
This sequence comes from Acidimicrobiia bacterium, assembly GCA_038323195.1. GTDB lineage: Bacteria > Actinomycetota > Acidimicrobiia > IMCC26256 > PALSA-610 > PALSA-610. The sequence goes on along the minus strand of JBBQGQ010000010.1, from coordinate 98,732 downwards.
CTGAGCTGCGTAGATGTCGCGTTCGCGGGCGACGTCCTCGGCCGGAACCTCGTCGCGGGTCACGTAGCGCGGCGCCGCGCTCGCGATGTGGAGCGCGATGTCGTGGGCGACCGCGCGCGCCTGCTCGTCGCTGCGGTCGACCCCGCCGAGCTCGACGAGCACGCCGACCGTGCCCCGCTCGTTCTGGACGTGCTTGTATCCGTCGAGCAGACCGTCGCTCGTCTCGAACCGGTACAACCGGCCGAGCTCGATCTTCTCTCCGAGCGTGCCCGAGAGGCCCTTGATGTAGTCGTCGACCGTCTCGCCGTCGATCTTCTTCGCGCCGAGGGCGGTGTCGCCCTCATCCACGACGAGCCGGGCGAGTGCCGACAGCGCCCGGCCGAACGCATCGCCCTTGGCGACGAAGTCGGTCTCGCAGTTCAGCTCCACGACCGCCCCGACGTCGCCCGCAACGACGACCTCTACGGCGCCCTGGTCGGCGGCGCGACCCTCGCGCTTGGCCGCGCCGGCGATTCCCTTCTCGCGTAGCCAGTCCTTGGCCCGCTCGAAGTCGCCGTCGTTCTCGAGCAGCGCCTTCTTGCAGTCCATCATCCCGGCGCCGGTGATCTTGCGCAGCGCCGCCACGTCTTTGGCGGATACCTCGGCCATCGATCAGCCCTCGTCCGTCGCCGCGGTGTCGGCGTCGGCTCCTGCGGCGTCGACGCCCTCCTCGGCGGCCGGGGGCTCGACGGCTGTGTCCTCCGCGGCCGGGGGCTCGACGGCACCCTCCTCGGCGGCCGGGGCCGCCGACTTCGGCGCGTCCTTCGCCAAGCGGGCGCGTTCTTCGATCTCTCGCTGCTTCGCGGCGGCCGCGTCGCGGGCCTCCGATTGGCGGCGGTCGAATTCCGCCTGCTCCTCGGGCGTGCGCTGCGGCTTGGCGGGCGGCGCGGGCGCGACCTCCTCGGAGCGCGTGCCCGGACGCGCGCCGCGCCGGCGCGCGATCTCGCGTCCCTCGGTGACGGCGTCGGCGATCACGCGGCACATGAGCTGCGCGGAGCGGATGGCGTCGTCGTTGCCCGGGATCACGTAGTCGATGATGTCGGGATCGCAGTTGGTGTCGACGACCGCGACGACGGGGATCCGGAGCCGGTTGGCCTCGGTGACCGCGATGTGTTCCTTCTTGGTGTCGATGATGAACACCGCCGAAGGAAGTCGCTCGAGGTTCTTGATGCCGCCGAGGTTGCGCTCGAGCTTGGCGAGGTCGCGACGGACCTTCAGACCTTCCTTCTTCGACATCAGGTCAACCTCACCGGAGTCGACCTGACGCTGGAACTCGCGCAGCTTCGCGACGCGGGAGTGCACCGTTTGGAAATTGGTGAGCATGCCGCCGAGCCACCGGAAGTTGACGTATGGCATCCCGCAACCGTTGGCCGCGTTCTCGATCGGCTCCTGCGCCTGCTTCTTGGTGCCGACGAAGAGGACGATCCCGCCGTTCGCAACGGTCTCGCGGACGAACCGGTAGGAGCCGTCGATGCGTTCGAGCGTCTGGTGCAGGTCGACGATGTAGATACCGTTGCGCTCACCGAAGATGAAACGACGCATCTTCGGATTCCAGCGCCGGGTCTGGTGACCGAAGTGGACTCCGGCCTCCAACAGCTGCTTCATGCTCACGACGGCCACGCCGCGCCTCCCTAGGTTGGGTCTTCCGCCCGCGCGAGCGCCGATCGGTCGAGCACCGTCGGCACCACCTTGGGATCGCGGGCGTGCGAATGGATGGTTGGCGCCCCCGGGGAAGTGGTCCGGAAGCGTCGCCAGTGTAGCGGCCGCGCCGGGCCTTCAGCCGGGGCCGATCCGACTCCGGGCGAGCCACGCGCACCAGGGCGCGATCCGGCGGGAACACACCGGCGCGGGATCTCGGACGTGTGCCGGCTGCGTACCGGAGGCAGCCACAACGACCGGTGTCGGCGGTCGGGCGAGCCCCGCGACCAGGGCTTGGCGCTCGTCGAACCGCCGAGAAGGAGAAGGCGACGACCATGCTGCCGGCGCCGACGATGCCGACGGGTTGCTCGCGATCGGGACGAGATGTACCCGCGCGGACAGGTCGACGACAGACGCGAACAGCCGCATCGGATCGACGAAGGTGCCGCCGACGCGCACTCCGAAATGGAGCACGTCGCCGTCGTGGTGCTCACCTCGCCCGCCGGCGGTCCCCAGCACCGCGCCGGGCGCGACCGCCTCACCCCGGCGTACTCGGATCGTCGCGAGGAACGAGTACGAGGTCCGCACATCGCCCGCATGAAGGACGACGACGTGCCGCGCGTTGGCGACCAACCCCGCGAACACCACGGTGCCCGGGCCCGCGGCGCGCACCGGCGTTCCCGCACCGGCTGCGAAATCGACCCCGAGGTGCCCACGGCCGTAGCGGGTCAGAGGCGCACGGAACGCACGGACGACCCGACCGGCGACCGGTCGGACCCACGCGTCGGCGCCCGAGACCGGCGCCGCCGGGAGGGCGAGCGCCCCGAGCGCGACGAGAACCAAGAGCACGCAGGTCGACCGTCGGCACATCCGCCGAACGTACGTGCCGGCGACTTCGATACCTGTGACGCGAAACGGGTGTGCACCGAAATCGTCGTCAGCCGACGGATTCGGTGCAGAGCTCCTCGTTACGGGGCCCTTTAGGGCGCTAGGTCGTCAGGTGACGATGCCGCGCTCGGGGAGCGGTTCCGAGAGCCGCGAGCGCAACTGGAAGATCGCCTTGGTATGGATCTGGCACACGCGGCTCTCGGTGACGCCGAGCACGTTGCCGATCTCCGCGAGCGTCAGGCCCTCGTAGTAGTAGAGCGTGAGGACGAGCCGTTCGCGATCGGGCATGCGGTTGATGGCGTCGGCGAGAACCTGGCGCATCTCTTCGGACTCGAATGCCTCAACCGGGTCGTGGCCCGAGCCCGCGATGGTGTCGCCTACCGTCGCGCCACTGCCGCGCTCGGAGCCGGCCGAGAGCAGCTCGTCGAGCGCGACGACGCCGACGAAGCTGATCTGACCGAGCGTCGTCGCCAGCTCGGCGTCACTCAAGCCGAGCTCGCAGGCGACTTCCTTGTCGTCGGGGCTTCGGCGCAACTCGTTTTCGAGCTTCGAGTACGCGCGCTCGATCGCGCGGGCCTTCGCACGCACCGAGCGCGGGACCCAGTCGATCGACCGCAGCTCGTCGATGATCGCGCCCTTGATCCGGCTGATCGCGTAGGTCTCGAACTTGTACCCGCGTCCGGGATCGAACTTATCGATCGCGTCGATCAGGCCGAAGATGCCATAGCTCACGAGATCGGACTGCTCGATGTTCTGGGGGAGGCCCGCGGCAACCCGCCCGGCGACGAACTTCACCAGCGGCGAATAGTGCAGGATCAAGCGCTCGCGCGCGTCGGCAGTACCGCCATCTTTGTAGTCACGCCAAAGCTCGGCGATCTCCGCGGCGGACTCGTCCACTCTGCTCGCCCTGCTCCCTAGGCCCTTGGGTGCGTCCGTTCGTACACAGATCGCATCAGCTCACGTGTGACGTGAGTGTAGATCTGCGTCGTTCCCACATCGGCGTGTCCGAGCAGCTCCTGAACCGCTCTGAGATCTGCTCCCCCCTCCAGGAGGTGCGTGGCGTAGGCGTGGCGCAGGGCGTGGGGGTGCAGGGACCGGCCGTCGGGCAGGGGATGGCGGTCGAGCACCCGCCGGACGTCCCGCGGCGTCATCCTCCGGCCCCGGGCGTTCATGAAGAGCGCGTCGACGGCCCCGGCGCTGGGTTGTAGCGCTCCCCAGCCGGCGCCGCGACCGTTGTCGAGATACTGGGCGACCGCGTCGCGAGCCGGCTCGCCGAGCGGCAGCCGGCGGACTTTTGCACCCTTTCCGACCACGGTGACCGTTCTTCGGCGCAAATCGACGTCGCCGACGTCGAGACCGCAGCACTCACTCACCCGCAGACCGGCGCCGTAGAGCAGCTCGACGATCGCGAGGTCCCGTAGCGCACGGGGATCGAGGGACGCGGCTCCGGCCACGAGATCGTCCAGCAACGCGGCCGCCTCGGGTCGCCGCGGCATGCGGGGGAGCCGGCGCGCGCCCTTGGGCGCCTGGACCGCCGCCGCCACGTCGCGGCCGAGCACACCCCGCCGCCGCAGATGGCGGAGATAGGCCCGGACCGACGCGGCCTTGCGGGCCGTCGACGAGCGCGAGAAACCACGCGTCTGCAAATAGGCCAGATAGCGCCGCACTGCGCGATGGTCGAGCGCGGACGCGTCGGGACAACCGCCCCGCTCGCACCACTGCACGAACTCGCGCGCGTCGTGGTCGTACGCGCGGCGCGTGTTCTCGCTCATCGCGCTGAGCGCGACCGCGAACCCGTCCGGGTCGTGCGCCGCATGGCGCGCATCGGCGCGCGAACGGGCGGGGCTCATCCGAGGCACGGTAGTTCGAACCTGTCACACCCCCCGCGTATGGTCGCGCTCGCCGTCGGGGTCGCGGTCACGACCCTCCTTCCGCAGCCATTCGCCGCACGAGCCATTCGCGGCATGAGCCATTCGCCGCATGAGCCATTCGCGGCATGAGAAGGAGCTCGACCGTGCTCGCAGCCGTTCGCAGTGCCGTCCTGGAGGGCGTCGACGGCAGGATCGTCACCGTCGAGGTCCACGTCTCCCGGGGCCTCCCGGGCTACACGGTCGTCGGCTTGCCCGATGCGGCCGGGCGCGAGTCGCGCGAGCGCGTTCGGGCCGCGCTGTTGTCGTCGGGCCTCGAGTATCCGCAACAGCGCGTCACGGTGAACCTCGCGCCCGCGTCGGTCCGCAAGACCGGTTCCGGTCTCGAGCTCGGCGTCGCCCTCGCGTTGACGTGTGCGGCCGGCGCGTTGCCTTCGGGAGTCCTCGACCGAGTCGCCGTGCTGGGCGAGCTCGGCCTCGACGGCGGGGTCCGCGCGGTCGTCGGCGCCGTGGCACTCGTCGACGCGCTCGCCCGCACCGGTGTCGAACACGTCATCGTGCCGGCCGAGAACGCATCGGAGGCCGCACTCGTGCCCGGGGTCGGCATCCGCGTCGCGCGGACGCTCGGCGAGCTCCACGCGTGTCTGAAGGGGGAAGCGCCGTGGCCCGATCCACCCGATCCCCCGCCGACGATTGCATGCGGCCCCGAGGGCGACGAACCCCTCGATCTCGCCGATGTGCGCGGACTCACCCAGGCGCGCCACGCGCTCGCGATCGCGGCCGCCGGCGCGCATCACCTCCTGATGGTCGGTCCGCCGGGCGTGGGCAAGACGATGCTCGCCCGGCGCCTACCGACGATCCTCGCCCCTCTCGATCACGCCGCCGCACTCGAAGTCACCAAGATCCATTCGGCAGCGGGGACCCACCGCGGGCCGGCACTCCGGGTCGACCCGCCGTTCCGACAGCCCCACCACAGCGCCTCGATGGTGTCGCTCGTCGGCGGTGGAAGCAGCCGCGTCCGCCCCGGCGAAGTCAGCCTGGCGCATCGGGGAGCGCTCTTTCTCGACGAGCTGCCCGAGTTCCCGGTCCATGCGCTCGAATCGTTGCGTCAGCCACTCGAAGAGCGCGTCGTGCGCGTGAGCCGCGCTTCGGGAACGATCGAGTTTCCCGCCGATTTCTTGTTGGTTGCGTGTGCGAACCCGTGCCCGTGCGGCCGCAGGGAGACTGCGTGCAAGTGCGGCGACGTCCAGCGCACGCGCTACGCGCGGCGGCTCTCGGCGCCGCTGCTCGATCGGTTCGACCTGCGGGTCAAAGTGGAGGAAGCCGGAACCGAGCCGGGCGAATCGTCGGAGGTCGTCGCCGCACGCGTGGTCGCGGCGGTCGCCCGCCAACAGGCTCGGTTCCGGGACACACCGTGGCGCCGCAACGCCCACATCCCGGCCGGCGCGCTGGAGCGATACCTGTCGCTCGACGATGCCGCCCGCGATTCCTGGCTCGGACAGTGCCGGGTTCGCCAGCTGACCGGACGCGGGGCGGCTCGCATCCGCCGCGTGGCGCGCACGATCGCCGACCTCGACGATCGCACCGAGATCGCGGCGGGCGACGTCGACCGTGCCGCGTGGATGCGCGAGGACCTCTGGTGAGCCGCGAGATGCATCGTTGGGTGCGCGGCGACGACTTCCCGATCCGCGACGCCGATCTGCTCGACGCGATGGTCGACGCCAAGATGCCGCGCGTGCTCCTCGGTGAGGGCGACCGACCGTGCGCGTTCGACGCGCCGCGCGTCGCGATCGTCGGTACTCGGGCCGCGACACCGTTGGGCATCGCCGACGCGCGCGAGATCGCCGCGTTCTGCGCCCGTGCGGGCATCACCGTGGTCAGCGGTCTCGCGATCGGTATCGACGGCGCCGCTCACGCCGGAGCCCTCGACGCGGGCGGACTGACCGTCGGCGTCGTCGCGACGGGGCTCGACGTCGTCTACCCGCGCCGCCACGAGCGACTGTTCGCGCGCGTGCGCGAGCAGGGCCTCATCGTCGGCGAGAACGGCTACGGAACCCAACCCCTGCCGTGGCGCTTCCCCGTCCGCAACCGAATCATCGCGGCCCTCGCCGACGCCGTGATCGTCGTGGAAGCGACGCGCGAATAACAGCGGCTGATGCCGGTACGTCAACCCGTCCGCATATCGGCAGTTATGGGTTCGTTGCCGCCACCACGCCGTTGTCGGCCTTGAGATCAACCGAACACGCGTGCCCGACGAGATCGCCAGCGAAACCAAACGCGCGCTGCCCGCTCGTCAGCAGGGGTTCGACCCGCTGAAGGAACGCGTTCGGATCGTTCGTCAGCGAAGCCTCTTCGCGACCCTGCCTGATATCGACTCGAACCGTCGTGAGATAAGCCTGCACCGGCGGCGGAACGTACGGGATACCTGCCGCGATTGTCACGTCGAGAACGTCAGCGGCATGGCTCAACGCTGCGCGTGTCGTCGGCCAAGGCACCAGGTTCCCACGACCGTCAACACCGAAGCCGAGCAAGGGAGTCTGGCTCTGGAAGGCGTTCGCCGCGTCGTGCATCGCAACGATATATGGACACGCGCTCTTCGAGACGGGGATCGGCTTTAGGAGGTTGCGCTGCCCGATGTGGCTGAACGACCGCCCGACGCTTGCCGAAATCGCGACAACGACGACAACGGCTAGCAGGCCGATGGCCGCCGTCGCGATAAAGGCCGCAATGATCGATCGAATGCGCCGACGTGTGCGCCGAACGGCCTCGGGAAGCTCGTCGTCGCCCTTGTGCCTCGCGCTCACTGCACCGCGTGGCTTCGCCATACGTACACCTTTTTCAGCGTCCTGCTAGTGGATGTGATTTGCGATGGCGCTCTCTACCAAAGGAAGGTCGGTCGCTGGGACAACTTCGTCGGCGGGGGGTGCGGTGACGTTGACGCGCACCCCGTAGTCGGAGAAATCCATTTGCATCCCCCCATCAAGACCCGCCCCGAAATTCAAGACGAACCGCAGTCGGTTGAGCCGGTTGTTGCTGTCGACGTAGATGTCGAGTGAACCGCCCCGGGTTTTCGGTCCCGTTGCGTTGTAGTGATGGACTGTTTCGGCGCCGATCTGGGTGGTGCCGAGGTCCTGGATCGAAGTCGTGCCGGGGTCCTGGCGGAGCTGTGCGAGCGGGTCGAAGGGCAGGGGGGTGAAAGAGTCGGTTGAGCCGTTCATCTCAAACCAGCGCTTGTTTCGCAGCCGGGCCGGAAGGCTCGCCGCGATTTCGGGGTCGAGGCTGACGTAGACGTGCGTGCCGATGAGGAGTTCGGTGCTCTTGCCCCAGCCGCCCTGGATCTCGCGGCGTGCGACGTTGCGCTGGAAGTCATAAACGCCCGTGTCCCCACTAATCTCAATCTGAGGAGGCCCCGGCGGCGATTTCGTCGCCGGAAACAGCTCAAATGTCATAGGCCGGATCGCCGTGATCCGCATGCGTACGGACTGTCTCTGAGTCGTCGCGGCCAACACCGCGATACTGAAGGCACTCCCGCGATGAGATCCGCGTCTCGCCAGGCCGACTACGGCGGACGCGCCCAGCACCACGACGACAGCCGCCGCGAAAGCGACGAGCGCGCGGGTCGGTCGCGCTCGGTGTCCAGTGGCCGCCCGTCCCGCTCCCGCGGTGTCGAGCAGAGCAACTCCAGGTTCCGGTACCGACAGATGCTCCATTTGTTGGTGTACGGCGTCGGCGGCGCTTCGGAGTCGATCGTCGAGTGCGCTCATCGGTCCTCCTGTTGTTGATCGAGTCCGAGGCGTGCGGCCAGGGTCAGCTTGGCTCGATGGAGATGTGTCTTCACGGTCGCTTCTCCGCACGTCAAGACGCGAGCAACCTCGGGTATGTCAAGCCCGTCGAGGAATGTGAGAGCCACGACCTGGGCTTGGCGGCGGGGCAGCGCTCGAACCGCACTCCACAGCGCGGCGTCATCGATGCCCATCTCCGTTTCGGTCTCGGCGCGGCGGCTGTTGAGTCTGACGAAGGCGCGGGCTTCTGAGGATCGCTTGCGACGAAGCGACGTTGCCTTGTTCGCGACTACGCGTCGGACCCACGCTCCGGGATCGTCGTATCCGCTGATCCGCGGCCAGGAGCGATCAGCGGCAGCGAACGCTTCCTGAGCGAGGTCCTCCGCCCGACCCACGTCGCCACAGAGCACGTACGCCAAGCCCGTCACCGAGCGGTACTGCGATCGAAAGAAGACGTCGAAGTCACCCGGCTGCACTGCCACGAGCGTCCCCCGATACCTCATCAGTACGTAACTCGCACAACGTGCTTCAAAGGATTACACGCGCCTTTCGAATTGTCTGTGGTGGACTCACGCCGACATGGTTGCGAGCGACGAGTTGCATCCCAAAGTCACCGACGTCAAGCAGATCGTCGGAGCCTCTAGAGCGAATCAGACCGGTCGGTTTTCCAGCCACGCCGGGCGAGCGACGAGCGCCGCCGCGCGCTCGACTACGTCGACTCGCTGCAAACGCCCCTCCTCCTCGCCGACGACTACGGCGCATCCCTGCACGCGACGATCCGCTTCTACGCCGAGCACCCACTCCGAACCGATGGCACTCGCGACGACAGGCTTATACCTCCGCCAGAACGGAACCGTTCCGCTCTGGACAACGGCGGAATCCCAAACGTTCGGTCGAGGAAGAGGGCTGCGAGCCGATCTGCCGCGTCGCCCGCGTGCGTCGGGTGCGGAGACGAGAACGATCGGCGAATTGCACACCTCACACGTAAAGAGACGACTGACCCGGCGAAACGGTTCTCTCGTCGCCCATCACCCCCACCCGCCCAGATTGCCCGCTAGGGGCGCGTTATGCGAGCGGCGGGACGCACCTTCAGCCAGAAAGGGACCGCCCCGAAGGGACGGTCCCTTGGTTCGGGCCACATGTCGCTGGTCGAGCGCGATGCCGCGCAGCACCGGGCACGACCGAAACCCGAATCGCTTTCAAGCCTGCGCCCGGACGCGTCACGACAGCGTGACGGCGGACTAGTGGACGCCGCAGTAGTCGCAGCCGCCGAACCAGTCGATGCACGAGTCCGGGTCGCCCTCATGGCGTAGCTCGCGGCCGTGACAGCCGTCCTGATCGTCATCGTTCGTGCAGCCCGCGGTCGTGCCATCTCGGTGGACGATCAGCGAACCAGGACACGTCGTCATGACAACGACGGTATCGACCGCGTGAGACGACAGCGGTCGAAGCATCGCACCGCACCGATTGCCTACTCCGGGAGCGTTATGCGAGCGCCGAGTCCACTCCTAGCCCGTCGCCATCGTGGAAGCCACGAACGAATACCAGCGGCTGCGAGCACCCGGTGACGGCTGGCGGACTGCATCGGGTCTGTCCCGCGCGCAGATCGGGCAGATCGGGCAGATCAGGCTCGGGCGGGCGAGGGCTGAACTGATCTCACGGTTTGCGCTTCGGACTACGAGCCGCCCCGCGCGTCGTCGAGTCGACGGAACAACACACTGACGAGTCCGAGGTACTCCAACGCACGCTGCGGATCATCCTGTTGTAGCTCATGCCCCTTCGGATTTCGGATCCCCTGGGCGACGCCCATGAAGATGAAGCGAAAGCCTTCCTGCTCGTCGCGCCCGCTTTGCCCCGTCTCGACGGACAGGTCGATCGCCGGTGGGTCGCCAGTGAACGCCCTCGTCATCAGCTCTCGACCGGAGAGCTGAAGGCCGCTCTGCTCGCGCACGCGCCGGTCGAGTGCCTTCAACGCCTCGAACGCCGCCTGGGAGTAGTGCCCATCGGTGAACATGTCGCTGGCCGCCGCGATCACGGCGGGATGCAACCCCTCGATGCCGAGCCGACGAAGCACCGCAGTTCGGACAGGAGCTGCGTCGCCCCACTCGACGTGAATGTGCTGCACCATCGACGACCCGACGTCGTTCACCTTGACCTTTGCTGCGACCTTCCGAACATCCGCGCCCCGAGCATCGGTGAACTCGACAACGTCACCTTCGTAGATGGGACAGTCGACTGGGAAGAACCCGGTGTCCGCCTGGATATGCGCGTCCACCTCGAACTGCGTCTCGTCCGCAGTTCCCTCGGCGTGCGTGACAAGCACGTTCTTGACGCCGAGCCGCCGCATTCCCCTGGGTAAGTCACGCACGCCGCGAAAGCGTACGGCGGTACGCTCACCCGAGTGACGTCGAACACGCCCGACGCCGAGACGGACGCGATCGCGCGCTATGTCCACGAGTTCCGCCAAGCCGACGGCGTTCTCCACACGTCGACGTTTCGCGCGGCACTGCGCGACGCTCGGAGGCTCGCCGGTCGCTGCGTCGATACCGGTACCGCCGCAGCCAATATCACCGCGTCGTGGCCCGGTGCGCTCGTATACCTGATCTTGATGGACCAGGTCGGCAAGGTCATCCAGCCGGTGTCGTCGGCGCGCACTACGACGAGCAACGACCTTCGTACTGCGCTCGAAGAGTTCGACTCCGGCCTCGACTCGACGGACCGCGACATGCTGTACGCGCTGCGGTGCGCCCTCGGGCACGAGTTCGCGATGGCGAACGAGAATGCCCGGTACCCGAGCCTGCAACATCGGTTCCAGCTCACGGAGGCCGGGGAACGCAAGCTCGTCGTCTACAACGGTCAGTGGAATGGCAAGTACGCGTCGCAATCAGTCGGCGGACCCACGGAAGTCAACCTCACCGAACTGACGGAGGTCGTGGAGAGTGTCGTGTGCGACATCGAAACCCAATGCGACGCCGGTGCATTGCGACTCGTCGGTGACGTGACGCCGGAGATGGTGCCGTTCCGGTGGTGCTTTCGGGTGTTGCCGGGTACCGCCGACGGCAAGCCCGGTCCATTGATTGGATAACGGGCGCGAAGACTCGCGCGCAGCGCGCATGCCCGATCGGGTGCCGCGATGGCGAGCGTGATCTCCGTGATCCAGGCCCGTCACCGTCGCAGAAGCGACGCTTGGCTCACAGCGGACCCGAGCGATCCCGTACCACGTCGTCAAGCCACGCCGCGCGCGCGTCGAGTTCCCGACGTTCGCAGCCCGACCGCACAAGTTTTCGACGCGGATCCTTTCGACGTCGGGCGCGTCTAGATGCTCGCCTGTCCGTGCCACGAGCAGTCGCACTCGCTCGGCGGACGTTGGAGCGGCCTGACGAGTCCCGACGGATTGATTCCGACTGCCGTCTGATGCTGCCCGATGGCGTGAAGCAGGATCTCGACGAGGTGCGCAGTTGCGATCGCCGGACAGGCACCACACGATGGGCAACGAAGCACGACTGATATCTCCGTTTGCTGGAGCGGCCGGAAGCGCTGTCGCCCTCGAACGATGATCGAGGCGTATCCGTTGTCGTCTAGCTCGGCGACGATTCCGGTGCCGCTGATGAACATCTCGCGGGCAGCAGAGCGCTTCAACGGCTTTGGCTCCGGGCCGATTGGCACCAGAATCTCCAACTGGAGCCGCGCCTCTGGCCCCGGAATGCACCCGATTTGCGCGTAGGCGAGTAGCGGCGAGTCGGGGCAACGCGAGCATCGGCATTCCGTACATGCTCCGACGTCCACCACCCCGAGGCCCATGTTCGGTAACGTACGCTTTACCGATACCGGGCGAGTGGATTTGTCCTCTCCGGCCGACCGGTCCCGTGCGGGTTGCGCACAGTTGGGCCTGGAGGCTGTGCGCCCGTGTCGAACGCACCTTGGAAGGAAGTACCCGTCGAGCCATTGCTGGTCGGGATCGAAGCCGCGACGGTCATCCTCGGCGTAGGGGAACGTCGGATCAAGGCACTCATCGCGTCGGGTCGGCTGCACGCCGTCGCGCTCGGCCCGGAACGCCTTGGACGCGGGCCAGCGAGGTACTTGCTCTCGAAGGCCGAGCTGGAAAGCGTCGCGGCTGAGGCACTCGCAGGCGGACGACTGTGATGACGCCGACGCCCATTCGCACCTCTCAGGTCAACGACCAGGGCGTGATCGTGGCCTTCGTCACGAGAACGACTTGTGCGAGCGGCGTTCCGCTCCAGGTCGAGGATGCCTCGGTCATCGAGCGCGTCGTGGTCATGCTGCGGGGAGGCGACAACGATGGCCGCGCCACCTGAGAAGCGACGACGGCCGGGGGATGATGCCCGGCCGCTCGTCGAATCGACCATCGCTCCGCGCAACGATCACCGCGATCATACCGATCGCGAGTCGCGATCGCAGAGCCGCGAGGATCTCGACACTCCGACGTTTCCCGACGCGGGTCGTTGGGCCGCGACCCTCTACCCGGGCGCGTCGGAGGGAACTGTCGTTCCGCGGGCGCGTGGGAGGCAGGCGTTCGACCCGCGTGCTCGCGCGGCTGGTCGCCATGAACGTGACGCCGCCGCCCGGGCGCAAGCACGAGTGCGGCGTTACGCGGTCGCGAACGAGCTGTCGCGGTTCGTAACGGTCACGTTCGAGGACGAGCCGGCGAGTCGCGAGGAGGCCGCCGCCGCGGTGCAGCGGTCTCTGCGGAGGCTTCGTGGCCGTGGACCTCGATTCCCGTGGCTCCGGATCATCGAGGGCGACGGCCATACCGAACGGCTGCATGCCCACCTCATGCTGCCGGGTCTGAGCCATCGGGCGGTCGAGGAGGCCTGGAGTCTGGGGACGGTCGACATCCAGGTGATGAGAACGGTGCTGGAACGGCGCCGGGTGGCCATGTACGTCAGCAAGAAGTTCGATGAACGTGTCGGTGCCGGTCGGCATCGCTACCAGGTGGCTCGTGGCTTCGAGCCGGAGGCGATCCGATGGTTCGCAGAAGAGCCGGAGCAGGGAGTCGACGAGCTGGTCGAGGCGATGGGGCGGGAACCGGAGACGATCTGGACCGGAGACGGCCACCCGATCCCCGTCACGAAGCTCTGGTGGAACAGCGATGAGCCCGGGCCAGGGTGACCGCAGGTGGATCTCGTCGTCCGCTTCGTCTCGGCCGTCCGAATCGCGTCGGCTCCCGCGGTCGCCGAGTTCACCCAGCATCATCGCCTTCGGTGTCGCCGAGCTGGCGCATCCGCTAGCTACCGTCGCACCATCGTGAACTGCCCGGGCTCACTCATCCTGCACGTCGACCGCGCCATCGCCGGTTGCAGCGAAGACGACGAACCCGACGGATGCCGTGGCCGCGACGAACGCCGTGAAGGCGACCCGATCCGGTGTTGGGTATGGGCACTCGGGGGCTGCAATGTGTGCGGCGTACAGTCGGCGGGCTCGTCGTCGAGCTGAGCGACCCTTAGGGGGAGTGAATCGCCCGTGAATGACAGCGGAACGGTCTTCGTGTGCGAGGTCTGCGGCACGATCATCGAGGAGGACGTGAACGGTCCCAACGTCGTGAGGCTCCAGCGATTCTCACCAGCAGGGCCGGTGATGGGCAACGAGCCCGAGCAGTGGCTCAGCGAGACGCCGCAGCATTTTCACCGGCGCCATGCACCGGCTCTCGGCCAGACGTGGCGAGTGCCCGAGGATTGATTCAGCGTCTCACGAGGTACCGGTCGGCGATCGCGCCCGTGCCCGAGGTCGCGCCCGTGCCCGAGGTCCCCGCCTCGGGCTGGAGACAGGGGCGACCTCGTATGCATCGTTCTTAGCGGGATCTTCGCGCCGCTACGGATGCATGTCCTCCGGGGCGACGTCGCGGACATGCTGAGCAAACGACCACTGATGGCCCTCGGGGTCTTCGGCCCCGTAGGTGCGGTCGCCGTAGAACTGGTCGGAAGGTTCGCTGAGGATGCGAGCCCCCGCGTCTTTGGCGACCGTGAAGTGCTTGTCGACGTCGTCGACGTACACGTAGACCAACTGGGTTGCGCCGCCCCGGCGCCTCGGGTTCTGGTAGTCCGGGCCGGGGTGGCCCATCATCACCACGCCATCGCCGAGGCTGACCTCCGCGTGGTTGGCCTTGCCATCGGGCCCCTTCATGCGGACCCGCTCGGTGAAGCCGAACGTCCCGACCAACCAGTCGAGGGAGGCATCTACGTCCTCGTACAGCAGGTACGGCGTGATGCGCGGGAAGCCTTCGGGTGGATTCTCAACCATGACCGTCCTCCTCAGGTCCGCTCCGACTACATCACACACCCGGTGTGGGCCACGTCGTTCAGTCTTCGTACTTGAACGAGACCTTCACCTTGGCTCGATACGCCTTGACGACACCGCCTTCGATCTGAAGGTCAAGCTCGGCAACTTCGGCAATGCGCAAGTCTCGAAGGCTCGACGCGGCCTTCTCAACCGCAGCCGCCGCCGCCTTCTCCCAAGACTCGGTACTGGTTCCGACCAACTCGATGACCTTGTACACGCTCTCCGGCACACCCTCACCTCCGCGTCGACCGATCACTCCACCCTTCCCCCACGCCGCGTGGCATGTCAATCGACCATGGTTCGTCCGGGTCGCCCACCGCCGCATCGGGGGCGCCGCTCGGCGGTCAGAAACGTCGGCGGGCGGTCCCGGACGCGAGAAGATAAGGGTGTGGTCGCTGGTCCCGAGCGCGTAGGTCGTCGGTTGCCGGGCGCGCGCGACGTGCCCGCGGCCGCGTGGCTTCTGGTTGCGGATCTCCTCGACGCCACCTTGCGTGCCTTGCCTGATTCAGGTCTCCCGCAAGATCGTGCGATGCGTCGGGATGTTCGTCGCGTGGTGCGGTCGCTCCGACGCGCCGCGAGCGAGAATCCGTGACGTTTACAGCATCCGACCGTTTGCTGTAAACTATCGGCGTGGGAAGGGCGTCTACAGCACGCCGGAAACGGCCGTCCGACGAGGTGATCGCAGTCGGCTATGTCCGGGTGAGCACCGTCGACCAGGGCGACAGCGGCCTGGGTCTCGACGCCCAACGCACCGCGATCGAGACCGAGTGCCAGCGGCGCGGATGGACGCTCCACAAGCTCGCCCAGGACGTCGCGAGCGCCAAGACCACGAACCGGCGCCCCGCCCTCACCGAGGCCCTCGACGCGCTCGACCGCGGCCACGCCGACGCGCTCGTCGTCGCCAAGGTCGACCGGCTCGCGCGCTCCCTCATCGACCTCGCAGGCATCCTCGACCGCAGTCGACGACACGGCTGGAAGCTCGTGGTCATCGACCTCGGGCTCGACCCATCCACCGCGACCGGCGAACTCACGGCCCACATTCTTGGTGCGGTCGCCCAGCACGAGCGGCGCTTGATCTCCGACCGCACCAGCGCCGCCTTGCGGGCCAAGCGGGCGCAGGGCTACAGGCTCGGCAGGCCCGTCCAACTCCCTGACATGATCCGTCAGCGCATCGTCAACGAACGTGCCGCCGGGGTGACCTTGACCGCGATCGCGGATCGTCTCACCGCCGACGGCGTACCGACCGCGCAGCGGGGTGCGCGCTGGTACGCCTCATCGGTGCGGGCGGTGCTTCAATCGGTCGAGCTGGACGTGGCGAAAGCCTGACCTCGTGTTTCTTGACCTTGTTCTCTGAACCCGAAACGGGACGGCAACTCGATCCCGCGTCACCGTTGGCCTAGTGCAACAGTGCCCCCTAGACAACCAGCGCTGTCGCTGGTAGGACCAGCGCTCATCAGGCGGAGCCGCGGGGGTGAAGCGCTACATGATCGGCCGTGCAGTCTCTCGGGTCGGATTGGCGGCTGTGATCGGTCTCGGGACCTTCGGGATTCCTGTCGGGGTGGCTGCCGGATCGGCCGCTGCGCCTCTCGCGTCTGCTCGACCTTCGCGTCCCCACGGCCCCCCCAACACACCACCGCCGCGGCAGTTGCCTGTCGCCTGTGCGCCCGGGGGCTCACCCTGGCAATGCCTGGTCCATCCCGCGCCCTTCAATGCGGAGTCCATGCTCTTGCTCACGAACGGCACTGTGATGGTGCAGGCGAATCAGACAGGCAACTGGTGGGGGCTGACGCCCAACAGCAGCGGGAGCTACGTGAACGGCACGTGGAAACAGTTGGCGTCAATGCCTGCGGGTTATGCGCCTAAGTACTACGCCTCGGCGATCCTCCCGGATGGAAGAGTGCTCGTCGAGGGCGGCGAGTACAACGGCACCAATACCACAGCTGTCGACACGAACCGCGGGGCGATCTATAACCCGGTCGCCAACACCTGGACGGCCGTGAACCCTCCGAGCGGATGGACACATATCGGGGACGCGGTCAGCACCGTGCTGACCAATGGTGAGTTCATGATGGGCAACCTGGACTCGACCGCGCAGGTGCTCTTCAACCCGTCGACCCTAACTTGGCAGCCGGTGGGAACCGGTAAAGCCGATAAGAACTCCGAAGAGGGTTGGTCGTTGCTGCGCAATGGGCAGGTCTTGACTGTGGACACCGAGAACGGCCGCAACTCCGAGGTCTTTACGCCATCAACGGGTGCGTGGACCAATGCTGGAACACTGCCGGTGACGCTCCCGAGCAACGGCGGCATGAACATTGTCCCCGAGGTCGGACCACTTCTACTTCGGCCGAACGGCACCGTGTTTGCCGCTGGCGCCACGAAGAACACCGCCATTTACAACACGGCCAGCGCTACCTGGTCCACCGGCCCCAGCTTTCCGCAAGGCGTCTCGGCGGACGGCCCCGCAGTGGTGCTTCCCGACGGCGATGTGCTGGTTCCCTCCAGCCCGTTCTTCCAGCCGCCTGAACACTTCTACGACTTCAACGGCTCATCGTTCCGACTGGTCACCGACCCTCCGGGTGCCTCGACAACACCAACTTTCAGCAATCGTATGTTGGTCGTCCCGACCGGTCAGGTGCTCGTTAGCGATGGCGCCTCAATCTACGTGTACACGGACAATGGAACGCCACTTACGTCCTGGCGGCCGACCATCAGCTCCGTCCCGTCGACGCTTGCTCAGGGCGCCACCTATAGGGCGTCCGGCACTCAGCTCAATGGTCTGACCCAGGCTTCAGCCTACGGTGACGACAACCAGGACGCGACCAACTACCCGCTGGTCAGGATCACCAATAATGCGACACGGCACGTGTCATACGCCCGAACCTCGGGCATGACGACGATGACGGTCAATCCCGGGGCTACGTCATCGGCCAACTTCACCATCCCGGCGACCGCTGAACTGGGACCGTCCACACTGCAGGTGGTCGCCAATGGGATCGCCTCTGCCCCCCTGAACGTGACTGTCAGCGGCTGGGCGATCGTCCCCAGCGCCAACCCGACCGGCGCGACGACCAGTTACCTGTTCGGCGTGTCGTGCACCAGCACCACCAACTGCTTCGCCGTCGGATACTTCGCCAACGGCTCCGGGAAGTTCACCCTGGTTGAGCGGTGGAACGGCACCAGCTGGGCGTTCGTGTCCAGCCCCAACCCGACCGGCGCGACTGAAAGTTACCTGCAGGGCGTGTCCTGCACCAGCACCACCAACTGCTTCGCCGTCGGCTACGCCAACAGCTCCGGGCAGGTCACGCTGGTTGAGCGGTGGAACGGCACCAGCTGGGCGATCGTGTCCAGCCCCAACCCGACCGGCGGGACGTATAACGAGCTGCAGGGCGTGTCGTGCACCAGCACCACCAACTGCTTTGCCGTCGGATCCTTCATCAAGGACCCCGGGGCGTTCACGCTGGTTGAGCGGTGGAACGGCGCCAGCTGGGCGATCGTGTCCAGCCCCAACCCGAACGGCGCGACGATTAGTGGCCTGTGGGGCGTGTCGTGCGCCAGCGCGACCAGCTGCTTCGCCGTCGGATTCGCCTACAACGGCTCCGGGGACTTGGCCCTGGTTGAGCGGTGGAACGGCACCAGCTGGGCGATCGTGTCCAGCCCCAACCCGACCGGCGCGACCAACAGTTACCTGTTGGGCGTGTCGTGCACCAGCACCACCAACTGCTTTGCCGTCGGATACTTCTACAACGGCTCCAGCTACTTCACGCTGGTTGAGCGGTGGAACGGCACCAGTTGGGCGATCGTGTCCAGCCCCAACTCGACCGGCGCGACCAATAGTCTTCTCCTTGGCGTGTCGTGCACCAGCACCACCAACTGCTTCGCCGTCGGAAACTTCTCGACCAGCTCCGGTAGCCCCACCCTGGTCGAGCGGTGGAACGGCACCAGCTGGACGATCGTTCCCAGCCCCAACCCGACCGGCACGACGGAAAGTGGCCTGTACGGCGTGTCGTGCACCAGCACCACCAACTGCTTCGCCGTCGGATCCTTCGCCAACGGCTCCGGCGGGCAGTCCACGCTGGTTGAGCGCCGATCGTGAGCGGATTCTCGGCCGCAAACACATGGCCTCCGACGTAGCGAGCGCCAGGCGTCCGGCCTGACCGTGGGCGTCAACAGCGACGGGGTGATCGACGGCTCGTTCTCCGTCGACCCGGGCGGTTCCGGCGAGAATCGCAGTGAATCGCCCTGGTCGTCGCGCGCTCGCGCGTGGAACTCGCCGACCGCCGACCACGTAGCGGAGGTTCCACCCGCGGGCGCACGGATTCCTCGACGATGGGATCGTGAACTGGTTCATTTCGACCCGCGGTAGGCGCAGTTTCCGCAGTCAGCGTGCCGCGGCGCGGCCCCGATGACCTACAGCGCTACGACAGACGAGGTGCGGCGGTGCATGACGATCGCGGCCGCCGGACGGCCCTGCAAGGCGTATGCCGTGTGGGGCGACCCCGATCAACGCTGCGTCGCCCACGGTGGCCGTCATCAACCTGGTTGGCGGCTGCCTGACGCTCCTCCGCTCTGCGGGAAGGGACGTCGCCCGAGCTGCTGCTGCGCCAGCTACCCATTCCCACACCGGCCCGGCGCGGGTCGGTGCCCCTGGCCCGAGGTCTTCGTGGGAGCAGCGGCATCGTTGGATGACTACCCCGGATCGGAAATGCGCCAATGGCGGTACCGCTCACGTTCCCGCTCCCTTTGAGACGTCGGGATGACCGCGAGATTCTGATCAGAATGTCGCGGTCCCGGAGGTGACGTCGGCCTCAGTGGTCCACCGGGTGTCGCTCGTGTCCCCGCTTCTGCTGAGACGTCGAGACGACGGCGAGATTCTGATCAGAAGGTTGCGGTCCGAAAGTCGTGTCGCAGGCACCGAGTCGCGTGTGCGCCGCCCGGATATTCGGCGCGATCGCGAAGGGCCGCATCCTGCGCCCTCGAAGCTCAGCGGGCCCGCGGGTCAGCGGTGACCCGGTTGGTTCGCAGCCCGGTTCCCGTGGGGATTGGTGTCGCCGCGAGCGACCGACTTGTCATCCGTATCGTTCGATGAGCGTGTAGTCGTGGGAGCCGATCGTCTTGAGACCGACGGCGAAGCAACTCGTCGCGCTAGAACAGGCAAGGCTGTACAGGGGGTTGAAGGTTGAGCCGGTCGGGCTGGGGCTCGTAACGATCGCCCAGTTCGTCCCATTCCAATGCTCCACCAATGTGTTGTCGCCCGAGTTGGTCTGGTACTCGCCGACGGCGAAGCAGTTCGTCGTGGTCGGACAGGCTACGCCGCCGAGGCTGAGGAAGAAGCTTGCCGTGGGGTTCGGGCTGGCGACAATGGACCAGCTCCCCCCATTCCAATGCTCCACCAGCGTCTTGTCGGCTGAGCTGGTCTGGTAGTCGCCGACGGCGAAGCAGCTCGTCGTGCTCGAACACGCAACGCGGTCCAACCGCACGTCCGTTGAGCCGGTCGGGTTAGGGATCACGACGATCGACCAGTTGGTCCCGTTCCAGTGCTCGACAAACGACTTGAATGCCGAGCTGCTGGACTGATAGCCGCCGACCGCGAAGCAGCTCGTCGTGATCGTACATACCGCGCTGTACAGGTAACTGTTAGTCGCGCCGCTCGGGTTGGGGCTGGTCACGATCGACCAAGTCGTGCCGTTCCAATGCTCGATCAACGTCTTGGAGGTCGAGCTGATCCTGTAGCTGCCGAGGGTGAAGCAACTCGTCGTGCCTGGACACGTCACGCCGACCAGCTCGGCGAAGGTCGAACCGGTCGGGTTCGGACTGGTCACGATCGACCAAGTCGTACCGTTCCAATGCTCCACCATGGTCTTGTCGGTCGAGCCGGTCATGTAGTCGCCGACCGCGATACAGCTCGTCGTGCTAGTACACGTCACGCCGTTCAGCTCGGCGTATGTTGATCCGCTCGGGTTGGGGCTGGTGATGATCGCCCAGGTCGTCCCGTTCCAATGCTCCACCAGCGCCTTGTAAGCCGAGCTGGTTTGGTACGCCCCGACCGCGAAGCAGTTCGTCGCGCTCGGACACGACACCGCGGCGAGCAGGCTGTTGGTGGCGCCGCTCGGATTCGGGCTCGCCGCGAGAGACCAAGAGCTAGACGCGCCGCCCGGGCATTGCTGGCGCGAGGTGCTGGTTCGGTTGCCGCCGATGAAGCCAACGAAGTTGGTCTTGTAGATCGGATCGCCCCATGGGCTCCCGAAATGGAGGCCGCCGTTGTAGCACGAATAGTTATTCGTGCTGCCCATCTCCAGATGGAGATGCAGACCTTTCCAGCATGTGCTCGTGGTGTAGCCGCCTCCGACCGTCCCGATCTGTGTGCCCCAACGGTCGATGGTCTGGCCTTGCGTGACTGCCGCGACAACATGCGCGTACGCGACGGTCCCGATCTTCGTTGCGCCGGTGTAGATGCCAATCACAACGACTTGACCTGCGCTGCCGTGACCGGGTGCGCACGCGGCGCCGACCTCGTCGACCTTGGTCGTGATCGCGACACCGGTCACCTGTGGCGCCGCGTAGAGATACACGGGCGTCCCAGCAACAACTGGGCTTCCACCGATATCCGTCGCCCAGGACTGTGCCCTCGGCGTTCCATCGAACGGGTAATAGTCGACGCTGTGGTACGCCGGTTCAGAACACGCGTACGACGGGAACGGTGCTGGGCATCCATCGCTGGATGCCCACTGGCCGTCGAACGGCGATCCGATCCAGACCTCCGGATCGACAGACGCGCCGACCGGTCTCGCACGGTCAACTTGCACGACTGCGAGTCCGGCCACCATGAGCAGACCGACAACCGTCAAGGTGCTGAGCCGTCCTCGCACGTCGACTCCTGCTCTCGTTAGCCGGTTATACCTGCGCGCACGCTACGGCCCGTACACAGGCGGTGTCGACCACGGTCCGACAAGGATCGTATTCGGCAATAGCGACGCCGGTTCACCCAGGTTGATTCGCAAAGAGACCGAGACCTGTAAGACCCTGGGGCGCCGCTTCGGCTTGCAGCGCTCGCCGCCCCACCTGCTGGGAAGAGCCGCGAGATGCCGCTCCTCAGTAGTTCTCTGCGATGTACGCGTAGGCGCGGTCGTAGAGTTCGCCGGTCGCCGCGAGCCCGTTTCGTGACAGCACAAGCCGGAGTTGTCGTCGTACCTCTCGGTCGCCGGGCGCGCTCGTCTGCCATCCGCTGTCGCGTACGGGACAGACGATCTCGTCGATTTGCTCGACGACATGCTCGATGATCTCGGGGGTCTGGTCGGGCGCGTACTCCTCGAAGATTTGGGTGAGCGCACCCTTGTGTCGGTCTGGGAATACGCGCATGCCGTCGAGGGTGCCGTCGGCGTCGCGTTTCTCGGCTTCGAGTACGGCTCGCGCGAGGTCGAGGATCTCCTGCAAGAACCGCACCGACGCGGCCGCGTCAGCCAGCCGAGCCTGACGCAGGGCTTCCAGCCGGTCAGCGAGGCTGTGCCACACGGGATGTACGTCGGGCCCTGCGAGCTTGCGGCGCAGACGTGCTTCGAGGGTGTCGAGTACCTCGGGGACCGTTGGCGGACGGCGCGGGTCGATCGCGTCGGGGAACAGCTTCAGTTCACGTAGCGCTTCGAACACGCCCGCGTCGACGGCGATGTCTTCGAGGCCAGTCGGGTCGACCTCGACGTCGGTGACGTACTCCGCGATCAGTGCTTGGGTCTTGGTGCCGAGCCGGTGCCATAACAGCCGGTCGGCGACACCGGTCGGCGCGATCGACTTGTAGACCCTGGCGAGCCACCGGTAGTCGTCTTCAATGGGCCGTAACGCGAGGTCGGGCCACAGGAACTCGAACAGGCCTTCGCAGCGCACGAACTGCTCGGCGAACGCGGTCCGATCGGCCTCATCGGCGAGGCGTTCTTGGGCGGCCATGAGTTGCTCGAACGCGGAGGCGGTGCGGTCGACACCCTCGAAGCGGGCGATGCACACGCCGATGTACTCGCCGAGGAGGGTGATCAGCTCGTTCACGTCGGTCGGTTGTCGCTGGCCGGTGCCGGTGTCGCGCACGGCGACGGCTTTCGCTAGCTCGTTGCCGATCCCGACGTAGTCGACGACGAGCCCGTAGAGCTTCTCTTGGTCGGTGAC
Source organism: Acidimicrobiia bacterium (assembly GCA_038323195.1). Lineage (GTDB taxonomy): Bacteria > Actinomycetota > Acidimicrobiia > IMCC26256 > PALSA-610 > PALSA-610. The sequence continues at coordinate 76,072 of JBBQGQ010000010.1, read as the reverse complement.
CGGGTTGGTCCATCGCCGGTTGGTGCGGGTCACGGCCTGGAACAGGGTGTGGGCCCGCAGTGGCTTGTCGAGGTACATGACACCCTCGATGGGGGCGTCGAACCCGGTGAGCAGTTTCGCGGTCACGACCAAGAAGCGCAGCGGGTCGTTCACGTCGCGGAACCGATCCTTGATCCGCGCTTCGGCGTCGCGTTCCCGATCGAACGCCAACCAGCCTTCGGGGTCGTCTTTGCCGGTCGTCATGACGACCGTGGCTTCCTCACCTTCGCTCAGCAGCGCGGTGATCTGGTCGTAGTAGGCGACGCACAGCTCGCGGTCGAAAGCGACGACCTGGGCCTTCAACCCGAGGGGGGCGACCTTGCGTCGGTAGTGGTCGACGATGTCCGCGCAGACCGCGGCGACCCGGTCGGGGTTCTTCATCAAGGCGTCGACCCGCGACGCGCGGCGAGCCAGGATCCCGGCCTCGCGTTCGTCGAGCCCTTCGGTCTCAGCGAGTTCTTCGAAGGCTTGGTCGAGGGCGTCGTGGTCGATGTGGAAGTCGACGAGGCGGGTCTCGACGTGGATCGGCAGCGTCGCCCCATCGGCGATGGACCGTTCGACCGAGTAGTGGTTCAGAACGCCTTCGGGATCGTCTTCCTCGCCGAACATCGCCCAGGTGTTGCGATCCTCGGTCGAGATCGGCGTGCCGGTCAGGCCGATGAACTTCGCGTTCGGTAGCGCGGCGCGCATGTCGAGCCCGAGGCGACCTTCTTGGGTGCGGTGAGCTTCGTCGACCATCACGACGATGTTCCGCCGGTCGTTCAAGAGCCCGGCGTCCTTGAACCGGAAGATCGTCGTGACGATCACCCCGCGGGCGTCGTCTTCGCGCAGCATCTGCGCCAGTTCGGCGCGGGTCTGCGCGACCTTCATGCCCGGGATCCCGACTGAGCGGAACTCGGCCGACACCTGCTCGATCAGATCGAGCCGGTCGAGCACCACCAGGATCGTGGGCGTATCCAGATCGTGCTGACGGCGTAGCTTCGCTGACGCGAACGCCATCACCAACGTCTTGCCCGACCCCTGGTGGTGCCACACGAGCCCCTGACGGCGCTGCTGGTCACGGACCCGGGCGACGATCGCGTCGACGGCCTCGACCTGCGGGTACCGCGGGATCACCTTGACCGTGAACCCGCCCGACGTCGACGATCGGCGCGAGAACAACGTGAACGTGCGCAGGATGTCGAGCACCATCTCCGGCGACAACAACAACTCGACCGACCGCAGTACCGATGCCATCCCCGGCAACACCACCTCATCGGTCGTGCGCGACCACGGCAACCAATCCTGCGGCGGCTGCCGCACCGCGCCGTAGCGGAACTCCTTTCCCTCGGAGGCGAACGACAAGACGTTCGGCACGAAGAACCCGGCAGCGCGCCGCTCGTACACGTCGTAGATGTCCTTGGCAGCGTTGAACCACGACCGTTCCATGCTGATCGGCGTCTTCGTCTCACCCACGACGAGCGGGACGCCGTTCACGAACAAGACGACGTCGAAGCGGCGGTCGTCGAGGCCGTGATACGTCACCTCCGAGGACACGATCAACGAGTTGTTGCGCGGATGGTCGAAGTCGATCAGCCGCAGGTTCGGGTACGCGGCGGAGTCCGTCCCGACGTAATGGATCGTCTCCAGGCCTCGCAGCCAGGACGTGATTCGTTCGTTCGCAGCGACGAGCCCATCGTTCGTGACCGACAAGATCGCAGCCCGCAGCCTCGGCAACACCTCGTCCACCCGGCCCGGCCGCTGCGCGATCTCCGGATTGAGGCGCGCGAGCGCAGCCGTCACCTCCGTCTCAATCAACACCGAATCGACCGTCCGGCCGAGCTGACCGCCGGGAACGAACCGCCACCCGAGATCCGGCTTGGTCAAACGGTCGAGCATCGCCGCCTGGACCGTGCTCATCTCGGTGAACCCCGTCATGCGTTCACGTCGAGCAGCGCGTCGTACGCCTCCGGGATTTCACGCTCACCGGAAAGAAGGTCCGTGAGAAGTGCGGCACGAAGGGACTCGGCGGCACCGATGAGACGACCCGCCGCCTCCCGGGCATTGAGCGTCGCCGTCGCGCACCTGGCGATCGACTCCATCTCGCCGACTCCAAGTGTGGGCGTGAGGAAACCGTTGATCTGCAAGCCGCTTACGTGTGGAGCATGACCGCCAGTCTGCACCGATTCGAGATAGTGCTCGAAGGACGAGGAGCCGAGGAGTGCGTAGATGTACGCCTGGAGAGGAGCATCATGAGCGCGGAGACGCGCGACGCGCTGCACGAGGAGCGCAGGCACGTCGGTGGGTCGGACCAACGCCCGCTTCACACCGCGGCTTATTACCGGACGATCCATCGCGACCACGATGTCGTTCGGTCGCAGGTCGTACTTCGTGTATCCGGCGGCTGCGACGGCGTGAAGGTGCTTCGCTCCCGTCCACCGCAGCTCGCCGGGAGTGATGTTGTCTCCTCGCAGGAGGCGCACCTGGATCGAATCGTCAGTGAAATCCGTGCTATCGAATGCGAACCCGACGAGCACCTCGGCGAGGTCTCCGAGGAACACCTCGTTCGGTTGGCTCGCGAAGGCACGATCGACGATGGCCCGCTCGACACCTTGAAGGAGCGAGGGCCGAGAACGTGCATGGCCGATCACCGTGTCGGTCCCAGAAACGAGATCGACGATACGGCGCTGCTCCGCACGCGACGGGAGTGGAACGGGAAGGTCCCGCAACCAGCCGAGACTGAGGTTCTTCAGCCCGGTCGAACCGGCCGTCGCTTGGGTGATCATCCTTTGTACGACAGAGCTTTGAAGCCAGCGCCAGAGGAACGAAGCCAGCGTTTCGTCGCCGGGGTCAATCCCGATCAGAAATGATGCATACAAGTGGTCGCGGATCTCGTCCGACGCGAGGTAAGCGTTGCCCACGCGCTCGGGATTCCCGTTCGACCCGACCATCAAGACCGTTGTGCGTCGGATCGTCTTCCGTGCCGCGTCAGCGTGCCTCACGCCAGTAAGAAAGAGCCTGTCGTTCATGTCGATGCCGTCGCGTTGTACGTTGCCGATGCGAACGACCGGCAACGCGTCCGATACCCCCGACATGCATTCTTGGTCCTTCGACCAACTCAATCCGCGCTCCACTTGGGCGATATCGGCGAGTCGAACGGTTGGCCAACGGTCACGCATACCCGGCTGCTCGCAGTTTCTGGTCGAGTGCGGCTTCGGCTTCGCGCAGGCCCGCTTGTGCAGTGCGAAGCTCGGCCATCGCATCCTCGACGGACATTGATTCCGCTGCCGCGCTGCGCAGGTAGCGGCCGATGTTGAGATCCCAGCCGTTCTCTTTGATCTCGGTGTGCAGGACGAGACGCACCGCGACGCCGTCCTCGCCGTCGGGATCCTCGCCGGTTCGGTACGCGGCGACGATCGCCTCGACATCGTCGGTGCTGATTTGGTTCTGGTTACGGCCTTTCGTGAACCGCTTGGAGCCGTCGACGAACAGCACATGCTCTCGCCGTTCGGCGAGACGCGACGCGCGGAAGATCAACAAGCACGCCGGGATCGACGTCGAGTAGAAGAGATTCGGGGCCAGGCCAATCACAGCGTCGAGTCGGTCGGTCTTGATCAGGCACTCGCGGATCGCGCCTTCTGCCCCGCCACGGAACAGCACCCCGTGGGGCATCACGACGCCGAGCCGCCCGTCGGTCGGGTCCATCGAGGCGAGCATGTGCTGCACCCACGCGAAGTCGCCGTTGCCCGCGGGTGGCACGCCGCACGCGGGTCGTCCCCAGGGGTCGTTCGCCCAGACGTCGGCGCCCCAGTTCTTCAAGCTGAACGGGGGATTCGTGATGACGACGTCGAAGCGGGCGAGTCGTCCTTGATCGTCGCGGAACTTCGGATCGCGGAGCGTGTCGCCGCGCAGTATGCGGGCGTCTTCGATGTCGTGAAGGAATAGGTTCATGCGCGCGATCGCCGAGGTGGTGAGGCTGACCTCTTGGCCGTAGAGGCGCATCTGGGCGATGCTGCTGCCCGCTTCGATCACCTCGTTGACGGCTTCGACGAGCATGCCGCCCGACCCGCACGCCGGGTCGTAGATGGTGTCGCTCGGCTGCGGGTCGAGGATCTGGGTAAGGAGCCGTACGACGGCGCGGGGCGTGAAGAACTCGCCTGCCTTGCGGCCCGACTCATCGGCGAACTGCTTCAGCAGGTACTCGTAGGCGTTGCCGAGCACGTCGTGGCCGACCGTCGACGGCGACAGGTCGAGTGACGAGAACGCCTCGATCAGGTTCCGCAGCGACGGCTCGGGCAGCTTCTCCTTGTTGCCCCAAGCGACGTCGCCGAAGATCCCGGCCAGCGACTCCGGGTTGGCTTCTTGGACTCGATCGAGCATCGTCTGGAGCGCGACGCCGATGTTCTCGTCGAGCTTCCGGACGTCGGCCCAGTGGCAGCCGTCGGGGATCTGGAACCGGTAGTTCTCAGCCAGACCGGCGAGGGTCTCGTCGCCGCCGTAGTCGGCGAACGCCCGGGTGTGCTCCTCGTCCCAGGCGTCGGAGAGCCGCTTGTAGAACAGCAGCGGGAAGATGAAGGCCTTGAAATCACTCGGGTCGACGGGACCTCGCAGGCTGTTTGCCGCCGCCCACAGGCGTGACTCCAACTCCTGCTGGCTGACACTCCCCGCCATCTGCGCTTCCCCCTCTGACCCTCGCCGACAACGAAGCGTAGAGGCCACCCAGACCTCGGCGTCGGGCCGCGCCATCGAGCGGATCGCGGCGTTACTCAGGCGGCAGTAGATGGCAGCAGCCGAGATCGCGCGTCGTGTCAGGCCTTCCACACGATGTCGACGCGGTCCGAGTCGAACGCGTTGCTGCCGTGCCGTAGCGTCGGACCGACGACGAGCCGCTCGATCAGCGCGCGCAGCACCTGCCGTTGCCGTTCCATCGACGCCCTCGACCATGTCTTCCGAACGTCACCGGAGGCTCGTACAGCTTCGACCGCGCGATCATCGACCGCCATCCCTTCGAGAGTCACGAGGGCGACCCTCCGACGTGCTTCAAGTGGTTCGCGGGCAGCGAGCCATTCCCGACGAGAAACCCGGCCAGCCCCGTAGTCGGCTGCGAGCGCTTCGAGGTCCGCGTCGATCGCACTCACGTCCTCGACATCGGCAGCGTCGGCCGTGCTCTTCCTCTTCGGACGGGCAACCGCTCGTGCGACCGCCTTGTTGTCGAGCCGGAGAAGCACGACCTCGGTGACGAAGACGTCGAGGTCATCGGCCTGCACGATGACACCCGAACACGACCTCGACTTCACACCCATAGAGCACCTATAGACCCGCTTCCCGCGCTGACGGGTCTGATTCAGCCGCGCGCCACACCGCGCACACGTCGCCACGCCGCCCAGCAGACTGAGGGGTGGACGTCCCCGCGATACAGGTCGACCGTCGATCAGCAGGGCCCGTAACCGTTCATGAGTGTTGCGGTCGAGGATGGCCTCCCACTCAGCCTCAGCGACGACCTCGCCGTGATGAGAACGCAACCCGGCGAGACGGGGCGCCGAGATCATGTTGAGCAGCGTTGTCACCTCCCACTGCCCGCCTTTCGTTGTCGGCACCCCGCGCCCGTTCAGGTCGAGCACGATGGAGCGCGCCGACTCTCCGTCGAGGAACCGCCTTGCGATCTCGCGGATGATCTTCGCCTCGTCCTTGCGGAGCGTCATGCCGTCGGAGTCGAACCCGTAGCGTCGAGGGCCGCCCTGGAACTTCCCTAGCCGAGCGGCCTGTTCACGCTGACGCTTTAGCCGCTCCGACTTCTTCTCGCTCTCCTGCCGCGCCACGGTGCCCATGATGCGTGCCCGGAACCTCCCATCGGAAGTCGCCAGGTCGATCTCACCCGAAACCGACGCCAGGGCGACGCTGTTCGAGTCGGCGAGTTCGATGAACGACTCCAGCTCGCGCGGGTTACGAGTGAGCCGGTCCTGGTCGACCACGATCACCGCATCCCGCAGCCCATTCTTCAGATGGTCGAGCAGCCGCTCGTAGTCCGGTCGACGCTTCCCCGAATAGGCACTCAGGTCACGATCGACGTAGACCTCGGCGACCGTCCAACCCTTGTCGGCGGCCAGCCCGCGGCAGAGTTGCTCTTGACGGTCGATGCCAAGCGACTCCCCGGTGCGATCCTGGGACAGGCGGCAGTAGATGGCGGCGGCCGAGATCGCGAGTCGCGTCATGGGCCCTGAGTGTATCTGTTAATCAATAGTGGTAGAAGCGACATCCACCGGCGGCGCGCGCATCACTGCGAACGACGCCGCGCGCTTCGGCCGCGACGTCTACGCGCTGCCGGGTTCGCGTCGCAATCCGGCAGCCGCGGGATGCAACGCGCTCCTCCTCGACGGGGCCAAGCCCCTCCTCGACCCGGCCGATGTGCTGTTCGCCCTCGGCCGCGGCGGAACCGTCGAAGGCGGCTGGGCCGCGGCGCCGCGGCCCGTCGACCCCGACCAGCGCGCCGTGCTGCGAGCCCTGGCCGGCGAGTCGGCCACGATCGACGAGATCGAGCGGAGGGTCACGTTCCCGGCGGCCCGGCTCGGCGCGGCCCTGCGCTCGCTCGAGGTCTGTGGCCGGCTCGAGCGCAGGCGCGGCCTGTGGTGGCCCATATGAGTCAAGGCGAGATCGCCGCGTTCTGTGCCGCGCCGGCATCACCGTGGTCAACCACGTTCCACGACAAGCACAACTGGCTAGATACCGCTCACCACCACCGGCGTCGACGAGTTGGTCGTGGTGCCGTTCCCCAACTGCCCGGAGCCGTTGTAGCCCCAGCATTCCGCGGTGCTGCTCGCCAACAGGGCACACGAATCACCGCTGCCTGTGGTGATCCCGACCGCATTGGACAGGCCGTTCACCACAACGGGAACATAGGAGTCGCTGCCGTTCGTGTTTCCCAACTGGCCGTAGCTGTTGTCGCCCCAGCATTTGACGGTCCTGTTGGCCAACAGCGCGCACGAATGAGCAACACCCGCAGTGATCGCCACGCCGCTGTACACGCCGCTCACCACCACCGGTGTCGAGGAGTCGGTGCCGGTCCCGTCGCCCAACTCGCCGAAGAGATTGTTCCCCCAGCACCTGGCCGTCCCGTTCGCCAGCAGTGCACACGAATGACCACCGGCGGCGATCGCGACCGCATTGAACAGACCGCTCACCACGACCGGCGTCGAGGAGCTGGTGAGAGTGCCGTTCCCCAACCGGCCGTAGGTGTTATTGCCCCAGCATTTGGCGGTGCCGTTCGCCAACAGCACACACGAATGGGCGAAGCCCGCCGTTATCGCGACCGCGTTGGACAGGCCGCTCACCCCGACCGGCGTCGACGAGTCGGTGGTGGTGCCGTTCCCCAACTCGCCCGAGGTGTTGAGACCCCAACATTTCGCGGTGCCGTTGACCACTAACGCGCAGGAATGGTTGCCGCCGGCGGCGATCGCGACCGCGTTGGACAGCCCGCTCACCACGACCGGGGTCGACGAGTTGACGGTGGTGCCGTTCCCCAACTGCCCGTAGGTGTTGTCACCCCAGCATCTCACCGTGCCGTTGGCCAACAACGCACACGAATGAAAGTCGCCTGCACCGATCGCGACCGCGTTCGACAGACTGCTCACCACGACCGGAGTCCACGAGTCGGTGGTGGTGCCGTTCCCCAACTCGCCGGAAGTGTTGCCTCCCCAGCATTTCGCCGTGCCGGTGGCCAACGGCGCACACGAATGATACGCACCTGCGGTGATCGCGATCGCTTTGCTGCCAGACGACAGGCCGCTCACGATCACGGGTGTCGACGAGCCGGCGTTGGTGGTGCCGTTCCCCAGCTGACCGTACTGGTTCAAGCCCCAGCACCGGCCGGCACCGTTCGCCAACAACGCACACGAATGGGCATCGCCCGAGGTGATCGCGACCGCACTGGCCAGGCCGCTCACCACCACCGGCGTCGAAGAGTTGGTGGTGGTCCCGTCACCCAACTCGCCCAAGACGTTGAAGCCCCAGCACTTGGCGGTGCCATTCGCCAACAACGCACAGGAATGGTCGGTTCCCGCGGCGATCGCGGTGGCAGTGGTCAGACCGGTCACCACCACCGGCGCGTTTGCGTCGGTCGTGGTGCCGTTGCCCAACTGGCCGTCGTAGTTCGCGCCCCAGCATTTGGCGGTCCCGTTCACCAACAACGCACACGAGTCGTAGTACCCCGCGCTGATCGCGACCGCGTTCGTCAGGCCGCTCACCACGACCGGCGTCGAAGTGTTGGTGTTGGTGCCGTTGCCCAACTGCCCGTAGCCGTTGGCACCCCAGCACTTGACCAAGCCGTTCGCCAACAACGCACACGAGTGATTGCTACCGCCTGCGATCGCGACCGCGTTGGTCAGGCCGCTCACCACGACCGGCGTGTGCGCCGCGGTGGTCTTGCCGTTCCCCAACTGCCCGGTTGTGTTGGCGCCCCAGCACTTGGCGGTGCCGTTGGCGATCAACGCACACGTGTGGAACGCGCCCGCGCCGATTGCGGTCGCCGTGGTCAGGCCGCTCACCACCACCGGCGTGTGCGCGTCGATGGTCTTGCCGTTCCCCAACTGCCCCGAGCCGTCGGCGCCCCAGCACTTTGCAGTGCCGTTCGCCAACAACGCACACGAGTGCGAATCGCCCGCGGAGATCGCGACCGCGTTGGTCAGGCCGCTCACCTCCACGGGCGTGGACGCGTCGGTCGTGGTGCCGTTGCCCAACTGGCCAGAAGGATTCCAACCCCAACACTTCGCCGTGCCATTCGCCGACAACGCACACGAATGGAACTGCCCCGCGGTGATCGCGGGCCTCACTGTCGTCGGAGCGCCCGCACGATGCGCGACCGCCTCCGCAGGAGCGCCTTGGCACACCAACCCGGCCGTCAGCAACGCCACGGCTACTGCGACGCGTGCCATTCCGAGACGTGCCATGGCGGTCCCCTCCGCACGACTCAAAAGTGATCGTTGGAACCACACAACACCCGCGAACACCATCGGCGCAAGGTTGGAAGGCACGATCGGCGAGATCGAGGCCTGTGGCCGGCTCGAGCGCAGGCGGGGCCTGTGTGGCCATAGCAGTCAACTCTGATCGCGAAATGCCGATGAACACCCGTGGAATTCTCACAGTGCCCGTACGACCACTCGCGCATCGAGGCCGAGGCCTGCTCGGGCGGGTCGGTCGTGTTGACGTGCCCGGCGTGCGAAGCGGCATGGGAATGGCACGGGGCATGGATGCGGCGGCTACGGGAACCGGATCGCGACAAGATGCGGGCGGCTCGGGCACGAACGAGGTCGAGCGAGGCCGCGAATTAACGCCGGCGTACTCGACGCCGAACCGTTACTCGCCCGTGAAGCGCGGCTCGCGCTTGTCGACGAACGCGATCAATGCCTCCGCGGTGTCGCGCGACGAGAACATCAAGGCCTGCGCGATGCCTTCCGACTCGATGGCTTCTGCCATCGTGTGACTCAGGCCGTCGTTCAGCTGACGCTTGATGACCGCGAGCTGCAGCGGCGGCATGGCCGCGAGGCGCGCGGCGAGCGCGGCGACCTCGCCCGCGAGTCGGTCGTGGGGAACGACTCTGTTCACAAGACCGATGCGATCGGCTTCCGTCGCGTCGATGATGTCGGCCAGGAACGCCAGCTCCTTGGCCCGGTGCATTCCGATCAGCCTCGGCAACAGCCACGAGCCGCCGAAGTCGAGCGCGAGGCCGCGCTTGGCGAAGATCTCGGTGAAGCGCGCTCGGTCGGAGCCAACGATGAGATCGCAGCCGAGTGCGAGGTTGCATCCGGCGCCGGCCGCGACACCGTTCACGGCCGCGATCGTGGGCAGTGGCAGCTCGTGGAGTCGCAGCGCGGCGCGCCCGACCATGCGCATCGACGCCACCGACGCGCCGGCTCCGCTCGGCACCTCACCGTCCGCGGCCGCGGTGAGGTCGGCGCCCGAGCAGAACGCGTCACCGGCTCCCGTGATCACGAGGACACGGTCGTCCCGACGCGTCGCGAGATCGTCGAAGATCTCGACGAGCCCGCGCCACATCTCACCGGTGATCGCGTTCTTGCGCTGCGGCCGGTCGATCGTGAGCGTCACCACGCCGTTCGCCCGATCGACGAGCAAGCCGTCCACGTCGCTTCTCACCCCCGGCTCTCATCCGATGTTCCGTATACGTCGGCCGCCGGCGATACCGTAACCGTCGCATGAGCGCGCACGGCTGGACCGAACCCGACGACGGTGTCGACGTCCGCCACGTGCAGCCCTACGAAGCCGACAAGACCTATCGGTGTCCCGGATGCGACCACGAGATCCGCCCAGGGGTCGGCCACGAGGTCGTCGTTCCCCGCGCGCTGCCCGAGGAGCGTCGCCACTGGCACAGCGGTTGCTGGCACCGCGCGTCGCGCCCGCGCAAACCGGCATCGCGGCCCCGGAAGCGCTGACCCGTCAGAACGCCGCCTCGAGCACGTCGACTGTCCACGCGCCCCGCCCGTCCGGTTTCACCGACGCGACGTCGAAGCGCAAAACGTCGGCGTGCGCGGCGTTGTCGCCGAGCCACCGGACTGCCAGCGTGCGCAGTCGAGCCTGCTTACGGCGCGTCACCGCCTCAGCGGGGGTTCCGTAGGCGTCGCCGCGTCTCGTCTTCACCTCGCAAAACACGATCGTGGCGTCCCGCCGAACGACGAGATCGATCTCTCCTTCTCGTACCCGCCAGTTCCGAGCCAGCACCGTGTATCCCGACCCCGCGTACCAGTGCGCGACCGCGTCCTCTCCCGCCGCGCCGAGCGCGCGCCGAGCGTCTCTCACCGGGCCTCGAGCGTCGTCAGGCTCCGCGGACGCACGTTCATTGCTCGGCTTGCGCTTCGCCTCCCATTCGGTCGGCTTCGCTGACGCCTCGTCACCGGGCCTCGAGCGTCGCCAGGCTCCGCGGACGCACGTTCATTGCTCGGCTTGCGCTTCGCCTCCCATTCGGTCGGCTTCGCTGCCGCCTCGTCACCGGGACTCCGTCACAGCGTCTCGATCATCGACCCGCTACAGATCCTTGCCGGGAAGCTCCTCGATGTTCACGTCGCGGAACGTGACGACGTGCACGTCGGCGACGAAGCGGGTCGGTCGGTACATGTCCCACACCCAGGCATCCCGCAGCTGCAGCTCGAAGTACGTGCGCCCGTTCTCCTGCTTGGCGTCGAGCTTGACGTCGTTCGCGAGGTAGAAGCGGCGCTCGGTCTCCACGACGTACTGGAACATCGGCAGCACATCGCGGTATTCGCGGTAGAGCTGCAGCTCGATTTCCGTCTCGTAGCGTTCGAGGTCTTCGGCGCTCATCGGGGCCAGTGTACGACCGGGCCGCGCCACCCTCGGCCTCTGGGTCCGCCCCAAAAGCCCTGGTCAGATCGGGTCAGAACCGCTTTTCCTTGATACTGGTACACCGGATTGTGTCATAACTGCACGCTCCCCCCATTCCGGTCGAAGCGTAGGCAGGCCGGTCCTTGTCCATGCGGATCTGCGTTCCTCGGCGGCCAGGAACGGGACCTCCGGCGTCCGCCGCGCTCGCCATAACCGTCCCAGAGAGAGCGGGCATTCGGTGCGCGGTCGCGATTGCAAGCGCGACTCCGCGCATGGGCTGATATCGCGCCTCTGACCCGGCGTTTTTGGGATGGTGTGCCTGGTTTGTTTGCACGTACCGGGCGCGGTGCGCATACGGTGCACATTCAGCCCGGCAACCGCCGTCAATGAATGCGGGTCAGCGGGGTGGATCGACTAGTCGGGTCGAGTTAAGCGTTGATCGAAGCTCGTCGAGCGTGGACCGCATTACGGTTGGATCCAGGCCAAGGTGTACGCACGCGGCCGCGACGGTGGTACATGCCTCTGGCACGCCAGTTACTGACGCTCCGGAATCCTGCATCCAATGCTCGCCGAGGAACCCCGGCCGCACGATTATGACTTTCACGATCTCGTCGCGCATCGGCGTTCCGTCGACCAGTGCGTCCACGAGCAGCGGGTCCGGCAGCGTCACTTCACCGACGGTCGTGAGGTCCGTGAGGTGACGGGCCGGCGGCCAGTCCGGATCGGCCGCGAGCCGCAACAGGTGCTGTATATGGTCGTCGGCGGTGATGTCTCCGTCCCAAACGACAATCGTGCAGTCAAGCCCCTGGTCGATCCGGTAGACGATTCCCACACCTCTAGTGTCGCAGCCCGTCCGCGCGGTCAGCAACGTGAACGGCCATCCAGTCTCATGCCGAGTCCGCGTTCGAGCCCCTACCGATATCCCCTCAACCCGAGGCTCAGCTGCGACGACGAGCGCGATCTCTGGCTCATGCGCGACGACGCGACGACGCGACGACGCGACGACGCGACGGAAACACTGTCCCGATAAACACGCCGAAGGGCCGCGGATCCGCGTCACCGAAGTGCCCGGTAGCGGACGCTCGCGAACGCGAGCACACGAGCGTCGCGAAAGCGGCCGCGCGCACCGAACTGCCGATCTGCTCGCGGTCGTTCTAAGGGAACCGCCCCGCGCGCAAGTCGACAGCTGCGAGGCTCGCCGAACGCCGTACGACGTATGGAACTCGGCGACATTCGCATCGAAGTGAAATCAGCGCCCGGAGACGTCGTTGACTCGTAGGATCCGCGGGATGAGCCCGAGCCGTCATGAACTCCTTGGAGTTGAACTCCTCATCGCCGAGATCGGCCCCGGCGCCGAGTGGGAGCAAGTCGACGGCAGCAACGATCGGCACCCCGGGCAAACCTTCGACTTTGCAATCGGGAGTGGCTCAGACCGTTGGCGCGCAGTCGAGATCACCGCCGCGGCCGACGAAAGCGAGATCAGAGTCCGCGCTCAGATCCAGGACGTTTGCACTCAGATCGAACAGCGAATCAGCGAGACCGATCCCCACGCGGCCGGTTGGTATGTCCTCGAAGGGATCATCAGCGAGCAGACTCAGCCACGTGAGTTCAACGTCGAGCATCTCGCGTTGTCGAGGCTTCCGCACTCACCCCGAACCGCACTCGACCTTCCTGACGCGTGCGTCGGTAGGTGCGCAACGGACTGTCGCGGTGACGAAGCCGAGCGCCCGGATTGCGTTCCACCAGGCCGGTGGACTCGCACCAACGCAAGAAGGACAGCACCTTCGTCGTGCGCTGGTAGACGGTGTTGTTCGCCGGATGCCCCGCGGTGCAATACCCGACCAAGTCCGCCTCGGTCAGCTGGGCCGGGTGATCGACTCCCGCATGGGCGAACAAGCGCCGCAGCGACGATCGGTAATCGAACGCGGTCTTGGCGTTCGGATAGCGCCGACAGAAGGCGTCGATGATCTCCGGGAGCCGCGGTGGCCCCGAATCGGCGACGATTCTAAGTAAACCGCTTTTCCTTGACCTTTGCGGCCTTTCCGATCCGATCGCGCAGGTAGTAGAGCTTGGCCCGGCGGACGTCGCCTCGGGTGAGCACCTCGATGCGGGCGAGGACCGGCGAATGCACCGGAAAGGTGCGCTCGACGCCGACCCCGAAGCTGATCTTGCGGACCGAGAACGTCTCGCGCGCCCCGCTGCCCTGACGGCGGATCACCACACCCTGGAAGACCTGCACCCGTTCGCGGTTGCCCTCCACGACCCGGACGTGCACTTTCAGGGTGTCTCCGGGTCCGAAGTCGGGGATGTCGTCGCGCAGGCCGGCGCGGTCGACAAGATCGGTGCGGTGCATGAGCGGGCTCCCGGTGGACGCGCGCCCGGGCGAGCGCGACCTGAGATGCTAGCGGGGCCGCGGCTCCTCCGGGAACTCGGCGAGCAACGCCTCCTCGCCCGGCGTGAGCGGTGTCTCGACGAGATCCGGCCGGCGCGCGAGGGTCCGGCGCAGGGCCTGCGCGTCACGCCAGCGGGCGACCCGGGCATGATCGCCCGAGCGCAGCACCTCGGGGACGGTCCAACCGCGGAACTCCGCCGGGCGCGTGTACTGCGGGTACTCGAGGCGGCCCTCGGTGAACGACTCCTCGGCCGCCGACGCCTCGTTGCCCATGACCCCGGGGAGCAGCCGCACCACCGCCTCGACGACGACGAGCGCGGCGCCCTCGCCGCCGGCGAGGACGAAATCGCCGATCGACACCTCGCCGTCACAGAGGTGATCGGCCACGCGCTGGTCGACGCCCTCGTACCGCCCGCAGATCAACGAGAACCCGTTGCCGGATGCGAGCTCGCGCGCCCGGTGCTGATCGAAGCGGGCACCACTTGCCGACAGCAACAGCAACGGCCGCGCGGGCTGCACGGCCTCTACTGCGGCGAAGATCGGCTCCGGTGTCATGACCATTCCGGCCCCGCCGCCGAACGGCTCGTCGTCGACGCTGCGATGACGATCGGACGTGAACGCACGGGGGTCGTGCACGTGCACGTCCAGCAGTCCCGTCGCGCGCGCGCGTCCAAGGATCGACACCTGCAACGGCGGGTCGAGATACTCGGGGAAGATCGAGAAGACGTCGATGCGCACGAGTCACGTCAGAGGTCGAAGAGACCTTCCGGGGGATCGACCACCACCACGCCGGACTCGGAGGACACGACGAAGACCATCGGGACGAGCCCGCCACCGTCGAGCACCAGCAGATCGTGGGCGGGATTCGCCTCGACCGCGATCACCCGTCCGAGTGCAACGCCGGAACGGTCGCGCACCTCGGAGCCGATGAGCTCGTGCACCCAGAGCTCGCCGGCCGGGGGTTCGGCGAGACGCTCGGCCTCGGCAACCTTGCCGCGCAGCGCATCCGCGCCGTCGCGGTCTTCGACGTCCTCGAATCGAACGACGAACCGGTGCTGATTGGGGCGCGCCGACGCGATCACGTGCGCGCGTCCGTCGACCCACAAGGTGGACCCGGGCGCGAAGCGTTCGGCGATGTTGCTGACCGGCGTCACCGACACCTCGCCGCGCAAGCCGTGCGCGCGACCGATGCGCCCCACTTCGAGCCGACCCGCACCGCCCACGGTCGTTCCCGCGCCGATTCCTTACTCCGCGACGTCGACCGAGACGCGCACGCCTTCGGCGGCGCCGGCGGCACGCGCAACCTGGCGCACCGCCTGGATGACACGACCCCGCTTGCCGATGATGCGACCGAGGTCGCCCGGACTCGCGTGCACGAGCAGCGTCACGTTGTCGCCCCGCTCGTTCGCGTCGACGAACACTCCGTCGGGATCGTCGACGAGATGGCGGGCGATGTGCTCGACCGCGTCGCGAGCGCGCGCCCCGACGACGCGATTGCCGTCCGGCGCGACGTCGTCGTCGAAGTCGTCGTCCTCTTCGAAGTCGTCGTCGGTCTCGAAGTCGTCCGCGAGCGTGTCGTCGCTCATGCCGGCGCTTCGCTCGAGGCGTCGTCTGCGCCTGCGGACGGCTCTTCCGCGGCGGGGGCGGCAGTTGCGGCAGCCGGTGCCGGCACGTCCGGCGCTTCCTTCACGGCCTTCGCCTTCGTCTTCACCTTCGGCCGCGAAGCCGCGACCTTCCCGTTCGACTCCTTGTACGCGTCCCATACGCCGGCGATCTGCAGCAGCTTCGCCGCGCTCTCGGTGGGCTGCGCGCCGGCGTTCAGCCAGTGCAACGCGCGCTCGCCGTCGATCGACACGAGCGATGGCTCCTGGCGCGGCGCGTACTGACCGAGGATCTCGAGGAAGCGGCCGTCGCGCGGGCTGCGGGCGTCGGCAACGACGACGCGATAGGTCGGCTGCTTCTTCTTGCCGACGCGCATCAGACGGATCTTGACAGCCAACAGAGTCTCCTTATCGGGGAACGGCGGAGGGAGTCTAGGTCACCGGGGTGGAAAGCCCGGAAGGCCACCGGGAAGACCGCCCGGAAGACCGCCACCCTGAAGACCGCCACCCTGAAGACCGCCACCCTCAAGACCGCCACTCTGAAGACCGCCACTCTGAAGACCGCGGGCCGGCAACTTCTGCCCGCGCCCCTTGCCCTTCTTCTTTTGTCCTTTGGCCTTGCGCGTCAGGCCGCCCATGCCCTTCATCATCTGCTGGACCTGTTTGAACTGCTTCAGCAGGTTGTTGATCTCGCTCGTCGACGACCCGCTCCCCTGCGCGATCCGCGACCGCCGTGAACCATTGATGAGCTCGGGACGGCGGCGTTCCTCGGGAGTCATCGACCGGATGATCGCTTCGATGCGCGCGAGCTCCTTGTCGTCGATCTCCGCGTTGCGGACCTCCTTCGGCACACCCGGCAGCATCCCGAGCACGTTCTGGAGCGGTCCCATGCGCTTGATCTGCTGCATCTGCTCGAGAAAGTCCTCGAGCGTCAGGCGGCCGCTCTGCAGCAACTCTTCGGCCTTGCGCTTCTCGTCTTCCTCGAAGGTGGCTTCGACCTTCTCGATGAGGGTCAAGACGTCGCCCATGCCGAGGATGCGACTGGCCATCCGATCGGGGTGGAACGGCTCGAACTCGTCGAGTCTCTCGCCGGTCCCGGCGAACAGGATCGGCTTCCCGACCACCTCTTTCACCGAAAGTGCCGCGCCGCCGCGGGCGTCGCCGTCGATCTTGGTGAGGATGACGCCGTCGAGCCCGACCGCGTCGTTGAACGCCTCGGCGACGTTCACCGCCTCTTGTCCGGTCATCGCGTCCACGACGAGCAGCGTGTTGTGCGGCTCGACCGCGGCATCGATCGCGCGGAGCTCGTCCATCAACTCCGTGTCGATCTGCAGGCGGCCCGCGGTGTCCACGATCACGAAGTTGCGACCGAGGCGATGCGCCTCCTCGATCGCGCCGCGCGCGACGCGCACCGGATCGGTCGGTTCGCTGTAGAAGGGGACGTCGACGCGACCTGCGAGCACACGCAGCTGCTCGACCGCGGCCGGGCGTTGCAGGTCGGCACCGACCAGGAGTGGTTGCAGGCCCTGCGACTTGAGCAGGCGCGCGAGCTTCGCCGCCGCGGTCGTCTTTCCGGAGCCCTGCAGACCCGCGAGCATCAGGACGGTCGGCGGCTTCGGACTCATCGTGAGCTTGCCGGTAACGCCGCCCAGGGTCGTTACCAGCTCCTCGTGCACGATCTTGATGAGCTGCTGACCGGGATCGAGGGCCTTGGACACCTCGGAGCCGATCGCGCGTTCCTTCACCCGGGCGATGAACGACTTCACGACGCGCACGTTGACGTCGGCCTCGAGCAGCGCGAGGCGGATCTCGCGCGAGATCTCGTCGACGTCGCGCTCGGTCAGACGCCCGCGGCTGCGGAGCTTGGAGAAGATGCCGTCGAGACGGTCACTCAGCGCGTCGAACACAGGGGGATGACAGTAGTACCCAACCGCGACGTTCTAGACCTCGTCGGAGAAGAGTGCCGCGGCGAATTCTTGTGGGTCGAAGTCGATGAGATCCCCCACGCCCTCACCCACACCGACGATCTTCACCGGAATGCCGAGCTCGGACTGGATCGCGAGGACGATGCCGCCTTTGGCCGTCCCGTCGAGCTTGGTCAGCGCGATGCCGGTCACGTCGACGGCGTCGGCGAATTGCTTCGCCTGCACCAGGCCGTTCTGCCCGGTCGACGCATCGATCACCAGCAGCACTTCCTTGAGCGCGCCGGGCGTGCGATCGACGATGCGACGCAGCTTGGCGAGTTCGTCCATGAGGTTCTTCTTCGTGTGCAGGCGACCGGCCGTGTCGACGAGCACGAGATCCGCGCCGCGGCTCGCCGCCGCCGACATCGCGTCGAACACGACGGAGCTGGGATCGGCGCCTTCTTGCCCGCGGACCAGCTCACCCCCGGTGCGCTCGGCCCAGAGCTGTAGCTGATCGGCCGCCGCGGCCCGGAAGGTGTCGCCCGCGGCCAGCACGACCCGGTGGCCGTCACCCACGCGTTGCGACGCGAGCTTGCCGATGGTCGTCGTTTTCCCGACCCCGTTCACGCCGACGAACATCCAAACGTTCGGCTCGCCGGCCAGCATGTGCAGCGAGCGATCGTCGCCGTCGCCCGCGAGGAGTCCGACGACTTCGGCACGCAACAACGCGATCAGGTCGTCCGGTTCGGTGACCGACTCCTCTTTGGCTCGGGTGCGGACCGCGTCGAGCAGGCGCGTCGTGGTGACCATGCCGACGTCGGCCGACAACAACGACTCTTCGAGCTCGTCCCACGTCTCGTCGTCGATCTTGCGGCCCCGTATACGAACGAACGCGCCGGAAAACGCGCTGCGCGTACGGCCGAGCCGGTCGCGCAAACGCGGTCGCTCGACGACCTCGGTTTCGGGGGTTTCAGGGGGCGCGGGGGGCGCGACTTCGACCTCGGGCGCGGCGGGCGCGCGCAACAGCGCCTCGAGCTCCTCGACGGTGGGAGGAGCGGCATCGTCCTTCGGCGGCGCAACCGTGGTCGGCGCGACCGGCTGCGCGGCGGCCGGTCGAGTGGGCTCGCCCGCGACCGAACGGCGCCGCTCGGCGCGGCCGGACACGCGGACGGCAGCGAACACGCCTGCCGACACGACCACGAGCGCGACAACCACGACAAGGATGACAGCCACCATGACCGGAGGCTACCCAGGCGCTCGAGCTCGCCTCTCAGCCCTCGCCCGCTGCAGAAGCGGGGCTACTGGGTCGTGTCGAACGTCAGGTCGCGCATCCGCT
Source organism: Acidimicrobiia bacterium (assembly GCA_038323195.1). Taxonomy (GTDB): domain Bacteria; phylum Actinomycetota; class Acidimicrobiia; order IMCC26256; family PALSA-610; genus PALSA-610. The sequence continues at coordinate 57,475 of JBBQGQ010000010.1, read as the reverse complement.
GCGTGACGACCCGACTCGACCCGCCCGGCGGCATCGAGACGCCGTACAGCACGTCGGCGGCCTCCATCGTGCGCTTCTGGTGCGACACGACGAGCAGCTGGGCCTCGTTGCGGAATTCGTGCACCAGGTCGAGGAACCGGTGGAGGTTCACGTCGTCGAGCGCGGCTTCGACCTCGTCCATCAGGTAGAAGGGCGACGGCCGAGCGCGGAACACCGAGAACAAGTACGCGAGGGCGCACAGCGAGCGCTCGCCGCCCGACAGCAACGACAGCCGGCGCACCATCTTGCCGGACGGTCGCGCCTCCATCTCGATGCCGGTGTCGAGCAGGTCGTCGGGCTGGGTGAGCACCAACCGGCCCGAGCCGCCCGGGAAGAGCATCGAGAACAGCTCGGAGAAATTGCGGGCGACGTCGGTGAACGCGGAATCGAACACCCGGACGATCTCCTCGTCGACCGACTTGATGACGCGGTTGAGCTCGCGGCGCGTGTTGCGCACGTCATCGAGTTGCTGTTGCAGGAACTCGTGCCGCTCGAGCAACCCCTCGTACTCGGTGAGCGCGAGCGGGTTGACGGGTCCCATGAGCCGTAGCTCTCGCTCCAGTTCCCGCGCCCGGCCGGGCAGCGACATCCCCGCGGGAGCTTCCGGTACGGGCGCGGCGATCGCGACGTCGGGCTCGCAGTCGAAGTCGCGGCGCACTTGTTCCACGGCCTGTTCGAGTCGCAAGCGGATCTCGGCCTCTTCCACCTCGAGCTTGCCCGCCTGGTCGCGCAGCTCCGTCGACTGCCTCTCGGCTTCCGACCGTCGCGCCCGTAGCCCGTCGAGGCGGCGTCCGGCGGCGCGCGCCGCTTCCGATTGCTCGCGCCGTCGGGTCCGCAGCCGTTCGGCGAGCGCTTCGATCTGGCCGGTGCGCGACCCGAGCCGTTCGGCGATCTCGGCGATCGCCGCGCGCCGCCGCTCCATCGCGGCGCGTCGGGCCCGTGCACGCGCTTCTTCGTCGGGACGTACCGCGAGACGCGCCTCGACCTCGGTGAGCCGCACGTTGAGAACGGTCCGGCGCTCCTCGACCGCCGCGCCCCGCAGCTCATAGTCGCGGCGCAGTGCCGCGGCCTGCGCGCGCAGCCGGTCCATCTCGGCGCGCCTGGCACGCGCGTTGTCACGCTGTTCCTCGGCGGCGGCGAGACGCGCGCGGGCGTTCGACTCTGCATCCGGTCCGGCGGCGCGCATCCGTTCGAGCTCCTCGGCGCGCGTGCCGAGCGAGGTCCTGCGGGCGTCGAGCGTCGCGGCGCCGACCTCGACTTCGCGTTGCAGCTGGGCGGCGCGAGCAGTCAGCTGCTCGAGCTCGACGCGCCGGCGCCGTTCGTCCTCGGTCGCGCGCAGCTCGGCTCGCCGCGCCGCCTCGAACCGCCCGCGCGCCACCTCGACCTCGGCCTCGGCCGAATCGCGCCCGACCTCGGCCTCGCGGGCGCGGGTGGTGGCATCGGCCAGCGCGGCCGGCGTCACGATCGACGATCCCGACGGACCCGCCCGCCACGCGGACGGTCCACCGAAGCGATCGCCCTCGCGCGTCACCGCCACCACTCCCGGATTCGCGAGCGCGACGTCGAGCGCGTGCTCCCATCCGCCGTCGACGAGGACGAACTCCGCGAAGAGCCGGGCGAGCACCGAGTCGAGCCCGGGGAGCAAACCGCGCACCGACGCGCCGAGCGGGTGCGAACCGGTCGGTGCGAACGAGATCTGCATACCCGTCGCTCGACCTCCGGCCACGAGCAATAACGCCTGGCGGTCGCCTCGCTTCAGACGCTCGACCGCGGCGCGAGCCGCGTCGTCGCCGTCGACGACGATCGCCTTCAGCGCGTCGCCGAGCGCGGCACTCACCGCGAGCTCGCAACCCTCGTCGATCTCGAGCAGGTCGACGAGCGGACCGAGCACGCCTTCGAGCGCAGCGATGTCGTCACCGCCGACCGCCGCGTGCGCCTCTTCGAGCGCCAGCGCGAGCATCTCGGCGCGGGCCCGCCAGCGCGACGCGTCGCTCTCGGCGCGACGATGCGCGACGTCGGCTTCGCGCAGTGCGTCCTCGGCCGCGTGCAGCTCTCGCGCCTCCGCAGTGAGGTCGGGCGAAACCGCGATCTGGGCCTGCACCTCGGCCCGGGCGCGATCCGCCTCCGCCTGCGCGGCGCGGGCCTCGCGAGCTCGAGGTTCGAGGGTCGCGCCGTCGGCGTCGACGCGGCCGAGCTCCTCGCGCACGCGCGCGAGATCGATCTCGACCGAGCCGGCGCGCGACTGCAACTGGTCGAGCTCCTGCGCCGCTCGTTGGAATTCGCCCTCGGCCACGGTGACCGACACCACTCCCAGCGCGTCGACCTTCGCCTCGGCTGCCTCGACCTCGGCGCGCGACGGTGCCAGCGAATCGAAGTCGGTGTTGACCGCGACCAGCTGGGCCCGCACGTTCGCGGCCTCGGCGACGAGCGACTCGACGACTCCCTCGTCGGCGACCGACGCCAACTCGCGGTCGAGGCTCCGACCCCGCTCCGTCACGAGATTCACGAGTCCGCGACCGCGCTCGCGCAACGCCTCGGTGCGCGCGAGCACATCGGCGACGTCGTCCTCGCCCGGCACTGCGAGCGCCCGTTCGGCGTCGAGCACCTCCGCGTCGAGCGCGCGGAGCTCCACGCGCACGTCTTGCTCGCGCTGCGCGAGGTCGCGGCGCGCCTCGACGCGCTTGTGCTCTCGACCGCGCAGCTGCTCGATCTCGCGGCCGGACAAGTGAAGGCGGATCGCATGCAGCTCGGTGACGAGCCCGTCGTGACGGCGCGCGGCATCGGCCTGGCGTTCGAGCGGCCGCAGCTGCCGGCGCACCTCGCGCAGGAGATCGGTGAGCCGCAACAGGTTGCCTTCGGTCGCCTCGAGCCGGCGCTCCGCCTTTTCCTTGCGTTTGCGGAACTTGAGGATCCCGGCTGCCTCCTCGATGATGCCGCGCCGGTCCTCGGGCCGGGCGTTGAGCACCGCGTCGAGCTGACCCTGCCCGACGATCACGTGCTGCTGGCGGCCGATGCCGGTGTCGGAGAGCAGATCTTGGATGTCGAGCAGCCGGCAGGGAGCTCCGTTGATCAGGTACTCGGACTCACCCGTGCGGAACAGCATCCGCGTGATGGTGACTTCGGTGAACTCGATCGGCAGGAGCCGCGCGCTGTTGTCGATCGTCAGCGAGACCTCGGCCCGGCCGAGGGCGGGGCGATCGGCAGTCCCCGCGAAGATGACGTCGTCCATCTTCGTGCCGCGCAGCGCCCGCGCGCCCTGCGCGCCGAGCACCCAGGCGACAGAGTCGACGATGTTCGACTTCCCCGACCCGTTGGGGCCGACGACGACGCAGACGCCGGGTTCGAAATCGAGCGTGGTCTTGTCCGCGAAGGACTTGAAGCCCTTCAACGTCAACGACTTGAGGAACAACTCGGCCCCCCTCTCCGATCGCCGATGGTAGGGGGCGGGCCGCCGCCTCCGGCGGACCTCAAAGCCAAATACCTCAAAGAATGCGGAACCGTAGATCGCCGGTCGTCGGAACCGTCGATGTCGCGACCGCGTCGACCCGGGCCCGCGGCGGGCCCGTGCGAAACCACGCGACGAGCCGTTCGACCGCCGCGGCCGAACCTTCGAACTCGGCCTCCACTGCGCCGTCGCTGCGATTGCGGACCCAACCGGCGACGTGCTCCTCGCGGGCCCGTTCCCGGCACGCGTCACGGAACCAGACGCCTTGCACCCGCCCGGTCGCAACGACTCGCACACGGACGGGCCGAGCGGACGCGGACGGTTCGGTCACACCTGACACGCCTCGCAGAAGAAGGTCGAGCGGTTGGCAAAGCGCGCCCGGTGCACCACCCGTCGACAGCGCGGACACGCCAGGCCCTCGCGGTCGTAGACCTGGTGGCGATGCTGGTATTCGCCCGGGCGTCCGAACAAGTCGACGTATTGCTCGTCGGCGAGCGACGAGCCCCGGTACTTGACCGCGTCCTGGAGCGTCTCGAAGATCGCGCGATAGAGCCGACGGATCTCCTGTTGGGAGAGTGCGTCGCTCATGCGGTCCCACTTCAGACCGGCTTGGAAGAGGATCTCGTCGCTGTACACGTTGCCGATGCCCGCGATGAACTTCTGGTCCATCAACAACGACTTGAGCCGCGCGTGCTTGTCGGCGAGCATCCGTCCGAACAGGTCCCACGACATTGCCGTCTCGAGCGGATCGAGCCCGAGGTGCGCGAGCTCTTCGACCTGCTCCTCGAGGTCGTCGTACTTCGTCACGAACATCTCGCCGAACGTCCGCGGGTCGACGAAACGAAGCAGCCCGCCCTGGGTGAAGTGGATCACCACGTGGGTGTGCTTCGGAGCCTTCTCGCGCGCGGACTTCGCGCGCAGAAGCTGACCTGACATTCCGAGGTGCACGATCAGCGCCTCGGGTCCGTCGAGCCGGATCACGAGGTACTTCCCTCGGCGCTGCACCGAGACGATCTTGCGGCCCTCGAGCAGCGCGATGAATTCCTTCTTGTTCTTGTGCCGGCGCACCGACCGCGCCCCGGTGACCTCGACGGACTTGATCTTCTTGCCGACCACCTCCTTTTCGAGGTCGCGGCGCAAGACCTCGACCTCAGGTAGCTCCGGCATCTTTGCCCCCCTGCCCCGCGGCCTCGTCCTGCAAACGCGTCCATGCGACCCACGCGGCGGACTGCTCGGCCTGCTTCTTGGACCGCCCGTCGCCCTCGCCGTACTGACGATCGTTCAGGTAGACCGCCGCGAAGAATCGCTTCGCGTGATCCGGGCCTTCGTCGCGGACGAGGTAGCGCGGGCGACCGAGCGACCGGGCCGCAGTCGCCTCCTGCAATCTGGTCTTGTAGTCGCGGCCGCCCGGACCGGCGGCGGCGTCGGCGATCCGCTCGGACAGGCAGCGCAGAATGAGGTCGCGCGCGACCGCGAGACCCTGATCGAGGTACACCGCGGCGACGACCGCCTCGAATGCGTCGGCGAGGATCGACGGCTTGGCGCGACCGCCGGCCGCGTCCTCACCTTTGCCGAGGAGCAGGTGCGCGCCGAGATCGAGCTCGAGCGCGAGCTCCGCGAGCACGACGGAGTTCACGACGCCGGCGCGCACCTCGGAGAGCTGGCCTTCGGGAAGCTCGGGGAAGTGCTCGAAGACGTAATGCGTCACGACGAGACCGAGGACCGAATCGCCGAGGAACTCGAGCCGCTCGTTCGATTCCGGTTCGCCGTTCTCGGCACACCAGGATCGGTGTGCGAGTGATCGCAGGAGAACGCGGCGGTCGTCGAAGCGAACCCCCATGCTCGCCTCGAGCGTGTCGAGACCTTGAAACGACGCGAGCTGGCTCACGACGGTGGCGCCGATCGAAGCCCGGCCAGCGCACACTCGACCGCGTCGCGCACGCTGCGCAGCTCCACGAGATCGTCGTCGTCGATCGAGAAGCCGACGGTCCGCTCACCGAGCTCCGAGATCACGCCCTCGACGAGATCGATCACGGCGAAGTCGTCGGCGTCGAGGTCTTCGCGCAGCCGCGTGTCGAGCGTGATGGTGTCGGGATCGACACCGAAGATCTCGACGAGCTGGTCGCGAACGACCCTTTCGACATCGGCGGCGTCGACCGGCCCGCGGTGGCTGTGCGTCTCAGCGGGCATCTGGCGCTCCGACCGACTCGCGCAGCTTGACGACGACGTCGGCGCGTATGCAATCGCGCGCTACCCGCACGGCATTGACGATTGCGGTCGCCGACGACGATCCGTGTGAGATCACGCACACACCCTCGACGCCGAGCAACATCGCACCGCCGGTGTTGTCGGGCAGGAGCGACGACGCCGCCGCGAGCAACCGCAGCTTGAGCACCTCCGCGGCATCCGCCCATGGCGTCCCGGGCTCGTCGACGACCCCGAACACCAGCCCGGCCAGCCCCATCACCGCACCTTCCATGGTCTTCAGGGCGACATTGCCCGTGAAGCCGTCGGTGACGACGACGTCGGCGCTGCGCCGCATCAGATCGCGGCCCTCGACGTTGCCGACGAAACCCTTCACGTCGGCGAAGAGGCCGGCCGCGCGCTTGCGCAGTGCATCACCCTTGCCGGGCTCTTCACCGTTCGACAGCAGTGCGATCGTCGGCTCGGCCACGCCGAGACGGACACGCGCGTAGGCGCGGGCGAGCTCGGCCCACTCCACGAGCCATTCCGGGTCGGGGTCGACGGTCGCGCCCCCGTCGACGAGCAGCTGTATCCGGTCCTCACCGAACAAGGGGATCGGGAGCGCGATGGCCGGTCGGTGCACGCCCTTGATCCGCCCGAATCGCAACAGCGCGGCCGCCATCGTCGCACCGGTGTTGCCGGCGCCCACCATCGCGGCCGCGCGCCCATCTCGCACGGCTTCGGCCGCGCGCACGATCGACGAATCCTTCTTCGTGCGCACCGCCGCCGCGGGCTCTTCGTCCATCCCGATGACTTCCGACGCGTCGAGGAGCTCTACCCGCGCGGGGACGCGCCCGGGTAGCAGGTGGGTGCGGAGGATGTCGGACGGACCGACGAGCAGCACGTCGACGTCGCACGCCTCGACGGCCGCCAACGCGCCCGCGACGATCTCCGCAGGCGCGCGGTCGCCGCCCATCGCGTCGATCGCGATCACGGGCGGCACGGGTCGCCCGCCGCTACTCGACGTCGAGGACTTGGCGGCCTCGGTACCAGCCGCAGTTGCCGCAGACCCGGTGGGGAAGTCGCGACGCGCCGCAGTTCGGACACAGCGAATGCGCGGGCGGGGCCAGGCGCATGTTCGCCGACTTGCGCGAGCGGGTCGCCGAGCGGCTCATCTTGCGCTTCGGGACGGCCATGGGTTCGCAGCTCCTCGTCAGATCGTGGGGTCGGGATCGTGAGGTCGGGATCGGCAGGTGAGGTAGGGGGTGAGGTCAGAGATCGAGCGTCCGCAGCGCCGCCCAACGCGGGTCGGGAACGCTGGTGTCGCAGTCGCAGGTCGTGAGGTTGTGGTCGGCGCCGCAGGTCGCGCACAGCCCGCGGCAATCGGGGCGGCAGAGCGGCGCGGCGGGGAGCTCGAGCAGCAGCGCGTCGCGGATCAGGGGCTCGAGGTCGACGATGTCGTCCTCGGAGAGCAGGTAGGTCTCCCCCTCCAGCGGGCGCCGCTCGTACAACTCTGCGACCTGGACGGCGAGCGGGCCTCCGACCGGAGCCAGGCAGCGGCTGCACGACGCATCCCACGGCGCGGTGATCGTGCCCCGCACGACCATGCCCTCCGAGACCCGCTCGAGGGTGAGGTCGACGGCGATGGGCCGGTCGGGCGCCACCTCGGCGCCCGGCCCGCGCACGTCGGACAGCACGCTCTCGGCCTGCACTTCCCGGGACGCGCCCGGGCGCCGCAGCAGATTGGCGACGGGGATGCGAAACGCGCTGGTTGTCGGCATGGGCAATCGCTTGGGAAGACCGCTCGAAGAGTGCTTCTGGGGAACGCTGGGGATCGTCGAGGATGCCGGGCTGACCGGCGAGTCGGGCCCGACAGGCCGGGCGCGGGGAATGTACCGCCTGCGCACCGCGGGCGCGGTGGATCGTAGCAGGTCAGCCCTCTTTTCCGGGCTGTCAGAGACCGGTCAGGGAGGGCCGGTTCAGAGATCGTCCTGGTCGAAGAAGCCCGCCTCGTCGGCGTCGGACTCGTTGACGACGGGCGAGGGGGCGTGCACCTGGAGGCGTTCGCGGCCCTTCTGCACAGTCTGCATCGTGCGATCGAGCACGACCTCGAATGCGGCGAGCTTGCGGTCGACGTAGTCCTCGGCCTCGTGGCGGATCGCCGCCGCCCGGCGCTCGGCGTCTTCGAGGATCTCCGCGCTCGTGCGCTGAGCCTCGCGGACCAGCTCGTTCTTCTCGACCATGCGCTCGGCCCGCACGCGCGCGGCGTCGACCAGGCGATCCGCTTCGTTCGCGGCCCGCTCGACCACTTGGTCGCGCTCCTTCAGGAGCCAGCGCGCCTCCCTCAGCTCCTCGGGGAGACCGTCGATCGCGTCCTGCAGGATCGCACCGAACTCGTCGCGGTTGATCGACACGGAGGCCGACATCGGCAGCTTGCGGGCGGCCTCGAGGATGTCGCGCAGCTGTTCGAGCAGCGCGGTCGAGTCCGGCACCTTCTCGGGTTCGTCCTCGAGCATCTTCACCCCTCCCCTTCGGTGCCGGTACGGCGGAACGTCTCGACCAGCCGGTCGTTCACGTTCTTCGGAACCATGCCTGATACGTCGCCGCCGAATCTCGCGACCTCCCGCACGAGGCTCGACGACAGGAAGGAGTGCTGGGGGCTGGTCGACAAGAAGAAGGTGTCGATCCCGGAGAGGCGCTGGTTCATCTGCGCCATCTGGAGCTCCTGGTCGAAGTCGGAGACCGCCCGCAAACCCTTGACGATCGCGTCGACGCTGTGATCGCGGGCGAAGTCGACGAGCAGGCCCTTGAAGAACTCGATGCGGATGTTCGGCAGATGCTGCGTCGCCTCCTTCAGCATCTGCTGGCGGTCCTCGAGGCTGAACAACGACTGCGTCTTTTGGGGATTGCGGATCACCGCGACGATCACCTCGTCGAAGTGCCGGGAGGAGCGCTCGATGATGTCGAGGTGACCGAGGGTCACCGGGTCGAACGATCCCGGGCAGAGGGCGGTCGCCACGCAGTCTCCCCACTCGAGTCAGGCAAACACGGAAGTCACGGATATACGAAGGACAAAAGCGTATCGCCGAACGTCCGCTCCCAGCCGGTCGAGAGCCCCGCCGGGACGACGACGGGGTGACGCACCGGCCGCTCGACGGTCACGATCGCGCCGGGCGCGAGCCAACCGGGCACCATCAGTGAAGCGAGCACCTCGGTGACGTCCTCGTCGGCGGTGTCGTACGGCGGGTCGACGAACACGAGATCGAAGGGTGCGTCCGGTGGCAGCCCCGCGGCGAGGAACCGGCCGACGTCGCGTGCGACGACGTCGACGCGCGGGCGAGTCGACGGGTTGGTCGAAGGGTCGGCCGACGGGTTGGCCGGGAGTACCTGGAGGTTGGTTCGAATGGCCTCCAATGCGGCGCGGTCGCGCTCGACGAGCACGGCCGCGGCCGCCCCGCGCGACAGCGCTTCGATCGCGAGCGCGGCGGTGCCCGCGTAGAGGTCGAGCACGATCGCGTCGTCGAGCGCCCCGCGCGCGTCGAGCGCGGAGAACATCGCCTCGCGCGCGATGTCCTTCGTCGGTCGCACCTGATCGCCGGCCGGCGCGACGAGCCGCCGGCCGCGGGCGCTGCCTGCGATCACCCGCAACCCCCGCGCGCTTCGGGGCTTGCTCACGACTTGAACAAGAAGTCGACCGCGTCGCCGAGCAGATCGTGGACCTCGTCCCGGAGCTGGGCGTGGGCGGCGAGCTCCGAGTCGCGATCGAGGATCTCCTCCGCGACGCCCCGCGCTTGCATCACAACCGCCTCGTCGCGTGGGATTCGCCCGAGCTTGAGGTCGCTGAAGCCCGATTGGCGCTCCCCGAACACCTCACCGGAACCCCGGATCTCGAGGTCCTTCTCCGCGAGCGCGAAGCCGTCGGTGCTCTCGGCCATCGCCGCGAGCCGAAGCTCCCCGTCCTCGGTCGTCGGATCCGCGAACAAGAAGCAGTACGACCGGTCGCCCCCGCGCCCGACCCGACCCCGCAGCTGGTGGAGCTGCGAGAGCCCAAACCGGTCGGCGTCCTCGACGACCATGACCGTGGCGTTGGCCACATCGACACCGACCTCGATCACCGTCGTCGCCACGAGCACGTCGAGCTCGCCCGCGCGGAACGCGCGCATGGCGGCCTCCTTCTCCTTCGACGGCATCTGCCCGTGCAGCAGTCCGACCCGCAGGTCGTGGAGCTCCTCGGCCTGCAGCCGCTCGTACTCCGCGGTCGCGGCCTTCGCCTCGACCCTGCCCTTGTCCTCGACGAGCGGGCACACGACGTACGCCTGGTGACCCGCCGCGACCTCCGCCCGGAGCGCGTCCCACGCCGCCGCCTGGGCCAGCGGGGTCGGATCGACCAGCGTCGTCTCGATCGGGGTGCGTCCGGGCGGCAGCTCCCGCAACTCAGACTTGTCGAGATCGCCGTACACCAGCATCGCCGCGGTGCGCGGGATCGGGGTGGCGGTCATGACAAGCACGTCGGGCTGGTCGCCCTTGCCGCGCAGGAGCGCGCGCTGTTCCACCCCGAAGCGGTGCTGTTCGTCGACCACCGCGAGCCCGAGCCGGGAGAAGCTCGCGTCGCCGTAGAGCAATGCGTGGGTACCGACCAGGATGTCGATCTCGCCCGCCTCGAGTCCTGCGGTGATCCGCCGGCGCTCGGCCGCGGTCGTACGGTTCGTCAGCAGCGCGACCCGCACGGGTCGGTCCGCGAGCAGCGTGCCCTCCGCCGGCACCGACAGTCCTTCGAGGAGCCGCAACGAGCCGAGGTAATGCTGCTCTGCGAGCACTTCGGTCGGCGCCATGAAGGCACCCTGGTAGCCACCCTGCACCGCGACGAGCAGCGCGGCGAGCGCGACCACAGTCTTGCCCGAGCCGACGTCGCCCTGCAGCAAGCGGTGCATCGGCGCGGGCCCCGCGAGATCGCGCGTGATCTCGTCGAGGGCGCGCTGCTGATCCCCGGTGAGCACGAACGGCAGCCCGGCGACGAACGTATCCACCAATGGCCCGTCGACCCGGTGCCGGATGCCCGACTCCTCGGCCTCGAACGCCCGCTTGCGCGCCACGAGGCCGACCTGCATCCGCAGGAATTCGTCGAAGATCAAGCGCCCCTTCGCCGCCGCGAGCTCCGCCATCGACTCCGGACGGTGGATGGCGCGCAAGGCCGTGTTGCGATCGACCAGGTCACAGCGATCGAGCACGGTCTCGTCGAGCGGATCGGCGAAGCCGCGGGCACGGCATTTCGCGAGCGCGTCCGACACCATTGCCCGGAGCTGCCAGGTGAACACCTCGGCCTTGCCCGACTGCGGGTACACGGGGACGATCACGCCCGTCTTCTCGTCGGCGACGCCGGCCCGGCCGACGACGTCGACGACCGGGTTCGTCATCTGCCGCTTGCCGCGGTACACGTCGAGCTTGCCGAAGAAGGCGGCCTCCGTCCCGACGCTCAATTGCTTCTCCCGCCAACCCTGGTTGAAGAACGTGATCGTCAGCATCGACGTGCCGTCGTGCACGACCGCCTCCACCAGCGCACGGCCCTGACGCGTCCTGCGACCGTGAACCGTGCGCACCTCGGCGAAGACCGTCGCCTCCTCGCCCACGGCGAGCGCGGCGATGTCGGTCTTCTTCGTCCGGTCGATCCACCGCCGGGGGTAGTGCTGCAGCAGATCGAGGACGGTCCGCAGCTCCATGTCGGCGAGGCGCGCCTCGAGCGCGGATCCGACACCCTTCAATCGCTCGAGCGGGATCTCGCGCAGATCTGCCAGCGTCAGCGGCGGATCACCGGTGGGCACGCGTCGGTCACTCCACGCCCACGAGATAGGGATACAGGGGCTGGCCACCGTCGTGGAACTCGACCTCGAGGTGAGGGAACGCGTACTCGATGTGCTCGCGGATGCGCTCGGTCTCGTTGGCGGCGGCGTCGCAGCCCACGAGCACGGTGACGATCTCGCTGTCGTCGTCGACGAGCGCCTCCAAGAGCTTGTACACCGCGTCGGCCGCCGAGCCCACCGTGGCCACCACCCCGTCGCGTGCGAGAGCCAGCCAGTCGCCCTCCCGGACCTTCTCGCCGTCGACGGAGGCGTCGCGGACGGCCTGCGTCACCTCGCCGGTGCGGACGCGTTCGAGAGCTACCTGCATCGATCGCGCGTTGGCGGCGACGGTCGCGTTCGGGTCGTATTCGACCAGCGCGGCGAGGGCAGCGGCGACGCTGTGCGTGGCGATCACCGCGACCTCCTTCGCACTCAACGCGTCGACCTGCTTGGCGACCGGGACGATGTTCTTGTTGTTCGGGAGGACGATGACGGCATCGGCGCGACACAACTCGACCGCCTCGAGGATCTGCGCGGTCGAGGGGTTCATCGACTGCCCGCCGGCGATGACGTGTTGCACGCCGAGGCTCGTGAGCAAGCGGCGGATCCCCTCGCCGACGCCGACCGCGACGACCGCCGTGGTCACGACGGGCTGATCGGCGAAACCACCGAGGTCGGCGAGCACGTCGGCCTCGCGGACCCACCGTTCCTCTTCTTCGACCTGCTCGACCAGGTCGGTGATCCGGATCTTGTGCGGCCGGCCCGCGTCGATACCGGCCTCGACCGCGCCGCCGATGTCGTTCGTGTGGATATGGCAGTTCCACAGCCCGTCGCCGCCGACGACAACGATCGAGTCGCCGATCGCGCTCCAGGCGTTTCGGAACGCGGGCAGCGTCTCGTCCGGCGCGTCGAGCAGGTACATCACCTCGTAGCGCAGGTTCGAGACCTCGTCGCCGGCAAGATGCGCAGCGACGGCCGCGGGTGTGGTTACCACCTCGGGCTCGGGGATCGCGCGGCCCGAGACGACCTCCAGCAACGCGGCGAGCAGCAACGTGAATCCTTTACCGCCCGCGTCGACCACTCCCGCGTCGCGCAGCGCCGGGAGGAGTTGCGGCGTGCGCTCGACCGCGTCATGGGCGGCGTCGTACGCGCGCTCGAGCGCGGCCGCGAGCGTCGGCTCGCCGCCGAGCGCCTCGACCGCCTCGGCCGCCTCCCGCACGACGGTGAGAATGGTCCCCTCCACGGGCCGCATCACTGCTTGGTACGCGGCATCCGAGCCGCGGCGCAGCCCGGAGCGCAGATCGACCCCACGTACGGCGTCGAGGACGCCGAAGCCCTCGACGAGCCCGCGCAGGATCTGGGACGTGATGACACCGGAGTTCCCGCGCGCGCCCATGAGCGAGCCGCGGCTCACGGCGTGGCACACCTCGTCCATCGAGTCGGCGGTCCGCAGCTCGGCGCTCACCGACTCGAGCGTCAGCGCCATGTTCGTTCCGGTGTCGCCGTCGGGTACGGGGTAGACGTTGAGCCGGTTCAGCTCCTCTTGGTGCGCGCGCAGTGCGTCGCGGAAGCGGAGCACGGCTCGGCGCAGATCTGCAGCGGACAAGCAGGTCAGCGTCGGCATCGGGCGCCAGAATACCGGGGTGCTACCCTTTTCGTGCTCGGTTGCCGCGACGCAAGGGGTGTTCGGACGATGTCTTCGGTCTGCGACGTGTGCGCCAAGAAGCCGATCTTCGGCATGAGCCTCAGCCACTCGCACCGTCGCACGAAGCGGCGTTGGAATCCCAACATCCAGCGGGTGCGGGCGATCGTCGACGGCTCGCCCAAGCGCGTCAACGTGTGCACCTCGTGCCTGAAGGCGGGCAAGATCGTCAAGGCCTAGGCCGACCGGTTGTACCTGGAGCCGACATGCAAGGCACCGTGAAGATGTTCGACCCGGCGACCCGAGAGGGCCTGGTCGTGGTGGACACCGACCGCTCCGAGGTCGTGCTCGCGAGCGACGCGCTCACCGGCTCGCTCTTCCGGATGCTGCGCCAGGGCCAACGGGTCGTCTTCGACCTCGACGCAACGGGCCGCGCCACCCGGGTGCGGACCGGATCCGAGCCCGACCTCGGAATCCCCACCGCCGAGATCTGACCCGTCTCAGCTCGTCGGCGTTGATCCTCGCCGCGGTTCAGCGCCTGCGCCGGGAGCGCGCGCCGCGCCCGGTCACCAGGGCGACGAGCGCGAGCACCACGACCGCGCCGACGAACGCGACGAACATCGAGCGCAACCCGAAGTCGCCGATCCCCTCGTCGCCCGCGGCGTTGAACAGCATGCCGCCGATCAGACCGCCGACGACGCCGACCACCACGGTCCCGAGGCAGCCGAGATTCCAACCGCCGCCGGTGGCGGCCCGGGCCAGCGCGCCGGCGACGAAGCCGACGACGATCCAACTGAACAGGCCCACGGAGCGCGCTACTCCGCGAGGCGTTTGGCCAGGGCGTCGAGCTCGTCGTGCAGCGCGGTCGGAAGGTGATCGGCGAACACGGCGTAGTGCTCCTCGATCAAGGGGAGCTCCGCGCGCCACTCGTCGTCGTCGACCGACAAGAGCTCGTCGATCGCGCCGGGAGCGAGCTGCAGCCCCTCGGTCGGCAACGCGTCGGCAGTGGGCAAACGGCCGATCGCCGTGTCGCGTGCCGCGGCATCGTTCGAACACCGGTCGAACACCCACGCGAGCACCCGGCTGTTCTCGCCGTATCCCGGCCAGAGGAACCGGTCCTCGGCGTCCTTGCGGAACCAGTTGACGTAGAACAGCTTCGGCAGCTTCTCGTCGTTCGCGGACTCCCCCATCCGCAGCCAGTGCGCGAAGTAGTCGCCCATGTTGTAACCGCAGAACGGCAGCATGGCGAACGGATCGCGCCGGAGATTGCCGACCGCGCCGGCCGCGGCCGCCGTGGTCTCGGAGCCCATGATCGAACCCAGGAACACGCCGTGGCGCCAGTTGTACGCCTCGGTCACGAGCGGCACCGTGCTCCGGCGGCGGCCGCCGAACAAGATCGCCGAGATCGGAACGCCGTTCGGGTCCTGCCATTCGGGTGCGACGCACGGCACCTGCGCGAGCGGCGCGGTGAAGCGGCTGTTGGGGTGCGCAGCCGCCACGCCGGAAGCGGGTGTCCAGTCGTTGCCCTTCCAGTCGGTGCAGTGCGTCGGCGGGTCGACCGTGAGACCCTCCCACCAGACGTCTCGATCGTCGGTGAGCGCGACGTTCGTGAAGACGGTGTTGCTCGCGAGCGCGGCGATCGCGTTCGCGTTGGTGTCCGGTCCCGTGCCAGGAGCGACACCGAACATGCCGAACTCGGGATTGATCGCGTAGAGGCGGCCGTCGTCGCCGAACTTCATCCAGCAGATGTCGTCGCCGATCGTCTCCGCCTTCCAGCCCGGCAGCGTCGGCACGAGCATGGCGAGGTTCGTCTTACCGCAGGCACTCGGGAACGCGCCTGCGATGAAACGAGCCTCGCCCGCCGGGTTCGTGAGCTTGAGGATGAGCATGTGCTCCGCGAGCCAGCCCTCGTCGCGTGCCATGACGCTCGCGATGCGCAGGGCGAAGCACTTCTTGCCCAGGAGCGCGTTGCCGCCGTAGCCGGAGCCGAACGACCAGATCTCGCGCGTCTCGGGAAAGTGCACGATGTACTTGTGCTCGTTGTTACAGGGCCACGGCACGTCGGCCTGACCCGGCTCGAGCGGCATCCCGACCGAGTGCAGGCACGGCACGAACTCGCCGTCGGCACCCAGGACGTCGAGCGCACCGCGGCCCATGCGCGTCATCGTGCGCATGCTCGCGGCGACGTACGCGGAATCGGTGAGCTCGACGCCGATGTGGGCGATGCGCGACCCGAGCGGACCCATGGAGAACGGCACCACGTAGAGCGTGCGCCCGCGCATCGCGCCGTCGAACAACGCCAGCAGCTCGGCCCGCATCTCTTCGGGCGCTCGCCAGTGATTGGTCGGACCGGCATCGATCTCGCGCTCGCTGCAGATGAACGTGCGGTCCTCGACCCGGGCGACGTCGCCGGGATCGCTGCGCGCGTAGAAGCTGTCGGGACGCTTGTCCGGGTCGAGCGGCGTGAAGGTGCCGGATGCGACGAGCTGTTGGCACAGGTGCCGGTACTCCTCGTCGGAACCGTCACACCAATGGACGTGGTCCGGCCGGAGTATCGCCGCCCAGCCTTCGACCCATTCGAGCAACCTACGGTTGGCGGTCGGCAGGGACGAGGGCGTGGAGGCCATAGGCGTGCAAGGGTAGGCCGGAGTGCGGATGCGGCGTAAACCGACGAGACCACGATCCTCGGGTAGAACGTGGTCGGATCCTCGGGCAGAACGTGGTCGCTACAGGTGGACGACAGGGCAGGTCAGCGTGCGGGTGATTCCGTCGACGAGCTGCACCTGCGAGACGACCATGCGCCCGAGCTCGTCGATCGAGCCCGCCTCGGCCCGCAAGACGACGTCGTACGGGCCGGTCACGTCGTCGGCCTGCACGACACCGGCGAGCTTCCGGCACGCGTCGACGACGGCGGACGCCTTGCCGACCTCGGTCTGGATGAGGATGTATGCACTGACGGCCACGGCGGCCTCCTCTGGCGGTGTGGAGGAATCGTACGACTTGTCCCTCTCGGCCTGTCCCTCTCGGCCTACCCGGGTGAGCGCTGACGTCCCCGCCGGATCGCCCGGCGCTGCGCCCGGGCGATCGCGAGGTCGACGAGCCGGTCGAGGAGATCGGCATAGGGCACGCCGGAAACCTCCCAGAGCCGCGGGTACATCGAGATGGGCGTGAAGCCCGGGATCGTGTTCAGCTCGTTGACGACGAAGACGCCGTCGTCGCGAAGGAAGAAGTCGACCCGGGCCATGGCCTCGCCGCGACAGGCTTCGAACGCGCGCACCGCGAGGAGTTGCACCTCGGCGGTCTGTTCGGACGACAGGGGCGCCGGCGCGCGCAGCTCGGCCTTGCCGTCTTCGTACTTGTCGGCGTAGTCGTAGAAGTCGGCGGCGGGAACGACCTCGCCGGGAAGCGATGCCACGGCCGGATCGTCGCCGAGGATACCGACCTCGATCTCCCGCCCTCGCACCATCTCCTCGGCAAGGATCCACTCGTCGAAGGTGAGGGCGGTCGCGATCGCGTCACGCAGCTCCGAGCGCGTGCGCGCCTTGGTGACGCCGACCGACGAACCCATGTTCGCGGGCTTCACGAAACACGGAAACCCGAAGTCGGCCTCAGCCCGCCGGACGAACTCGTCGACGCGCTGCCCGTCGCGCAAGGTCAGTGCGCGCGCGGTCTCGAGGCCGGCGGCGGCGAACATCTGCTTCATCGCGATCTTGTCCGTTGCAATCGCGGACCCGAGCACGCCCGCGCCGACGTACGGCAGGCCCGCGAGCTCGAGGAGGCCCTGCACGGTGCCGTCTTCGCCGTAGGGCCCATGCAGCAACGGGATCACGACGTCCACCTCGTTCGAACGGGACGCGCTCGGCATCGGCACGAGGTCGCCTTCGACCACGAACGCGGCGGGAAGGGCGTCGCGCCCGGCCGCGAGCATGCGCTGCGCGTCGGCCGCGAGGAGCCAACGGCCATCCGTCGCGATCCCTACGGGGATGACGTCGTACTTGGCGGGGTCGAGGGCACGGGCGACGGCGACGGCCGTTGCCCGCGAGACGTCGTGCTCTGCCGACTGTCCACCGAAGAGCAGCATGACGCGGCGGCGCGGCGCGGGCACAGGTGCATTCTGACTCAAATCACCTGGAGCACCGCGCGGATCCCGAGCCCCATGATGAAGAGCCCGCCCAGCCCGTACGCGAGCTCCATCCAGCCGCGCGCCTTCCAGACGTACCGGTACGAGTAGAGCAACCCGACGGTGATGAACGCGACGAAGCCGTAGAACATGTGGAAGCGGGGCGGCGCGTAGTGCTGCACGCTGACCAGGAGGACACCGAGGAACACCTGGATCATCATCATCGATTCGGCGATGATCGTCGGCCACCACAGAAACCGCGTGCGCCAGCGCGGCCAGCGCCACGCTCCGAGCGTGTACATACCCGCGAGGAAGTTCGCGACGATCGCGCTGTAGCCCCAGACGCGATGGACGTCGAACAGCACTAGAGCGCTTGGTCGTCGGAAGCCGCGAACGCCGACTCGCCGCGCAGCAAATTCTTGAGCACCTTGCCCGCGGGATTGCGCGGGAGCGGCTCGTCTCGGAGCTCGACGTATTCCGGCGCCTTGAAGTTCGCGAGACGCTCCCGACACCAGTCGCGCAGATCGTCGGCGGTCGTGGTGGATCCCGGCCGCAGCTGCACGACCGCCTTCACCTCCTCGCCGAGCGTCTTGTGCGGCACACCGACGACCGCGGCATCGACCACGTCGGGATGGTCGAACAACACGTTCTCGATCTCCACGCAGTACACGTTCTCGCCGCCGCGGATGATCATGTCCTTGGCCCGGTCGACCAGATAGAGGAATCCGTCGGCATCGAGGTAGCCGATGTCGCCGGTGTGGAACCAGCCGTCGGTGAACGCGGCGGCATTCGCGTCGGGCCGGTGCCAGTACCCGTGCGCCATCACCGTCGGCCCCTTGATCCAGATCTCGCCCCGCTCACCGGCCGGCACGTCGCGATCCCGCTCGTCGACGACCCGCAACTCGACCGTGGGTGCCGCGCGCCCGACCGAACCGGGATGCGCGAAGTAGTCGTCGCCGCCGTGCGCGGTCGCGACGGACGCCGTCTCGGTCAGCCCGTACGCGGTCGTCAGCGTCTTGCGCATGTGCGGGAAGACCCGCTCGATGCGCTCGACCAGCTCGGGGGCCGCGGGCGCGCCTCCGTACGACGCGCGCTTCACCGAGGTGAGGTCGTACGCGTCGAGGTTGGGCGACTCAAGGATCCGCCACATGATCGTGGGAACGCCGCCGATGGCCGTGACCCGCTCGCGTTCGATCGTCTGCATCGCGACGTCGGGATCGAAACGACCGACCGGCATCAACACGACCTTGGCTCCGGTCGCGTACGAGAGCATCATCGTCGACAGACAACCCGTCACATGGAAGAGCGGCACGACGAGCAGCGACGCCGACTGGAGACCGGCCTCGGCTTCGGGGGGCGGCGTCCCGCGCATCGCCTGCGCGACGCCCATCACGATGATGTTCTGCACGTTCGCGATTGCCTGGCGATGTGACACGGTCGCACCCTTCGGCTTTCCCGTGGTACCCGACGTGTAGAGGATGGCGAGCACGTCGTCCTCGTCGATCGGCGACTCCGGCATCCCGGGATCGCCGGGGTCGTCGATCAGCTCGTCGAACGACCGTGCGGCCGCGTCGGCCGGGCCGTCGATGACGAAGACGTGCTGCAACTCGGGCAGCGACGCGATCCGGTCGCGCACGAGCGCGACGCGTCGGGCGTCGCCGATGAGCACCTTCGATCCCGAGTCGCTCAGACCGAACTCGAGCTCTTCCGCCTTCCACCACGCGTTGAGGGGCACGAGGGTGGCGCCGAGGATCGCGCAGGCCCACCACGTGACGACCCATTCGGGCACGTTCGCCGATACGAGTGCGACCCGGTCGCCTCGCCGCACGCCGAGCCGCGCGAGCGAGGCCGCCAGCACGCGTGCGAGCCGGTCGTGCTCGCCGTAGGTGAAGCGGCGGTCGTCCTGCACGACCCAGTCGACGTCGGCGCGCGCCACGTTCTGGGCCATCAGCTCGCGCAGGGAGCGCATCCGCTTCTTGTAGACCTGCATCGGATGGCCGAGGACGTCGTCGACGACGATCTCGAATGCGCCGCCGACGCCCGTGAGCTGTGCGATCGGATCGACCGCGGTCACGCGTACTCCTCTTGGACGACGTCGAACGCGAGCAGGTCGCTCCCCGTCCCGACCGGGCCCTTCTCACTGTGCTGGGCGTGGCCCTGGTCGAAGGCGCGGCTGTTGAGCCAGCGTTCGAAGTCCTCCGTCGAGCGCCAGCGCGTGTACACGTAGAACACGTCCTTGCCGTCGGTCGGACGGAGGAGCTCGAACGCCTCGAACCCCTCCATCTTGGAGACCTCGCCGGCCCGGTGCGCGAAGCGCTCGACCAGATCGTCTGCCCGTTCGGGCGGAACGGTGATTGCATTGATGCGGACAACAGACATGGCCGCATTCTCGCGGCCAGGTCCTCCGAGCGCCTAGTCGGGCCCGCGCCGCCAACTATCCGCCGGGCTGCTCCCGCAAGAAGACCTCGATCTCGGAGACGAGGTCGTCGGCGGTCGCGGTCTGCTCGCGGTCGATGCGGTCGACGACCTCTTGCACCTCCGGTCGGGTCGCGAGCCCGGCGTCGACGCGCGCCGCGTAAGCGTCACAGCGCGCGTCGAGGGGGCGCAGGTCGATCTCCAGCCTCCCGATCTCGGAAAGTCGGCGCAGCAAGGCGCGCACTGCAGGCGGCGACGGTGAGCCCGAGACGTACTGCGGAACCTGTGCCCACAGACCGGCGCTGCGTACCCCCGCGTCTCCGAGCGCGCGCTGCACGATCGTCTGCAGTCCGGTCGGACCGCCGTAGGCGTATCGCAGCGGCGCGATCTCTTGCGCGAGCGAGTGATGGGATGCAGTCGCGAGGACGGGCACGGGACGTCGATGCGAAACGAGCGATGGCATCCCGGCAACGGTGCACGCGTCGCGTACGCGCAACGTTCGGGCGAGGTCGACGATTGCGACCGATATCGTCGGCCAACGCAACGACGGCTCCGGGCCCGACACCAGGATGACGTCGCGTCCGAGCCGTCCGGAGACGAATGTGATCTCGGGCCAGTCGATGACCCGGTCGCCGGCCTCGGACCAGTGCGCGGTCGGCCGGGTCTGCTGGAGGTCCATGTGATCGGTGAGGTCGATCGACGCGAACTCGTCGGCGTCGACCAGCTGCTCCCGCAACGCGGACATGGTTCCGGCGCCGGCGATTCCCGCGTCGACCCAGCCCGAGAGCGCGACGACCATCAGTGGCTCTCGCAGCTCGGGCCAGCGCTCGACGTTCAGCACCCCTGCATGGTACGGCGGTTGACGACTAGGTTCCGCGAGGCATGCGACTACGCATCTTCACCGAGCCTCAACAGGGCGCGACCTACGACCAATTGCTCGCGGTGGCGCAGAGTGCGGAGCGGCTCGGCTTCGACGCCTTCTTCCGTTCCGACCACTACCAGAGGATCGGCGAGGGATCGCCCGGGCCCGGTTCGACCGACGCGTGGATGACCCTCGCCGCGATCGGCCGCGAGACCACGCGCATCCGGCTCGGCACGCTCGTCACGCCGGTCACGTTCCGGTTTCCCGGACCGCTCGCGATCCAAGTCGCGCAGGCCGACGCCATGAGCGGCGGACGCGTCGAGCTCGGGATCGGCGCCGGGTGGTACGACGCCGAGCACGCCGCGTACGCGATCCCGTTCCCTTCGACCGGAGAACGCTTCGAGATGCTCGAGGAACAACTCGAGATCGTCACCGGTCTGTGGAACACGCCCGCCGGTGAGCACTACTCGTTCGCGGGGAAGCACCACTCGGTCGTCGACTCGCCGGCCCTGCCGAAACCCGTGCAACGGCCCGGACCGCCGATCGTCATGGGCGGATGGGGCACGAAGCGAACGCCCCGGCTCGCGGCTCGGTTCGCCGCCGAATTCAACATGCCCTTCGCGCCCGTCGCGTACTTCCGCGAAGGCTGCGATCACGTGCGCGCCGCGTGCGACGCGATCGGGCGCGATCCCGCGACCATGAGGTTCACGGTGGCGGCCGTCGTCTGTGTCGGACGCGACGAAGCCGAGTTCCGCCGGCGCGCGGTCGCGAGTGGTCAGGATCCCGATCAGGCGCGCGCGGGCGCCGCGGGCGGCACGCCCGACGAGGTCGTCGAACGCATTCACGAGTACGGCCGCGAGGGCGCCGAGACCGTCTATCTCCAGTACCACACGCTCGACGAGCCCGATCACCTCGAACTGATCGGGACGGGGGTCTTGGCGAAGATCGGAGTCGAGCCGTGAAGCTCCGGTTCGGCGTCCACACGGGACTGCAACACACCTCGATCGACGACCTGCAGTCGTTGTGGCGGCGGATCGAGGAGCTCGGCTTCGACTGGATCTCGATCTGGGACCACTTCTACGCGGCCGACGCAAGCGGCGATCCGCACTGTCTCGAAGCGATCACGGCGCACACCGCGCTCGCCGCAACGACCGAGCGCGTCACCTGCGGGTCGCTCGTGTACTCGGCGGGATACCGCCATCCGGCAGTCCTCGCGAACGCGATGGCCACCCTCGACCAGGTCGCGCGGGGTCGAACGGTGCTCGGCCTCGGCGGCGGATGGCTGCAGGGCGAGTACGACGCGTACGGCTTGCACTACGGATCGCCCGGCGAGCGGCTGCGCATGCTCGAGGAGTACGTGCAATGTGTACGCGGATTGCTCACGCAGGAACGCACGACCTTCGACGGCGAGTTCTTCCACCTGCACGAGGCGCAATGCGAGCCCAAGCCCGTACAGGCGCGCCTGCCGATCTGGATCGGTGGCGGCGGCGAGAAGGTCACGCTGCGGATCGCCGCGCAGCACGCCGACGGCTGGAACGTCCCGTTCATCGCTCCGGACGTGTGGGCGCACAAGGCCGGGGTGCTGGACGCGCACTGCGAGCGGATCGGACGCGATCCTGCGGAGATCACCAAGTCCGTGAACGTCGGGTTGGCGTTCGACGACGAAGAGCTCAGGCGCCAGTTCGGCCCGATCGCAAACGCGGTGAAGCCGGGCGTGCTCTGCGGAAACGTGCAGGAGATGGTCGAAAAGGTGGGCGACTACGTCGACGCCGGCGCCGCGTACGTGATCCTCGCGCTGCGCGCGCCGTTCGACCGTGACGCACTCGAACGGTTCGCGAGCGAGGTCATCCCGGCGGTACGCGCCTGACGCGCCATCATTGCGATATGCCGGGCCCTGCAGGCGAGCTGCGCTTCGATCCGCTCACACGCGAGTGGGTGAACATCGTCGGGGGCCGACAGGCGCGCCCCAATCTCCCGACGAGCGGATGCCCGTTCTGCGTCGGAGGCCTCGAAGCGCCCGATCCGTACGACGTCCGCTGGTTCCCGAACCGCTGGCCGGCGTACTCGTCCGGCGACCCGGTCGACGTCGTCGTCGCCGAAGCCGCGGGCGTGACCAGCGTGCCGGCGGCCGGCGCCTGCGAGGTCGTGCTGTTCTCGCCCGATCACGACGAATCACTCTCGACGCTCCCGCATGCGCAGGTGCGCAAGGTCGTCGACCTGTGGGCGGCGCGGACCGTAGAGCTGCTCGCCCGGCCCGGGATCGAGTACGTGCTCGTGTTCGAGAATCGCGGGCGCGAGGTCGGCGCCACCATCGACCACCCCCACGGCCAGATCTACGGCTACCCCTTCGTTCCGCCTACCCCGGCCCGCGAGGCGGTCGTCGCCCGCACGCACGGCTGCGCGGTCTGTGCAGAAGTGGAGGCCGAGGTCGCGACCGGCGCGAGGATCGTGACGACGCGCGGTAGCTGGGTGGCGTGGGTGCCGTACGCGTCGGGCTACGCGTACGGGATGCGCATCGCGCCGCGTGCGCATGTCGGATCGCTGTCGATGCTCGACGACGCGTCCCGTGAGGATCTCAGTGCCGTGCTCACGGACGCGCTCGGACGCTACGACCGGCTGTGGCCGTCTCCCGATCCCGCGTACCGGTTCCCGTATCTGCTCTGGTTCCATCAGGCACCCGCGGCCGGCGGCGACGAATGGCACCTCCACGCGCACGTCGCGCCCCCGCTGCGCGCTCCGGGGGTTCCCCGCTTCATCGCGTCCAACGAGGTCGGCAGCGGCACGTGGTCGAACCCGGTCGTACCCGAAGCCGCCGCGCAGGCATTGCGCGACGCGTGATGCCGTCCCGCACGTTCCGCGCGCCCGGCCGCGTGAGCCTCATCGGCGGGCAGGTCGACTACCACGAAGGCTGGATCGTGTCCCTCGCGATCGATCGCGACGTACGGGTGCGCGCGACCCGGCGCGACGACGGCCGCGTGATCGCGCGCTCGTCGGAGTTCGACGACGAAGTCGACGTCGCCGCCGACGGCCGCGACGAACCGTCCGCGACCCGACCGGAGTGGGGCCGGCCCGTTGCGGGAGTCACCCGCGTCCTCGCCGAGCTCGGCCGCGCGCCGGTCGGCGCCGAGCTCGCGATCTCCTCGACCGTGCCGGTCGGCGCCGGGTTGTCGTCCAGCGCGGCCTTCGAGGTGGCGTGCGCCCTCGCGCTGTCGGACGCGGCCGGGTTCGCGCTGCCGCCCACGGAGCTGGCGCGTGCGGCCCAGCGGGCCGAGCACGTCGCGACCGGCGTGCCGTGCGGCATCCAGGACCAGATGACGTCGGTGTGCGGGCGCGCGGATCACGCCGTCTTCCTCGACTGCCGCACCCTCGAAATCGAGCACCTCCCCATGCCACCGCAGCTGAGCGTGCTCGTCGTGCACTCGGGCGTCCCCCGCAGCCTGGTTGGCTCTCCGTACGCGCAGCGCCGCGCCGAGAGCGAGCGCGTCGCCGCGGATCTCGGACTCCGGGTGCTACGCGACGCGACGCTCGACCAGGTGCGCGCGTTCCCGCGCGGCCGCCATGCCGTCAGCGAGATGCAGCGGGTGCGAGCATTTGCAGCGGCGCTGCGAGTTGGAGACCTCGACGAGCTCGGAATGCTCATGCTCGCGAGCCATGCCTCCTCGCGCGACGACATGGAGGTGTCGATTCCCGAGCTCGATGTTCTCGTCGAGTGCCTTGTCGAAGCCGGCGCGTACGGCGCGCGCCTCACCGGCGCGGGGTTCGGCGGGTGCGCCGTTGCGATCGGCCCGGTTGATGCCGCCGTCGCGATCGGCGACCAGGCGACGGCGGCCTATCGCACCCGTACGGGTCTCGAGCCCACCGCGTGGGTCGTGCGCGGATCCGCCGGCGCCGGCCGCGCCGAATAACGCTCCGCCGAAGAACGCTGCGCGTTACGCGCCGAAGAGGCCGCGACCCCGGCCCCGCGTGCGGAACGAGCCCTCGAGCTGTGCGGGCTCGAATCCGGGCACCGGTGTACCGGTCGCGAAGCGGTAGAGGGCAACCTGGAAGATCCCGGTCAGCGCGGTGGAGACGAGGAGCACCGCGACGCACCAGAGCACGAACACCACGATGCCGACGACTGCGACGGGGCCGCCGACGGCGAGCAGCAGGACGAGCGGGACCGCACCGACCAAGACTGCGAGCACTCCTACGAGGCCGATCCCGGCGTTCGTCATCAAGTTCTCGCCCCAGGTGCGCTTGAAGAGCTCGCCCGACCGCTTCACCGCGGCGATCGGACCGATGCCTTCGAACACCAGGATCGGCAGGACCAGGAACGTCACGACCGACCACGCCACGCCGGCGAGGCTGCCGACGATGCGACCGAAGACGCCGCCTCGCTGTTCGACCGCCCGCAGGACGATCGAGACCGTCGCACTGACGATCGCCCACGGCAGGAGCACGTGCGAACGCGCCGCGGCCGCGCGGATCGCGTCGGCGATCTCCACCGGTTCGCCCTGGAACCGGCTGTTGGCCGCGAAGACGAGAGCGGCGTTGAAGAAGACGACGATGTACGTGAGCGCGACGCTCCCGATGAAGCCGAGCACCCAGACGAGGGGCTTGGATCCGGAGTAGCCGCCGCTTCCGTTGCGCACGATCAGGCCGATCGGCAGCAGGACCGCCACCGCGAGTACGAGCGTCGCGAGCAATGACAGCAGCGGGATCACCACGAGTTGCTTGTCGTCGCGCAAGACCTGCCACGACGACTTCGCCAGTGCGATCGAGTTCTGGAACCGACCCATGTCGTCTCGTCCTCCCGAGGCTGCTCGCGACCAGCGTAGCGGCCGCCCGTTGCGCCCGTTCCGCACCGGACAGCACCTCGTTAGATTCCGTCCGTGCTCGTCGTACGCGCACCGGGGCGCGTCAACCTGATCGGTGACCACACCGACTACCAGGACGGCCTCTGCCTCCCCATGGCGATCGACCGTGAGGTCGTGGTCCGCGCGCAGGGTCGGGACGACCAGATGGTCGTG
Source organism: Acidimicrobiia bacterium (assembly GCA_038323195.1). Lineage (GTDB taxonomy): Bacteria > Actinomycetota > Acidimicrobiia > IMCC26256 > PALSA-610 > PALSA-610. The sequence continues at coordinate 31,922 of JBBQGQ010000010.1, read as the reverse complement.
GCGCGATCCGATGCGATGGACGGTGTGGTCGAGTTGTCCGCGGACGGAACGACCGAGCCGGCATCCGTCGAGCCGCGCTGGGGACGCTCGGTCGCGGCGGTGCTGCGGGCTCTCGCCGAGCGAGGTCGGGCACCGATCGGTTTCGACGCCGATGTGTCGTCGAGCCTCCCGGTCGGCTCGGGTTTGTCGTCGAGTGCCGCCTTCACCGTCGCGTTCACGATCGCGGCCGCTCGAACCGGCGGCCTCGCGCTCGACGGACGCGCGCTCGCGCTCGCCGCGCAATCGGCCGAACAGCGAGCAACGGGCCTCCCGTGCGGCGTGATGGACCAGATGGCATCGGTGTGCGGGCGCGCCGGCCACGCGCTGTTGATCGACTGCCGGAGTCTCGAGGTCGACACAATCCCGATACCGGCCGCGGCCGCGGTCGCGGTCGTCCATACCGGCGTCACCCGGCGGCTCGAGGACAGCGCCTACGCCCGGCGACGAGCGTCGTGCGAAGCCGCCGCCGCGCACCTCGGAGTGGCAACGCTGCGCGACGCCACCCTCGAGCAGGTCGCGGGCGATCCCTTCGCGCGTCATGTCGTCGCGGAGAACCACCGCGTCGTCGCGTTCGCCGAGGCGTTGCGGCGCCGGCGACCTCCATGAGTGCGGCCGGCTGATGGGCGCGAGCCACACCTCGCTGCGCGACGACTTTCGAGTCTCGACGCCCGAGCTCGACGCGCTCGTCGATGCCCTCGTGCGCGCGGGCGCCTACGGCGCGCGCCTGACCGGCGCGGGATTCGGCGGGTGCGCGGTCGGGCTCGTCGCGGCCGGCGCCGTCGACGACGTCGTCGCGCGCGCCGGCGCGCGCTACCGTTCCGAAACCGGGCAGACTCCGATACCGCTCGTGGCACGAGCGGTCGACGGAGCCGGCCTCGTCGATTGAACAACCTCGATTGAACTGGGTCGATTGGACAACCCGGAGGGCCCGTGGGGAGCATCTTCAGCCGGATCATCGCGGGCGAGCTGCCGGGCACATTCGTCTGGAAGGACGCGCGTGCCGTCGCGTTCTTGTCGATCGCGCCGATGATGCCCGGCCACACCCTCGTCGTGCCCCGGGACGAAGTCGACCACTGGATCGATCTCGATCCTGCGCTCGCCTCGCACCTGTTCGCGGTCGCGCAACAGATCGGTCTGGCCCAGGATCTCGAGTGGAAGCCGCGCCGCATCGGGCTGCTGATCGTGGGCGAAGAGGTGCCGCACACGCACCTACACGTCGTGCCGATCAACCATCCCGAAGAGCTGACCTTCGCGCACGCCGATCCGTCTCCCGACTTCGATGCGATCGAGGATGCCGCCGTGCGCTTGCGCGCGCGCCTACGCGAGCTCGGCCACACCGAGGTCTCCGACTAACGGTCGTACTGCTCGTCGACTGCGCGAGCGAAGGCGCGGTGCACCCGAGTGAGCTCGACCTCGCCGGCGTTCTCGGCCGGCTTCGAACCGATCCAGCGCAGCTCGCCGATCAACACGAGCCCGACGTACGCGAGGAACGCTCCCGCGGCGATCAACAGGACCGCCGAGCCCGCGCCGGTAGCCGCCGCGACCAGCGCGGCTGCACCCGTCACCAGGAGCACCCACGTGACGCGCGTCAGCAACCGTCTCGTCCGGGCGCGCGCCGGCTCCAGCGGAAGGATCGCCGAGATCTTGGGCCCGAGCGGCGACAACGGCGTCTGCTCCGGGCGCAACACGATGGCGACCGGGTTCGCGCAGGCCTCGCCGGTCTTGACCGAGAGCGCGGGCAGGTCGCCTCGCTGCAAGTCGTCGATCCGGACGCGCACCCGCGCCATCAGCGAAGACTCTGCAGGCGCTCCGCCGCGTCCGGCGTGCGCGTCCCCCACCAGAAGAGGTCGCGTCCGTCGACGAACATTGTGCGCGCACCCGGCACGGCCTCACGCAGCTCGAGCGCATGGCGGTCCGCGAACGCGTACGGCTCGCTGGGCAAGAGCACGACATCCGGCGCGCGCGCGGCGACCTCGGCCAACGACACCTCGGGATACCGCTCGACCACATCGCCGAAGACGTTCACGATCCCGGTGTGGGCCAGGAGCGACGAGCCGTAGGTGTCGGCCGAGAGCGACATCCACGGACGGCGCCAGATCGGGATGAACGCAGAAACCCGCGCCGGCGCACTCGTGCGCGCGCGCCACGCGTCCCATTCGTCGAACAAGGCCGGCGGCTCCACACCGATTGCCGCCGCGAGCGAGCACACGGCCGCACCGACATCGGAGACAGATCGCGGTGACATCGAGTGCAACCTCAGACCGCGCGCTTCGAGCGCACGCGCGTCTTCGACCCGGTTCTCCTCGTCGTTCACGATCACGAGGTCGGGTGCGAGCACGCAAACGGCGTCGATGTCGACGTGTTTCGTTCCTCCGACGGTGGGAACGTCCGCGAGATCGCAGAACCGCGTGCACCCGACCGGGCGCACCCCGAGCGCGACCAGCGTCTCCGTCGCGCTCGGGACCATCGAGACCACACGAGCGAGCCGCCTCACATGCGCTCGAGCAACTGCGCCTTCTTCATCTCGAATTCGGCCTCGGTGATGACACCGCGATCGCGGAGGTCCGCGAGTTGCTGCAGCTGTTCGGGGACCGTGGGAGCGGGCGGCGCGGCTGCAGGAGCCGACGCGGCGCTCGACCAGCGCGCGCGCTTCTTCGCGTTTGCCTCCATCTGGCGGTACAGCTCTTGTTGGACCGCGTCGGGATGCCAGACGTCGTCGAAATGCGACTGGCCGTCCTTCCCCGCCGACTCGATGTCGAGGTCGCCGGCTCCGATGATCCGCTCCCAGATCCCTTGGTGGAAGTTGATGTTGTTGATGCGCTCCATCGGGATCTCGACCCCGCGCTTGGCGACTACGCCGGTGCGGTAGACGACCCGGTCGTCGGTCACGACGAAATGGGTGAAGTTCCACTCCATGTACTTGACGGCGAGCCAGCCCGCCCACGCCACCGCGACGATCGCCCACACGACCAGCAACCACTTGCGCGCCGTGCCGTGGCTCTCGGCGAAGATCAGGACCAGCACGACGAACAGCGGGACACCGGTGAGGATGTGCTTCGAGAAGTACCACCAATGCGGCCGGAGATCGAGTGCGACCTCCTCGCCCTCGTTTAGCAGTTTCTTGGGATAAGGCACACCGAAATTCTATGCGGTTCCGGGCGGGGACCAGCGATTCGTCAGGGCCGGACGTCGCCGGCAAGAAGGGCCGGGACGTCGTCGCCGTCGTAGGGATCGAGGTCGACGGCGATCAGGAAGCCCCGCGCGCGCTCGGCTTGGGGAAACCGATCGACCAGCGCGTCGTGCGCCGGTCCGTGGTTCGGCACGACGAAGTGCGCAAGCTCGTGGACGAGCACGTAGTCGACGACCCATGACGGATACGCCGCGAGCCGCGACGAGACCCGTACGGCGCCGTCCTCGGGCGTGCAGGAACCCCAACGCTGGCGCATGTTGTCGACCCAGCGCACACTCCTGGGGCGCGGCAGGTCGTAGTCGCGAGCGAGCCGCCGGGCGCGCGCCGCGACGTCGATCGCGGACGAGTCCGTACGCCTCCGCATGCGCTCGGCCAGCTCCTGCGCCGTCACCTGCGCTTCGTCCAGCGACATCCAGCGCGGGAACGAGACCCGCAACCGGTCGCCGACCAGCACGGCTTCCACGTGCTTGCGCCGACGCGTACCCCGAACGAGCTCGATCTCCATGTCCCCCATCTATACCGCGTTCGCCGCACCGCGTATAACGCGCCGTGTGAACGCTCGGCGAACTGCGCGCGGCGAGGCGCCCAACCAAATTCTTCCTTGACGCTCGCGCGGCGTCGTCGTAGTGTCCGCGGTTACCGGCTCGCCGATGCGTCGGACTCCGAACCCGGTTTCGGGCGCGGAACGGACGTACGTGCGGGCCGGGGCGTACACCGACCTCCGGGAAGGTGTGCGGACCGGCACATCGATCGGCGGGCGCCTGCGAGGGCTGCCTGTCGGTTCGGCGCCGGAGGTAGGGCCCCGAGGAGATCGGAGCTGCCAACGCAGCGAAGACTACTCGGGGTCTTGCCGCGTCGGAGCGCGATCGATCGTTCGGAGCCCTCGTCGAGCGGCGCGCGCATGCGACGGTCACACCCGCTGTGTACCGTCCGGGCGTGCGCGACGCGCTGCTCGACGATCTCGATCCGCTCCAGCACGACGCGGTCACCTCCGACGCGGCTCCCCTCGCGATCATCGCCCCCGCGGGCTCCGGCAAGACACGTGTGCTCACGCGTCGGATCGCGTACGGGGCCAGGGAGGGCCGCGTCGAGGCGCGCCACGTGCTGGCTGTCACCTTCACGCGCAAGGCGGCCGGTGAGCTCGTCTCCCGCATCGGTCGCCTCGGTGTCGACGGCCGGATCACGGCGGGCACGTTCCACGCCATCGCTCTCGCGCAGCTGCGCCGTCATGCGACCGAGCGCAACCGCGAGGCGCCCCGGGTGCTCGATCGCAAGGCGCGCCTGCTCGGGCCCCTCGTCGGCCGGGGGGGCGCGGCCGCAGCGATGGCAGTCGCCGATGTCGCGGCCGAGATCGAGTGGGCCAAGGCGCGCCTCGTCGCGCCCGACGGCTACGAGGCCGCCGCGGAGCTCGCCGGGCGACGCAGCCCACGCGGGGTCGACGAGGTGTCCCGGCTGTACGCGCAATATGAGTCCGAGAAGCGCCGCCGCCACCTTATCGACTTCGACGACGTGCTCGGCAAGTGCGCCGAGGCGATCGCGCGCGACGAGGAGTTCGCGGCCGGGCAGCGATGGCGGTTTCGCCATCTCTTCGTCGACGAGTTCCAGGACGCGACTCCCCTCCAACTTCGGCTCGTGCGCGCGTGGCTCGGCGACTCGGACGAGCTGACGGTGGTCGGCGACCCGGCCCAGGCGATCTACGGCTTCACGGGAGCCGACGCGTCGCCTCTGGTCGCGTTCGACCGGACCTTTCCCGGCAGCAAGGCAATTGCGCTCCGCCGCAATTACCGCAGCACACCTGCGGTCCTCGCGCTCGCCGAGGCCGCGCTCGGCTCGGCCGCCGGCGGGCGCCGGGACGCCCCCGAGGCCATCCGGCCCGACGGTGCCCCGCCCACCATCAGGGCCTACGACGACGACGTCGCCGAGGCGAGCGCGATCGCCGACGCGTGCTGGCAGGCCCACGCGGCCGGAGTGCCGTGGCACCGCATCGCCGTGCTCTTCCGGACGAACGCGCAGTCGTCGCGCTTCGAGGCCGCGTTCACCCGCCGCGGCGTGCCGTTCCGCATCGGCGACGCCCAGCGCTTCGCGAGCCGGGCACCGGTGCGCGCTGTCCTCGACCAGCTCCTCGAAGCCGAGCGAACGTTGCCGGGCCGCCCCTTCGCGCACAATCTCGCGGATCTTGCCTCCGCCGACGAAGCGGTTGCGTCCGACGAGGCTCGCGCCCATCGCGACGCTTTGCTCGAGCTCGGGCGCGACTACATCGAGACCGTCGGCGCCGGCGGTGTCGCCGGTGGTGTCGGTGGTGTCGCCGAGTTCTCGGCCTGGCTCGACACCGCAACCGGCGCAGGGGCCGGCGGCGGCCACGGCGTCGACCTCGTCACGTTCCACCGCGCCAAGGGGCTCGAGTGGACCGTCGTGTTCGTCACCGGCCTCGAGCAGGGGACGGTGCCGATCTCGTGGTCGACATCCGACGCGGCCCTGGCCGAGGAGAGACGGCTCTTGCATGTGGCGCTGAGCCGCGCCGAAGACGAGCTGCACTGCTCGTGGGCGCGGGCCCGGTCCGCGGGGAGCCGGCGGTCGGCCCGCGAGCCGTCACCGTGGCTCGGGCTGCTCGAGGACGAGGCGAACCACGCGCCCCACGGGCTGCTGCAGAGGCGTCTCGCGCCCCGCGACCACGTCGCCGAGCTGCGCGCAACGCTGGCGGCGTCGTCGCCGCCGAGCCCGCCGCCGAACCGCGCCGGCCGCTTGCACCGTTGACGTGCGCCGCGGGCGGGGCAACGATGGGCGGACACCGGCGAGCAGGTCGGAGGAGGTCGTCGTGAGATCGACGTCATGAGGTCAACGTCATGAGGTCAACGTCATGAGGTCAACGTCATGAGGTCAACGCTTCCGCTCTTTCCGACCGACGACGGTTGGCCGTATCCCGACGAGGCGAACCGCGAGCTCACGGCCGATGCACCCGACCTCGACGCCCTCGAGCTGCTCGGGCCGCACGCGTACGACGTGCTCACCTCCGAAGAACGCGACGCGTTGCGTCTGCACTTCGGCTTGCAGGGCGGCAACGCCCTCTCGATGAAGGAACTCGGGCCGATGCTGGGCTGCAGCCGCGCCGAGGCCGGCGCGCTGATCGGTAGCGCGATCGACAAGATGCGCGTCCAACTCCTCACGGAGTGAACGGGTTCCGCCTGTAGCCTCGGGCGGATGCACGGTTTCGACGCCGCGACGCAAGCGCTCGCGGACAGCGTCCTCGGGCTCCTCCGCGACCTCGTGGCCCTCGACCCGACTCCCCTCAACGGAACGGTCAAGCCTTCCGAGCTGGCCGAGCTCGCCCGGCCGATGATCAACGACGCCGGGAACGACCCCGCCGCGGTGCTCGAGCTCTTCAACTCGGTGCTCGCGCCGGCGGTGATCCGCGCCGACAGCCCCCGGTTCCTCGCCTGGATCCCCTCGGCACCGACCAAGGCGTCGATGCTGTTCGACGCGGTCGTCTCACTCGCGTCGGTGAGCGGCGTCTCGTGGATCGAATCGGCCGGCGCGGTCTGGGCCGAGAACGAAGCGTTGCGATTCATCGCCGCGCTCGCGGGCATGCCCGCCTCGGCGGGCGGCACCTTCGTGCAGGGCGGCTCGGCCGCGAACCTCTCCGCGCTTGCCGTCGCGCGTGACTCGGGACGCCGGCGCCTCGGCCACAACCGATCGCGTGTGCGCTTCGCGATCACGGTAGACACGCACTCGTCGGTGCGTAACACGATGCACCTCCTCGACGTCGACCCGCTGCTCGTGCCCCTCGTGGACGACCGCCTGACCGGCGACGCGCTCGCGACCGCACTCGACGCGTGCGACGACCCCGGGTCGGTGTGCGCGGTCGTCGCGAACGCCGGCAGCACGAACGCCGGTCTGGTCGACGATCTCGCCGGCATCGCCCGTATCTGCGACGATCGGGCGCTCTGGATGCACGTCGACGCGGCGTACGGCGGCGGCGCGCTCCTCGCGCCGTCGGCGCGCGGACTGTTCGCCGGCATCGAGCGCTCCGACTCGCTCGTCATCGACCCCCACAAGTGGCTGTACGCGCCACTCGACTGCGCGGCCCTGCTCTACCGCGATCCCAACCTCGCCCGCTCCGTCCACGGCCAGCACGCGGCCTATCTCGACTCGGTGAACGACGAAACCGCGGGCTGGAATCCCGGTGACTACGCGTACCAGCTGACCCGACGCGCGCGCGGCCTCCCGTTCTGGTTCTCGCTCGCAGTGCACGGCGCCGACGCGTACCGGGCTGCGGTCGAGCAGGTGTTCGAGATCACGCGGGCGACGACGGCTCGCATCCGAGCGCTCCCGCATCTCGAGCTCGTGCGCGAACCGGAGCTCTCGATCGTGCTGTTCCGCCGCCGCGGATGGGACGCCGCGCGGTACCGGGCGTGGTCCGACGAGCTCTTGCGCCAACACGGCGCGCTCGTCGTGCCGACGCGCTGGTACGACGAGACGGTGGCGCGGCTTGCCTTCCTGCACCCGAACACCACGCTCGAGATCGTCGACGAGATCCTCGCGACCACGCGCTGAACGGCCGCCATCGAACGACGCGTCAAGCGTGTAGGGCGCCGATCAGGTAGGCGTAGGGAGCAAGTGTGAGATGGAAGGAACGATTCGTGATCGCGTACGTTCGGCCGGATCTCAGGTCGGCGACGCTCCCGCTCAACGACTCACCACGGGGCGCGGTGACGGTCACGTTCCTCCGCCGCGACGACAGGTTCACGACAACTACTACGCGATCGTCGCCGCTGGTTCGCAAGTAGCTGATCACGCTCGCGGCTTCGCTGGTGGCGCACCATGTCGTTGTTCCGCGAGCGAGGGCCGGATGTGTGCGCCGCAGCGTCAGCAGGTCCTCGAAGACCTGCGCATCTTCCGGATGTCGTGGTCTCCTCCAATCGATGTACTGCTGTGTGTAGGTGCTCGTCGGGTTCGTGTCGCCGATCTCTTGGCCGTTGAAGATGAAGGGGATCCCGTCGATGGTGGAGCTCACCGCCATCGCGGCCAGCATCCCGGCGTTCCCGCCGGCGAGCGCAGCCGCTCTCGGCCGCTGGTCGTGGTTGTCGACACCGCGGTAGAACACCGTGCCGGGCGGCGCGGGCGGCGCCAGACCGTCCGAATGGATCCACGCCCGCTGTAGGAGTGCTGCCGAGGCCGTCCCGTTGACGACGCTGCGCAACGCGCTCATGTACTGGAACCCATAGATCGCGTCGAATGCGTAGACCTTGTCGTACGTCTCTCCGGGCCGGAACCCCGGTCCGGAGTACGTGCCGGCATACTCGCCGAGTCGTGCCGGGACCTCGCCGATCATGAGCCAGCTCCGCTTCAGTTTCTTCATCTCGTTGTTGAGCATCGCCCAGAAGGAGACGGGAACGGCCGGCGCCAGGTCGGCTCGGCAACCGTCGAACCCCACCGACCGCTCCCAGAACTCCGTCACGTCGATCAGGTAGGAACGCACCGCCGGAAGGTTGAGGTCGAGCTCGGAAAAGCCGAACTGGTTCCTTACGATGCGGCCTGCGCGATCGTGCACATAGAACTCGGGATGCCGGGAGACCAGGACGTTGTCGGGCTCGGTGCTGTGATAGACGCAGTCCATGAGCACCTGCATTCCCAGCTCGTGCGCGCGGTCGATATAGCGCTTCAGCGCCGCGAGGCCCTGCCGACGGGCGCGCGCGTTGTTGCCGGGAACGCCCGAATATCCCGGGTTGACCGCGTAGTAGTCCTTGACGCTGTAGGTCGCGCCGACCGTCGTGTCCTGTCCGAAGGGCTGTACCGGAGACAGTTGTATCGCCGTCGCGCCCATGGCCGCGATGTCGTTCAGATGAGCAGCGGCGTTGGCGAAGGCGTCGGACGACTTCTGACCATCCTTCACGTTCCGCGCGTAGTAGTTGAGCCACACCTGATACACGACGAGTCGTGAGGTGTCGAGCCGCTGTGCAGCCGGGGAGCTCGCCGGCGCCGGATGCACGTCGTGTGTGTCTTGACGTGAGGACGAGCTCCCGGAAGAACACGCCGCCAGGCATACAACGGCAAGCGGGATGAGCGTCGCCCGCGCCCAGTGGAGGCTGCATGCACGCTCCCCTTTTCGTGCTGACACGGCACTAACCATTGCACGCGCCCCATAGCCCGCGGCGCGCGGCCCGAGCTTCGAGCTCCTCTTGTAGCATCACGCGCGCGTGCACGCCGTTTGGCGCGATGATCAACAGGCGCGCGTACCCGAGCCGGAGCAGCTCGTCGTCGTAGCGCACGCCGCCGACGTACACGTAGGCCAGCAAGCGGCCGTACTTGTCGCGCGCCTCGGCGTCGGTCTCGAGCGACACTCGCGTTCCGGGCGCCAAGCGTGCCTTCGTGTGGGCGCTGGCCTCGGGGCCGTAACACTGCACGGGCTTGCGGGGATCGACGGTTTCCGGCGTGTCGGCTCCGAGGATCCGCACCTTCTCGGCGTGACCGGCGACGTCGACCACGATCGTGTCGCCGTCGGCCACGTGCACCACGGTTGCGTCGAATCTCGCCACGACCCGACCACCCGACCACCAGCCCCACCCGGCGCTCCCGAGCAGGGCGACGGCGAGCGTCGCGCACGCGGCCCGGGAACGAGCCATCCCGGCAAGGTATCAACCAGCTACGACGCCACTCCTGGTACGACGCTACGACGCTCAGGGATCGGTGTGTCGCCGGCCCAGGTTGGCGACCAGGCCGGTCAGCTGCGCCGTCGGTTCGATGCCGAGCTCGGATGTCAACATCGTGCGATACCGGTTGAAGCTCTCGAGCGCTTCCATCTGGTTCCCCTCGGCGAGGAACACCTTGATGAGCGCGCCGTGTGCACTCTCCCGCAGCGGCTCCGCTCGTATCGCCGCGAGCGCCGCGATCACGGCCTCGGCCCAACGACCTTTGATCGTCAGATGCGCCGCCATGGCTTCGAGTGCATGCAATCGGAGCTGGTGCCATTCCTCGTTCTCGATCACCACCCAGTTGTCGTACCAACCGGGCAGCAGGTCGACCGACAGCGACGCCACGGCCTTCGCGGTCTCGTCGCCCGGCAGGATCTCACTCGTCGGATCGAGCAGCCGGTGCGCCAGTGCCCTCGATTCGCGGATGTCGACCCGCACGTCCGGATGCGGGCCGAGGTCGAGGTCCTCGGCGATGACGGCCGCGCTCGCGGTCGGTTTCAGCCGCCACAGCGCCGAGCGCAGACTGCTCGCCGCGTCCTGCGGCGGCGCCTCCGGCCAAAGTGACGAGGCGACGAGTTGCCGGGTTGCCGGTCGGTCGCGGAGCGCGAGAAACGCGAGCAGCTTCCGCGAACCGCTCGGGAGGGCGAGCGCGCGCTCGCCCGCGTGGAACGTGAACGTGTCGAGCACCGACACCATGAGCTCCTCTCCCGGCGTCGCGTGACCCTGGCCGTCGACAACCGCGACGTCGGTCACGGGAGACCCTGTCCGGCCCGAGCCCAAGCGAGGCCCGAGGCGCAGCTCGACGGCGCGGCGACGAACTCGGAGTGCACCCTCACATCGTCCAGACCAACCGTTGCAGCAGCGTGACGCGTGCGTTACACCACGCTCCGCTGCTACCGGGGGAGGAAGTCGAGCAGGAGCGTGTTCACCTTCTCCGGGGCCTCCCACTGCATCCAGTGCCCGGGGCCGTCGATCCGCTCGTAGCGGAACGAGTTCGCGCAGTACTTCGACGACGCGGTCATCTGCTCCTCGAGCAACGCAACGTCGCCGGTACTCCAGACGCCCATCGTGGGGGCCTGCACCTGCGGGAGCTCGAGCGGAGGATCGATCAGGGCCTGCGGCGGGATGTTCGCCCGGTACCACTCCAGCCCGGGGGTCAACGACTTGTCGCGCACCAGATCGGCGATGACGGCGTCAGCGTCGGGATGCTTCGCCCACTCGCGGAAGTTGGCCCAGTCGTTCATCGACAGCCACGTCTCGGCGATGTCGCGGAACTGGAAGAGCAGCATGTACCACGACTTCTCGCGCTGCGCGAAACCTGCACTCCCGAACGCGGAGGGATGCCCGACCGAGAGCGCGACGAGATGATCGACGCGCTCCGGCGCGAACGCGGCAGTCGCCCAGGCCACGGCCGAGCCCCAGTCGTGCCCGACGACGTGCGCGCGCTCGAGCCCGAGGTGATCGAGGATCGCGGTGACGTCGATCGCAAGGAACGGGATCGAGTACGCCTCGACATCAGCCGGCTTGTCACTGGCGCCGTAGCCGCGCTGGTCGGGAACGATCACCTGGAAGCCCGAGTCGACGAGGGCCGGAACCTGCTTCGACCAGAGGCGTTTCGTGTCGGGGAAGCCGTGCAACAACACGACCGGTCGCCCCTCACCCTCGACCTGAACGTCGAGCATCACGCCACTGGAATCGATACGCATGTCGTCTCCTCACTCAACCGGCGACGATGGCCAGCAACTCGTCGCGGGTCGGCGCCAGGGTCGGTTCGTCCCGCCAACCCGAGCCGAGCTCCACGATCTTCTCGACGAGTCCGGGCTGCGCCAGCACCGTCTCGGGTACGTCGAGCACCGCGAGGGTGCTCAGGAGCCCGCGGAACAGCTCCGGATCCTTGCCGGCCGCGGCCGCCCACGCCTGGCTGATCTCGTACTGCGGATCGCCCGGGTCGTACGACTTGCCGTCGATGCCCGCGTCGATCTCGCCGAGCCGATGGCGGTCGAACTCGAGCGTGGCCCGGTAGTACGGCTCGACGGTCGCGTCGGTCACCTCGTGCCAGCGTTGGGCGAGCTCCATGGGGACGTCGATCGACGCGATGCGCAAGAGGTCGCGCAATGCCACCGCGTGGATGAAGCCGATCGACGCGCCGCGCCCGAGTGACGGGTTGGTGCACGCCCAGGAATCGGCGACTGCGAGCACACCGGTGGCCACGGGTGATCCGTCCACCACGAACGAACGGTGCCGGTCCTCGATCTTGGCCATGATCGCGACCTCGTCGTCGAGGGGCTCACCGTCGGCCCAGTGCGCGACGAGCGGGAACGAACGCCACGTTCGCATCCAGGTGTCGGTGTCCTTCAGCTTGCGCAGCGCCGCGTCCTTCGCGCTCGTGATGACGCCGAGCCCGTACGTGCCGTTGTCGGCGGGAAGCGTGAGCGTCGACAACGTTCCCCACGGCGTCAGGATCCCGCACAGCAACGGCGGGACCTCACCGTCGGCCGAGCGGAAATGCCGCCCGTAGTACATGAAGCCCGAGTCCTCGACCTCTTCCTCGGGCGCACGCGCGCCGATCGCGGCCAACATTGCGGGCAACGAGGAACGGCGGCCCGCGGCGTCGACGACGAGATCGGCGGGGAGCTCGTCGCCCGCAGCGGTGCGCACGCCGACGACGTTCGGCACGCCGTTCGCGGCCTCGCCGTCGGTGAGCAGCGCGGATACGGCGACGCCTCGGCGCACGTCGAGCCCGGGAGTACGCGCGCACGCGCGGGAGAGCGCGACCTCCATCACCGGACGGCGCGCCGTGATCGCCTCGAACTGATTGTCGGTGTCGCGGAAGCCGCCGATCATCTCCTCGGGAACGACCCGCATCGGGTTGTAACGGAGCGCGCCGAGCGCCTCCGCCTCGGGGATCACGTCGGGCAGCTCCGTCTCCAACAGCGCGCGAAATCGCGGTGCGAAGAGGTGGATCATGCGGAACTGGTTGATCCCGCGCCGCTCCCAGTGGAACCACGCGTCGTCGGGGCTCTCGGGCGGCGCCGCCGCGTCGCGCTCGAGAAGTGTCACCTCGTGACCGTCGCGAGCCAGCAGCATCGCGCTCGTCAGTCCGCCGACTCCCCCGCCGATCACGATGATCCGTGCCATCTCGCACCCCTTCCGCCTCACGCGAGGCTATCCCTGAACCCTTCGCAGCACCCGGGCGATCGGATCTCTGCATGTCCGAAATGGGGACGCGCCACGGCTAGGGTCGTTCCTCATGCACGTGCTGCGCATCGGACGCGTGCTGCTTCCCGTCCTGATCGTGGCCGCCGTCGTGGCTGCCGGGTCGTCGGTGCTGAGTGCGCGTCCCGATCTCGACAAGGCCAAACACAACGTCGACACGTCGTGGTCGTCGCTGGCGGGTCAGCTCAATCACCGTTATGTGCTCCTGGCAGCCGTCGACAGCACTCTGCGACCCGTCGTCGGACCGATCCGCTCGCTCGTCGGCGACGTCGACGCCGCGCTGGTGCGCTGGCACGACGCACGCCAGCACACCGACGTCGCCGCCCAAGTGGCGGCCGCGAACGACGTCGAGGCCTTCGCGCGCGGCCTCGTCGCGACCGAGGCCGCGTCGCCGCGCGTTCGGGGCAATGCCGCGGCGTTGGCGGCACTGGGTCAGTTCCTCTCCGACCCGGTACGGCGCGCGGCGGGCGACTTCAACCAGAACGTCACGAGCTACGAGCGCGAGCGACGCGGGCCCGTGCGAGCGGTGGTGGCATCCGTCCTCGGCGACGGCGCGATCCCAGTGCTCGACACGACCGAGCCGACCGTCGCCGCGACGACATCCTCGTGAGTGTCACACCCCGTCGTTAGGGTCGACCCATGCTTCTCGGCGTGATAGGGGCGTGCATCCTCGGGTGCGCGGCGGGCGCGGTCTTCGTGTGGGCGGGTCAGGTGCGGGCCCGGCCCGAGCTGCCGCGACCGCCCGACACGAACGAGCTGGTCGCCCGGCTGCTCGAGGCGAACCGGGCATTGCTCGAACAGGAGCGGCTGCGGGCCACGTGCGAGCTCGACGGCAAGAAGGGCCTCATCGACCAGCAGCTCGCGTCGATGAACGGTGAGCTCGGCAAGGTCAGCGAGCTCGTGCGCGAGCTCGAGCACGATCGCCACAAGGCGTTCGGCGCGCTCACGAACGAGCTCCAGCGCCAGCACGAAGGGTTGAACGCGCTCTCGGAGAATACCCACCAGCTCCGCGAGGCGCTCGCCAATTCGCGAGCGCGCGGCCAGTGGGGTGAGCGAATGGCCGAAGACGTGCTGCAGCTCGCGGGCTTCCTCGAGGGCGTCAACTATCGCAAGCAGGCGACGCTCGCCGGTGCCGGTCGGCCGGACTACACGTTCCTCCTGCCCAACGGGCTCGTCATGCACATGGACGTGAAGTTCCCGCTCGACAACTACGTCCGTTACCTCGAAGCCACCAACGACGTCGAACGCACCCGACTGCGCGACCATTTCTTGCGAGACGTCCGCGACCGGGTGAAGGAGCTCACCAACCGCGGCTACCTCGACGCGGCCGATGAGACGGTCGATTGTCTGCTCTTGTTCATCCCGAATGAACAGGTCTACGCGTTCGTACAGGAGAACGACCGCGACGCGATCGACGACGCCATGCGGAACAAGATCGTGTTGTGCTCGCCGCTCACGCTGTACGCCGTGCTCTCGGTGGTCCGCCAGGCAGTCGACAATTTCCGGCTCGAGCGCACGTCCAACGAGATACTCGCGCTGCTGCGCGATTTCTCGCTGCAGTGGGAGAAGTACTCGGCGCAACTCGATCGGGTCCAGCAGCGTTTCGACGGCGTGGCGAAGGAATACACCGCTCTGATGACGACGCGCCATCGTGCGCTGCAACGTCCGCTCGACAAGATCGACTCCCTGCGACTCGAGGAGCCCGCCCTCGTCGATCCCGACATCGTTCCCCTCGCGCTCGAGGCCTGACCTCGTCGGTCGCGATCGCTAGCGTCTCGCACATGGCGCGGGTCGCGGTGTTGGGCGGTGGCCAGCTCGGTTTGATGCTCGGGCTCGCGGGGATCCCGCTGGGCTGCTCCTTTGCATTCTTGGATCCGGTCGACGGTGCGCCGAGCGCCGCGGTCGGCGAGCTCGTCGTCGGTCGGTTGGACGACCTCGAGGCCGCGCGTCGCGTTTCCAGGGGCGCGGCGGTCGTCACCTACGAGTGGGAGGGCGTACCTGCGTCGACCGCGCGCGCGCTCGAGGCCCGGGTGCCCGTCCTCCCGCCGCCGCGCGCGCTCGACGTATCGCAGGACCGCGTCGTCGAGAAGCAGACGCTGCGCTCCCTGGGAATCGCGACCACTCCGTTCCGGGCGGTCGACTCGCTCGCCGACCTGATCACCGCGGTCGACGCGATCGGGCTTCCGGCGGTGCTGAAGACGCGCCGCGGGGGCTACGACGGCAAGGGCCAGGCCCTGCTCCGCGACGCCGCCGATCTCCATCCCGCCGAACTTGCTGCCACGTGGACCGAGCTCGGCAATGTGCCGTGCGTCCTCGAGGGCTTCGTCTCGTTCGACCGCGAGCTCTCGATCGTGGCCGTGCGCGGTCGCGACGGCAGGGTTTCGTGCTGGCCGGCGGTCGAGAACCACCACCGCGACGGAATACTTCGGCTCACGCGCGCGCCCGCGCCCGGCCTCGACGACGCGCTGCAGGCCCGCGCCGAGGCGTCGATTCGGCCGCTGCTCGACGAGCTCGACTACGTCGGCGTTGGCTGCGTCGAATTGTTCGACGTCGGCGGCGACCTGCTCGCGAACGAGATCGCGCCGCGCGTGCACAATTCCGGGCACTGGACCATCGAAGGCGCCCAGACGAGCCAGTTCGAGAACCACCTCCGCGCGATCCTCGGACTTCCCCTCGGCTCCACCGCAGCTCTCGGTCCGAGCGCCATGGTGAACTGCATCGGCGCCATGCCCGATCGCGACGCGCTGCTGCGGGTGCCGGGCGCGCATCTGCACGACTACGGCAAGACGGCGCGCCCCGGACGCAAGCTCGGCCACGTCACTGTGATCGCCCCCGATGTCCAGCAGCTCGAAGCGCGGCTCGCGTTGGTGCGCGACCTATGCGACGGCGCCGGTCTCTCGTAGCTTCGCGATCTCGCCGCGTGCGATCCCCCAGTCGGCGAGCGCATCGTCGGTGTGCTGGCCGGGCCAGGGTGCCGAACGCTGCACCTCTCCGGCCGTGCGCGAGAAGCGTGGCGCGGGCGCCGGCTGCGGCACGCCGTCGCGTTCGATGATCGTCTGACGCGCCTTGATGTGCGCGTCGTTCGTCGCTTCGCTCATCGTGAGCACGGGGGCATAGCACGCGTCGCTTCCCAGGAGCACCTCGTCCCATTCCGCACGCGTCTTGGTCTTGAAGAGCTCCGTGAATCGCGTCCGCAACGTGTCCCAGCCGGTCGCGTCCATCTGCGCGGGAAGCTCCTCGCGCTCCATTCCGAGCCGGCGCAGGAGCTCCGCGTAGAACTGTGGCTCCAACGAGCCGAGCGAGACGAACTTGGCGTCCTTCGTCTCGTAGGTGTCGTAGAACGGCGCTCCCGTGTCGAGGACGTTGGTGCCGAACTGCTCCTTCCACACGCCGAGCTGCTTCAGACCCCACATCATCGACATGAGCGTCGCCGTGCCGTCGACCATCGCCACATCGATCACCTGGCCTTTCCCCGAGCGCTGCGCCTCGAGGACACCGCACACGATGCCGAAGGCCATGAACATGCCGCCCCCGCCGAAATCGCCGACGAGGTTGATCGGCGGCGTGGGCTTGCTGCCGGCGCGCCCGAAGTGGGCCAGCGCGCCTGCCAGCGCGATGTAGTTGATGTCGTGGCCCGCAGCCTGCGCCATGGGACCGTCCTGACCCCAACCCGTCATGCGCCCGTAGACGAGCTTCGGGTTTCGCGTCAGGCAGACGTCGGGCCCGAGGCCCAGCCGCTCGGTGACGCCCGGGCGAAAGCCCTCGAAGAGCGCGGCCGCGCCTTCGACGAGTCGCAGAACGAGCTCCACGCCTTCGGGATGCTTCAGATCGACGCCGATCGAGCGCCGGCCCCGGTAGAGCGGCTCCAGGTTCGGCTTGTCGAAGGTTGCCGGGCTGACCTGCTGCGCCCGGTCGACCCGAATGATGTCGGCGCCCATGTCCGACAACAACATGCCGGCAAACGGTCCCGGACCGATGCCGGCCAGCTCGACGATCTTGACTCCTGCAAGCGGTCCCATGGGCTCAAGGTACGCGCGGCGGGCCGCCGACCGCATACCGGAGTTCAGTAGTTGAGCTGCAATCCCGGCCGCGGCCACGGCATCGAGATGAGGCGGCCGGTCCCCGAGCACGTGACGTACGCGGTGCGCCGGTCGGCGCCACCCCAGCAGACATTCGTGGTCATCGGGTCGCCGGTCAGCGCTTGATCGAGCACCTCGCCGTTCGGCGAGATCACGGTGAGCGCACCCGTCACGAGCGTTGCCACGACGACGTTACCGTCGTCGTCGATACCGAGTGAGTCGAACAGCTGCATCCCGGGCAAACCGCACAGCAACGCGCCCTGCGCGCCCACCGCGTTCCGCTCGACCTCGCCCGGACCCGTCACGTTCCACGCGTACACACGACCCGTGTGCGTCTCGGCCGCGTACAAGCGCGTTCCGTCGGGCGAGAGTCCGATGCCGTTCGGCGAGTCGCTCGGGAACACGACCTCGCGAATCGACGAGCCGTCGGGCTGCGCGTAGTAGATCGCGCCGACGTGTTGCACGCGACCTTGCCGACGGCCGTGATCGGTGAACCACATCCCCCCGTCGGCGTCGAACACGATGTCGTTCGGTCCGATGAGCTTGTTGCCGTCGCACTCCGTGTAGAGCACCTCGGCCTTGCCGCTGTCGATGTCGATGCGCTCGATGCGCCCGCCGCTGTAGTGAACGGGGATCTCGGTGTCGGGGATGTTCAGCCCGATGATGTCGTGAAAGGCCCAACCGCCGCTGTTGCAGACGTACAGCGCGCCGTCGGGTCCGATCGCGGCGCCGTTCGGACTTCCCCCGGGCGCGGCGACCTCGGTCTTGGTGCCGTCGGGCTGCACCCGCGTCACGCAACCGCCGCCCAACTCGACGACGATCACACTGCCGTCCGGCATCGCGACGGGCCCTTCGGGGAACCGCAATCCCGAAGTGACCTCGCTGATCTCGGGTTGGCTCATGATCGGCACTCCTCGCTCATTACCCCTCGCTCGGCCGGGAACTTGAGCATCCGGTCGCGTCACGGGTCAAGATACGCACATGCGCATTCGAATGGAGCCCCAGGACGAATACATGCACGCCCTGGAAGAGGCGTCGAACTTCAACGAGTCGATGTACTTCAACGTGTTCGACCCGTCCGAACGAATTGGTGGTTTCCTGCGCCTCGGCAACCGAGCCAACGAGGGTTACGCCGAGCTCACAACCTGTGTGTACCTCCCCGACGGCCGGGTCGCGTTCACCTACAACCGACCGGAGATCTCACACAACGACGCGTTCGACGCGGGCGGCACACGCTTCGAGGTGATCACGCCGTTCGAAGAATTGCGGACCACATACGACGGCAAGGTCGCGATGCTGAGCGAACCTCTGCAGATGGCGAACCCCCGCAAGGCGTTCACGGAGAACCCGTGGGTCGAAGCGCACGTCGAGCTGACGCACCACGGCGTGTCGCCGATGTACGGCGGCGAACCCGTGAACGACGACGGCACGCCGTTGTCGACGGATCACTCCGCCGGCTTCGCCCGAGGTCACTACGAGCAGCACATGGCGGTGGAAGGCACGATCCGCGTCGGCGACGACGAATGGCCGGTCCGCGGCTTCGGTCTGCGCGACCATTCATGGGGGCCGCGATTTTGGCAGGCTCCGTGGTGGTACCGATGGCTCACGGCCAACTTCGGCGCCGATTTCGGATTCGTCGTGTCGATCATCGCGTCGCGCGACGGCGGCCGACGCTACGGCGGCATGGTGCTGCGTGACGGCGCGTACGAGCACATCCGTCATGCGACCATCGAGACGAAGTGGAACGGTGCCGACCAGTACCACACAGACGTGCGCGCAACCGCGATGACGGACGCCGACACGTACGAGATCACCGGCCGGGTCCTCAACCTCATCCCCTTGCGCAACCGCCGCGCGACGCCCGAAGGCGAGCAGCTCGTCACCCGGATCTCGGAAGGCATGACGGAATGGTCGTGCAACGGCCTGACCGGCTACGGCCTCTCCGAATATCTCGACCAGATCATCGACGGTCGTCCGGTCGGCGCGACCGAGGAGACCTCCGACGCCGCGAGCGAAGCCTCTTAGAGCAACGGTGTGTTAGAGCAGCAGCGTGCGGCGCGCACCTGCGGTCGTGCCGGCCCGCTCGCGGAAGTCGACGAGTTGTGCGACCGACACCAAGGCGATCCGGTGCTCCTGCGCGAACAGCTCCAGGTACGGGAACCGCGCCGGCGATCCGTCGTCATGGAGGACCTCGCAGATCACGGCGACCGGCGCGCAGCCGGCAAGGCGCGCAAGATCGACAGCCGCTTCGGTGTGACCGCGTCGCTCCAGGACGCCGTCCTCGCGGGCGCGCAAGGGGAACACGTGACCGGGCCGCACGAAATGCTCGGCCCGTGACGCCGGATCGAGGATCTTGCGGATCGTGAGCGCTCGGTCCTGCGCGCCGATGCCGCTCCCGGCGTCGCGGTGGTCAATCGTCACCGTGAACGCGGTGTCACACCCCGCGGTCTCCGCCGGCACCATCGGTCCCATCTCGAGCTCGTCGAGGCGCCGGCTGCTGCACGGCATGCACACGAGGCCGCGCGCCCACCGCATCATGAAGTTGATCGCCTCCGGCGTCACCCATTCGGCGGCGAGGGTGAGGTCGCCCTCGTTCTCGCGGTCTTCGTCGTCGACCACGAGCACCATCTCGCCCCGCCGGATACGTCGGAGTGCATCGTCGATCGAGGTCAGGGACACCGTCACCGTCCTTCAGTTGATGAGCTCGGGAGTCGGCAGCGCCAAGAGCTCCACGCGGCCGGGGATGCTTGCGATCATGCGACAACCGTGCGGGTCGTTTCGGGCCACGCGGATGTCGCCACCGTGCAGCTCGACGATCCAACGTGCGATCGCGAGCCCGAGACCAGCGCCACCGTCACTCGAGGAACGGGCGGAGTCGGCTCGATAGAAACGTTCGAAGACCCGTGCGACCTCGGTCTCGGGGATGCCCGGGCCCTCGTCCGCCACCTCGAGCCGCGCCCCGCCGTCGGGCGCGGCGATCGCGCGCACCGACACGCGACCGTTGGGGGGCGAGTGCCGGACCGCGTTCTCGACGAGGTTCGCGACGACTTGGTGCAGGCGCTCGGCGTCGGCCTCGAGCCGAAAGTCGCGTGGCACCGTCTCGACGCCGAAGTAGACGTCGGTCGTGTGGAGCTGCGACTCGCGGATCGCGTGCTCGATCATCGGGCGCACGTCGAACAGGTTGCGGTCGAGCGGCAGCGTGCCCGACTCCAGCCGTGAGAGATCGAGCAGCTGCTGCACGAGCCGGCCGAGCCGTTCGACCTGCGCGAGCATCGTGCGGAGGGTCTCGGGGTCGGCACTGCCCACCCCGTCGACGAGATTCTCGAGGACGGCCTGCAGCGCGGTGATCGGCGTCCGGAGCTCGTGGCTGACGTTGGCGACGAGGTCGCGGCGCAACCGGTCGGTCTCCGCGAGCTCGGCGGCCATCTGGTTGAACGCGTGCGCGAGCGTTCCGATCTCGTCGTGCGACACGGCGGTGACCCGCGCGGTGAAATCACCTCGCGCCATCGCCTCGGTCGCGGCGACCATCTCTCGCAACGGCGAGGTCAGGCCGCGGGCGAGCACCCACACGACCGCGAGGGCGACCAATCCCGAGAGCACGCCTGCCACCGACGGCCACAACCCCACCTTCAGGCCGACGAAGAACACGCCGACCGTGACCGCGACCGCGGCCAGGATGATGACGCTGATCTTCAGCTTCAGCGTCGGCAGCGGATCGAGCGGCCGCTCAGGCGTACGGGGGCGTTTCACGTGCACGCCGGCGCCTCCTCGATCGCGTAGCCCACGCCGTGCACCGTGCGCACGATCGTCGATCCGAGCTTGCGCCGGATGGTGCGGATATGCGAATCGACCGTGCGCGCGCCGGAAGGAACGTCGTAGCCCCATACCTGCGCAAGGAGCTCCTCGCGCGTCGAGACGCGTCCCGGTCGCGCCGCGAGGTACTGGACGAGGTCGAACTCGATCGGCGTCAGGTGCACGAGGTCGCCGTCGACCCGAACCCGACGGGTCGTCGCGTCGAGCTCGACGTCGCCGACCCGCACGACGGCCGGCGAGGGTTCGTCTGCCGACCGATCCGCTCGCCGCAACAGCGCGTGCACACGGGCGATCAGCTCGCGCATGCTGAACGGCTTCGTCATGTAGTCGTCGGCGCCGACCGCCAGCCCGACGAGCAGGTCGGTCTCTCCGTCACGAGCAGTGAGCATCAGCACGGGGACCGGCCGGTCGCGCTGGATGCGTTTGCAGACCTCGATGCCGTCGAGACCGGGGAGCATGAGGTCGAGCACGACCAGATCCGGTTGGGTGCGATCACACAGTGCGACCCCGCTCGGGCCGTCGGCTGCGATCTCGACCGCGTACCCCTCACTGCGCAGGCGCGCCGCGACGGCCTGGGCGATCGGCTGCTCGTCCTCGACGACGACAACCGACCTGACCAGCCCATCTCGCGCGCTAGGTGCCACCGAGCTCACAGCATGAGGATACGGACCTGCGGTGGAGGAGTCCCCATACGGCTGTGGAGAAAGTGTGCAGATGTGCTCGCTAGCGTCCGGGTTCGTGGCCGGACCTCCCGATCCCCAGGCACTCGCGCGCGCGATCGCGCCGACCTGCGGCGTCGGATCGGTGGTCGAGCTGCACAGGCTGTCCGGCGGTGCGTCGCGAGAGACCTGGTCGTTCGACCTGGTCGACGCGAGCGGTGACCACAGAGAGCTGGTCCTGCGTCGCGATCCGGGCGAGTACGGCGGCGAGTCCGACCGGTCAACCGAGTACCTCCTGCTCGAGGCCGCCGCGGCCGCCGGAGTCGCCGTCCCCTGCGTACGCGTGCTGCTGCGGGCCGAAGACGACCTCGGACGGGGGTTCGTCATGGACCGCGTCGAAGGCGAGACCATTGCGCGCCGGATCCTCCGCGACGACGCGTACGCGGGCGCCCGACCTCGCCTTGCCGCGCAGTGCGGCGAGATCGCGGCGCGCATCCACGCGATCGACCCCGCGACGCTGCCGCGCCTGCCGGTGCAAGGCGCCGCGAGCCAACTCGACCAGTACCGCTCACTGCTCGACACCTTCGGCGAGCCCCACCCCGCATTCGAGCTCGGGCTGCGGTGGCTCGCCGCGCGCGTTCCTCCGCCGCCGGCCCGGCCCGAGCTCGTGCACGGCGACTTCCGGAACGGGAACTTCATCGTCGGACCCGAGGGCATCCGCGCCGTGCTCGATTGGGAGCTCGCGCACCTGGGCGATCCCATCGAAGATCTCGGTTGGTTGTGCGTGAAGTCGTGGCGGTTCGGAGTGCCCGACAAGCACGTCGGCGGGTTCGGCGCGGTCCCCGATCTGGTCGCGGCCTACGAACGCGCCGGCGGCCGCAAGATCGACGACGACACCCTGCGCTTCTGGGTGGCGCTCGGCACGCTGAAATGGGGAGTGATCTGTGTAGGTCAGGCGTTCACGCATCTGAACGGTCTCCTGCGCTCGGTCGAGCTCGCGACGTTGGGCCGCCGGGTCGCCGAGACCGAGTGGGACCTGCTCGAAATCGTCGATGGAGGTTGGTGAGGTCATGGCCCAGGATCGACCCACGGCCGCCGAGCTCGTCCAGGCGGTGCGCGAGTACCTCGAGCACGACGTGATGGCTGCAACCTCCGGACGTGTGCAGTTCCACGCGCGCGTCGCGGCGAACGCGCTCGGCATCGTCGAGCGTGAGCTCACGAGCGGTGGAAGGCTCGCCGCCGCCGAGCGGGGGCGAGCAGCCGCGCTGCTCGGCCACGACGACGACGTCGGGCTCCTCGAACGCGAGCTCGCGGCGCGTATTCGGGACGGTTCGCTCGATGACCGCCTCGGCGAGGTGCGCGACCACGTGCGCGCGACCGTGCGCGAGAAGCTCCTCGTCGCGAACCCGGGCTATCTGCCGGCGGACGGCTCGGCGTAGCCTGCGACTCCGATGCGGATCGCGACCTGGAACGTCAACTCGCTGAAGGCGCGCCTGCCGCGCGTCGAGGAGTTCCTCGGCTACGCCGATGTCGACGTCCTGTGCCTGCAGGAGACGAAGTTGGCCGATGCCTCGTTCCCGGCCCTGACCTTCTCGGCGCTCGGCTACGACTCCATCCACTACGGCCAGGGCCAGTGGAACGGTGTGGCGATCCTGTCGCGCGTGGGCGTCACCGACCCTTCGCACGGATTCGGAGACGCGCACGTCGATCCCTACGAAGGCGACGCCCGCGTCCTCGCCGCGACGTGTGGCGGCATCCGCGTCGTCACCGTGTACGTGCCGAACGGCCGCGAGGTGGGGACCGAGTTCTACGAGCGCAAGCTGCATTGGTTCGCGAGCATGTACGACTGGATCGACGCGACCTACACGCGCGACGACTCCCTCGCCGTCATGGGCGACTTCAATGTCGCGCCCACAGATCGCGACGTATGGGACCCGAAGCGATTTGTCGGCGCGACCCACGTGACCGAGCCCGAGCGCAAGGCCGTCGCGCGCCTCGAGGAATGGGGGCTCGAGGATGCGTTCCGACGCGTGTACCCGGATGTCGACGGCCTGTTCAGCTACTGGGACTACCGCGCCGGCGACTTCCACCAACACCGCGGGATGCGCATCGACCTCGTGCTGGCGACCCCACCGGTGACCGAGCGGGTCACCTGGGCCGTCGTCGACCGCAATGCGCGCAAGGGCACCGGACCATCCGATCACGCACCGGTGATCATCGACCTGGGCGACTGAGCGAGCTCAGACGCCTCCCTCGGCGAACTCGAGCGCGCGACGTGCGAGCGCGGGAACGCCCGTCTCCAACGCGGCGAAGTACGCGTCGTCGCTCGTTCCGGCGCGAAAGCGCACGAACGAGCCTTCCATCACGCATGCCAGCTTGAACAAGCCGAGTACACAATAGAACGCGAGGTTCGACACGTCCCGTCCGGTTCGCTGCGCGTAGCGCGCGACGAGCTCTTGGCGCGTCGGCACATCGGCCGTCGCCGCGAACGGCGATGCGCTCGCGAGAGACGCCCGCTCGCCCCGCTCCATCCACAGGCCGATCACCCAACCGAGATCGACGAGCGGATCGCCGACCGTCGACTGCTCCCAATCCACGACCGCGACGAGCTCGACCGGAACGCGCGGCGCGAACATCACATTGTCGAGCTTGTAATCGCCGTGGATCACGGCCGGCGGTTGCATCGGTGGCGTGTGGGCCTGCAACCACCTGCCCGCGGCGTCGACGTCGGGTAAGGGGCGGGTCGCGTACCGCTCGAGCTGGCCGAGCCAGCGGGGGACCTGGCGTTCGAGATACCCGGCGGGTCGGCCGAAATCGGCAAGCCCGCCCGACTCCCAGTCGAACGCGTGGATCCCCGCGAGCGCGTCGACCAACGCCTCGGCACAGGCGCGCGGCGCGCCGGCATCACCGGCGAACGGCGCCGGCATGTGCTCGCGCACGACGACGCCGTCGATCGGAGCCATGAGATAGAAGGGCACGCCCAAGACGTCACGGTCGATGCAACATGCGATCGGCTCGGGTACCGGCACCGACGCGTGGCCGAAGAACGCGCTCAGCAAACGGAACTCGCGTGCCATGTCGTGCGCGGTCGGCGACAACGGCGTGCGCGGCGGGCGCCGCAACACGAAGGCGCGCCCACCCCGCGTCACGCGGAAGACCTCGTTCGAGTGCCCGGTCGTGATGCGGTCGACACTGATCGGCGCTCTTGTCGCGAGCCCCTGGGTATCCATCCACGCCGCGAGGCGATCGGCGTCGACGAGCGGCTCCACGAATCGAGTCTTGCATTCATCCGATTCCCGCGTCGGCTCCGAAGTACCGACAACACTCGACGACGCCGGCGCAACCGACCGCAACCGGGAGCGCGGCGGCGGTCGACCACCGAAGAAGGAGATATCCATGTCGCTCGTCCGTCTACTCCCTGCGTGGTTCCACGCCATCGCCGACTACGCAGTCGGCGCCGGGCTCATCGTCATCGCCCTCGCCGTCGGCGGCAGTGGCAAGGCCGTCGCCGCCGGTGTGGTCGTCGGTGCAACGGTGCTCGTCGTGAGCATGCTCACGCGCTACCCGCTCGGCGTCGCCAAGGTGTTGCCGTTCACCGTGCACTCGGCCGGCGACTACCTCGCAGCCGCGCTGCTCCTCGTTTCGCCGTTCGCCTTGAACTTCCACAACAGCGACACCGGCCTGACCGCCGTGTACATCGTCGCCGGTATCGCGGTGCTGGCCGTGAGCCTCGTCACGAACTACCAGTACAGCGACAAGCGCGAGTGGAGCGGAAGAGTTCCCGCGGCCGCGTGATCACGACGATTCGATCGATGGTGCCCGGCCTGCAACGGCCGGGCACTTTCGCGCCGGGCCGCGTACAGCGGCTCACGTATAGCGGGTGATGTAACCCCGGCGGCGAAACGTGCGGAGCATCGCGACCAGGAACCACATCGCCAGGCCGAGCATCGCGAGCGACCCCGCCGCCGCGATCGTGAGCTGCGGCCAGTCGCTCCCCCGGTGATCGACGAGCGATCGCAACGCGGTGAACGCGTGGGTGGTCGGCAACGCGAGCGCGAGCGGCTGCATCAAGGCCGGCAACGCCTTCGTCGGGTAGAAGACGCCCGAGAGCGGCAGCAAGACGAACATGACGCCCCATGCGAGCGCCTCGGCACCAGTGCCGAAACGCAGCACGAGTCCCATGACGAACAGCGAGATCGCCCAACCGACGACCAGCAGCACCGCGACGATGGGGACGAGACCGAACCCGAGCGACCACGTATGGAACGAGAAGAAGGCCAGCGCGCCGATCACCATGACGCCGACGCCGATGACGAGCTTCACCATGCCGAACAGCGCGACTCCCCCGAGGTACTCGACCTCGCGCAGCGGTGTCACCATGAGGTTCAAGAGGTTGCGGGTCCACGTCTCTTCGAGCAGGCCCGTGCTCATCGCGATCTGCGACTGGTAGATCACGTGCCAGAGCACGATCCCGGCGAGCAGATAGCCCGACGCCTTCGACGCGCCCGACGCTTGGTTCGTCCCCACGAACGCGGCGAGCGACCCGAACAGCACGACGTCGACCAGCGGCCACAGCGTCACGTCGAACAGACGGTGCGGGCTGCGCACCAGCACATAGGCGTGGCGCCGTGCGATCGCGCGCATGCGCAACCATGAGCGCGCGCGCGGCGACAACGCGGGAGTGACGGGCGTCATCTGCGTGCTCACGGGTGATCCGTCTGTTGTGACGTCGCGATCTCGCGGTCGGCGGCAAGGTGCAGGAACACGCCCTCGAGGTTGCCGCGACCGAACGACTCCGCAATCGACGCGGGCGTGCCGTCGGCGACGATGCGTCCCTGCGAGAGGAACAACACACGCTCGCACACCTGCTCGACGTCGGTCATGTCGTGACTCGTCATGAGCAGCGCGGTGCCTTCGTTGTTGGCGACGTCGATGAGGCCCTCGCGCACACGCAACGCCACGTCGGGATCGAGCGACGCGGTCGGCTCGTCGAGAATGAGCAGCTTCGGCTGGTGCAGCGTGGAACGCACGATGCCGATCAGCGTGCGCTGGCCCGACGAAAGCTCGGTTCCCATCGCGTTCGCGAGGTGCGAGATCCGGAAGCGGTCGAGGCCTTCAGTGATGCGCGGGTCGGGATCGGCGAGTCCGTAGAGCTGACCGTAGAGACGCAGGTATTCGTTCACGCGCATGCGCTCGGTGAGGGGCAGATAGCCGGCGGCGAATCCGATGCACTCGGCAGCCTGGCTGCGGTGACGCGCGAGGTCGAAGCCGCACACACTGACCGAACCGCCGTCGGGCGCGACGACGCCGAGAATCATGAACAGCGTCGTGGTCTTGCCCGCGCCGTTGGGGCCGAGCAACGCGACGCGCTCCCCTGCGTGCACCGTGATGTCGATGCCGTCGACCGCGCGCGCCCGGCTGTAGTCCTTGATGAGGCCGCGCGCCTCCAACACCACTTCGCCAGGCATGCGGCCAAAGTACCTTCACCGTCGTGTCAGAGCCTCGAGTTATTGCAATCGACTGGTCCGGAGCCAAGGCACCCGCCGGTCAGCGGAAGGGCATCTGCGTGGCGATCGCCGGACCGGGCGGCATCACCTCTTCAGCCGGGCGCACACGCGAGCAGGCGATCGATCTCGTCGAGCAACTCACGGGCCCGTGCGTAGTCGGCTTCGACTTCTGCTTCGGAGCGCCGGCATGGTTCGCCCGCGAGCAAGGCTGCGCGACCGTCGACGCGTTTTGGAAGCGCGCAGCCCAACACGGCGACCAATGGATTGGGCCGCCTCCGACACTGCCATTCTGGCGAGACAAAGGAACACAGCCTCCCCGCGATAGACGTTTTCGGCGGTGTGAGGAAGAGCTCAAGCTCCGCGGGATCCACCCTTCATCGATCTTCATGCTCGTGGGACCCGGGACCGTGGGCACTGGCTCTGTGCGAGGAATGCCTCTACTCGCGCGCCTGCGCGAGGCCGGATTCGCGATCTGGCCGTTCGACGCGCCGCGCGAGCGAACAGTCGTTGAAATCTTTCCGACGCTGCTGGAACCTCTCGCTCCACAGCATCTGAGTCAACGTGACTACGCCACCAATGACGAACGCGACGCTGTGCTGTCTGCCGCAGTCATGTGGGATCACCGCGCGTCGTTCGCCGAGCTGCAGGCCGCGACCGATCCGGTCACCCGGATCGAAGGCGACATTTGGACGCCTAGCTCTTCGCCTTGATCGCTTCGATGATCGCGGGCACGACCTTGTGCACGTCGCCCACGATGCCAAGGTCGGCGATCGAGAAGATCGGCGCTTCGCCATCCTTGTTGACGGCGATGATGTTGTCGCTGTTCTTCATGCCCACCATGTGCTGCGTCGCACCCGAGATGCCGAGCGCGATGTAGACCTTCGGCTTCACCGTCTTACCGGTCTGGCCGACCTGCAACGCGTAGGGCACCCAACCGGCGTCGACGATCGCACGCGATGCGCCCCAAGCGCCCTTGAGCTGCTTGGCGAGCTCCTCCACGAGCGGGGCGTAGTTCTCGGCAGCACCGATACCGCGTCCACCCGACACGACAACCGTCGCCTCTTCGAGCTTCGGGCCCTGCTGCTCTTCCACGTGGTGGTCGAGCACCTTCGCCTCGGCCGCGCGGCCCGCGTCGACCGCACCGACGTTCTCGACCGCGGCCGCGCCACCGCCGCTCGCCTCGGCCGCGAACGACTTGGGCCGGATCGCGATCAACGCGACCCCGCCGTCGGTCACCTTGGTGTCGACGAGCGTCATGCCGCCGAAGATCGCGGTCCCGAACAAGAGGCCGCCGTTGTCGCTGAGCGACATGCCGTTGGTGAGCACCGGACGATCGAGCTTCACCGACAGGCGAGCAATCGCGTCGCGGCCGTCGTAGCTCTGCGCGAAGAGAATCGCGTTCGGGTTGTGCTCGCCGGCCAACTGCGCGATGGCCGCAGCTGCGACCTGACCGGGCAGCCCGTCGCCGGTGTCGAGCACAAACACCTTGGTTGCGCCGTGCTCGCCGAGCGAACCCGCGATCGCGTCGGCATCGCTGCCGGCGTAGAGGGCCTCGACCGTGCTCGCAAGCTCGCGCGCCTTGGTGAGCATCTCGAGCGTGGCCGTGGTCGGCTTGCCTTCCGCCGACTCTGCGAACACCCAGATCTTGTCGACCGCCACGATCAGACCACCTTCAGGTTCTCGAGGAAGGCAACGACCTTCTCGGCGCCGGTTCCGTCATCTTCGAACTTCTCGCCCGCCTGACGTGCGGGTGCCTGCTCAACGTTCGTGATCTCCTGGCGAGCGCCCGCCCAACCGACCTGCGAAGCGTCGAGGCCGAGGTCGGCCGCAGTGACTGTGTCGACCGGCTTGCTCTTCGCCGCCATGATCCCCTTGAACGACGGGTAGCGAGGCTCGACCACACCCGCGGTCACACTCGCGACAGCCGGCAACGATGCCTCCACGATGTCGTAGCCCGCTTCGGTCTGGCGCTGGATCTTCACCTTGCCGTCGGCGATCTCGATGTGCTTCGCGAACGTCAACGACGGCCAACCGAGCAACTCACCCATCTGCGCGGGGATGGTGCCGGTGTACCCGTCGGACGATTCCGTCGCGGTGAGCACGAGGTCGATGCCGCCCGCGCGCTCGACGCACTTGGCGAGCACCTTCGCGGTCGACAATGCGTCGGAACCGGCGAGCGCGTCATCCGACACGAGGATCGCCTTGGCCGCACCCATCGCGAGCGCGGTGCGCAGACCGGAGACTTCGCCGTTGGGGACCATCGAGATCAGCGTGACCTCGCCTTCCCCGGCGGTGTCGACGAGCTGCAACGCCATCTCGACGCCGTAGCTGTCGGACTCGTCGAGAATCAGCTTGCCGGAACGATCCAGCGTGTGATCGGCGGCCAGCGCGCCGGGTACCGCGGGATCAGGTATCTGCTTCACACAGACGACGACGTTCATGAGGCTCCTCTTCGTGGGCACAAAGGCACGACCGGGTGCCAGTGCAGCCAGTGATTCTGGCAAGAAGCGACACGAAAAGTCGAAACGGGCATGCAACATGCGAGGGTGCCCATACGTCACTCAAGCAACACCACTCCGAGGAGACCTTTGACCGCGATCGAGTTGGAAGACCTGCACGTCTCCTACCGGGGACGGCGGGGCTCCGTGGTGGCAGTCGACAAGCTGTCCCTCACGGTTCCCACGGGAGGGGTGTTCGGGTTTCTCGGCGCCAACGGGGCGGGCAAGACCACGGCGATCCGGGCCACTGTCGGTTTGCTGCGCACGTTCACCGGGCGGGTCCAGGTGCTCGGAGCCGACGTTCCCCGCCACCTCCCCCGCGTGATGGACCGGGTCGGCGCGCTCGTGGAGCAACCATCGTTCTTCCCGGACTTCACGGGCCGCCGCAACCTCCTGCTGCTCGGGCGGGCCCGCGGCATCGGTGCGGCGCAGGTTGACGCCGCGATTGAACAGGTGGGGCTGACCTCGCGCGCCGACAGCCGGTTCGCGACGTATTCGCTCGGCATGAAGCAACGGCTCGGCATCGCGGCCGCGATCTTGAAGGACCCCGAGCTCATCGTGCTCGACGAACCGGCCAACGGACTCGATCCACCCGGGATCCTCGAAGTTCGCACGCTGCTCCGCCGCCTCGGCGCGCAGGGCCGCACCGTGTTCGTCTCCAGCCACTTACTCAGCGAGGTCGAGCACACCTGCGACCGCGTCGCGATCATCGCCCACGGTCGCTGCATCTCGAGCGGGCGCGTCGAAGACCTTCTCGCGGGCGGTCTCGCGCGGCACCGCATCCGGCTTCCCGATCCGCCGCGTCAGAACGACGTCGCACGGAGCGCACTCGGGCGCGCCGGTTTCAACGCCGCGTTCGATCCCGAAGGTGACCTCGTCGTAGACGTCGATGCCAAACGCTCGCACGAGGTCACGCGCGCACTCGCGGAGTCGAACGTGTTCGTGTCCGAGATCTCGCCGATCACCCGGAGTCTGGAAGACGTGTTCCTCGAGCTCACGCGCGCCGACAACGCTGAGCGACGCCGATGAACCAGCTCGATGCCGACATTCGCCGCTTCCTCGCCCGGCGCATCGTGCGCGGCGCGATGGTGCTCGCCCTGTTGATCGCGGTGATCGCCGTGACCGTGCCGACCGTGCGGGGCCATGCTGCTCGGCGTACCGACGCGCGCGAATTCTCGCGAATCGATACTTCAGTCACCAATCCCAGTGGCATCCCCGTCTATTCGTCGGCGACGTCGACGCGTGACACCCGAATCGCGGTCGGCCAAGGGTTGGCCGGCGTGTACCAAGGCGTCGCGGTCGCGATGGTGTTCGTCGCGCTCGTACTCGGCGCTTCGTTCGTCGGCGCGGAGTTCTATCTCGGATCGCTGACTTCGCAGCTGCTGTACGAGCCCCGCCGATGGCGCGTACATCTGTCGAAGGCAGCGACTGCGGCGCTCGGCTGCGCAGCGTTCGCCGCGCTGTTCTGTGTGGTGCTCGGCGGATTGATTTTCGTCGGCAGCGAGGTCAACGGCGTGGTGAAGGGCCTCGATGCCTCCTGGTGGCAACACCGCGCGGTGCAGGTCGGTCGAGCGGCGGGCGCATCGGCCGCGGCCGGCGCGCTTGCCCACGCCGTCACGGTCGTCATGCGTCGAACCAGCGCCGCGATCGTGGTGTTCTTCGTGATGTACCCGATCATCGGGATCATTCACCCCGACAACGCCCACTTCGGATGGATCTCCCGCTTTGCGCCCCTGCGCGGCCTGCTGAGCGTCGCCATTGATCCGGGCGGCAACGGGAACGGCAGCACGACGATTCTGACGCGTACGAGCGCCGGCGGCATCGCCCTGACGGTCGTTTGGGTCGTCGTGCTCATCGCGGCGTCGGGCGCGCTCTTCTCCCGGTCCGAAGTGCGGTAGAGCCGCTACTACCGTCTCCTCTGTGCCGGAGATTCTCGACGTTCTGGTGATCGGCGCGGGTCCGGGCGGGATTGCGGCCGCGATCACCGCGTCGAGGGCGGGCAGCTCAGTGGTGTGCGTCGACAAGTCGGCCTTCCCGCGTGACAAGACGTGCGGCGACGGGCTCACCGCCGGCGCGTTGCACGGCCTCGAAGCACTCGGCCTCACCCACGAAGCCTTCGCGCAGATCGACGCCGCCATCGTCCGGGAGACGGTGCTGGTGTCGCCGACCGGCCGGCGGGTCACCCTGCCGCTCCCCTCCGACGGGCTGCACGCCGCGGTGGTCGCCCGGCGC
>JBBQGQ010000009.1:0-125545 GCA_038323195.1 Acidimicrobiia bacterium | reverse complement strand
CGCACCTCCTGTACGACGACGTTGGCCGTGCGACCAACCGCCCGGATCGCGAACGACGAGAAGAGGAACGCGATCGAACCGCCGATCAACAGGCCGATGAACGTCTTCGGGTTCGCGACGTTGATCGAGGTGAACCTATTCGTGAAGAGGTCGTTGCCGCTGATGTTGAGGTCCAACTGGTTCTTGATCGTCTCGATGTACGACGAGAACAACGCGACGGCGGCGATGACCGCGGAACCGATTGCGAATCCCTTCGTCACGGCCTTGGTGGTGTTCCCGACCGCGTCGAGGCTCACCATGATGCGAGCGGCTTCGCCTTCGAACTCGCCCGACATCTCGGCGATACCGGCCGCGTTGTCGGCGACGGGACCGAACGTGTCTTCGGAGACGACCACGCCCGTGGTTGCGAGCATGCCCATACCGGTGAGTGCGACGAGGTAGAGCGAGAACTGGACGTCGCCGCCGCCGAGCGCGATCGCAACTGCGATGGCACCGGCGATCGCGATGATCGCCCAGACCGACGACTCGAGTCCGCTCGCGATACCCGAGAGCACCGCCACCGCCGGACCACCGGTCGCCGCCGATTCGGCGATCTCCTTCACCGGCTTCGTCTCCGTGGACGTGAAGTACTCGGTGATGCGCGACGCGATCTGTGCGAGCACGAGACCCGCGACCACCGCACCGAACAAGCGCCAGCCGACGTTCGAGAGCGTGCCGTCCTTCGGGTTACCGACGTAGACAAGCGCGAGCGCCAGCGTCCCGATGATGGTGAGAATCCCCGCGGCGAGGAAGCCGCGGTTGATCGGCGCCATCGCGGACTTGTCCTTGTCGGTGGCCTTGACCGCGAAGACTCCGACGATCGACGCGAGCACGCCGATGGCACGCGCCGCGAGCGGGAACAGTGCACCCGCGGCCCACAGCGCAGGGGTGTGCGGGAAGATCGCCTGGAAGGCGGGAACTCCGAGGATGATCGACGCGACGAGCGTCACCTCGTACGACTCGAAGAGGTCGGCCGCCATGCCCGCGCAGTCGCCGACGTTGTCGCCGACGTTGTCGGCGATCGTGGCCGGGTTCCGTGGGTCGTCTTCGGGGATCCCGGCTTCGACCTTGCCGACGAGGTCGGCGCCGACGTCGGCGGCCTTCGTGAAGATGCCACCCCCGACCCGAAGGAACAGAGCGAGCAACGAGCCACCGAACCCGAACCCGACGAGGATCGCGGAGCTCGTGTTCTGGAACCCGATCATGATCAGCGACGCGCCCAGGAGACCGAGCCCGACGGTGAACATGCCCGCGACACCGCCGGTCCGGAACGCGACCTGCAACGCGGCCGGCATGGAACCGCGCTTGGCGGCGGCAGCCGTGCGTACATTGCCCCGCACGGCCAGGCTCATGCCGATGAACCCGGTCAGCCCCGACAAGAAGCACCCCAGGACGAACGCCCCCGTTCGGAACAGACCCGATTGCGCGTACGTCAGCGCGACGTGACCCGGCACATGGGAGAGCGAGTCGGTCTTCACCTTCGTCGAGGTGAGGAACACGATGATTGCCAGTGGAACCAAGATGACGGCGATGGTCTTGAACTGCCGGCGCAGGTAGGCCATCGCGCCCTCTTGGATCGCTTTGGCGATCTCCTTCATCTTCTCGGTGCCCTCGTCGGCCGCGAGCACGCCCCGCATCAAGAAGAAGCCGACGAGAAGGGCGAGCAGCGCCGTCGCGACCGACGCGAGCAGGATCAGCCACTCACCGCCATGCAGGTAGAAGGTCTGGTAGCCGCCCTCGGCGGCCAGTACGTGCGTCATTTCTCTTCCCCAGGGCTAGGCGGACTTCTGGACGTAAACCTGGTTGGCGACAGTGGCACCGAGCGTGCGGTCCTTGCCGTTGACCCGCAGCACGAGTGGACCGTCGAAAGGATGCTTCTCCTTCACTTCCACGGTCACGCCCGGCCGCAGGCCGAGCGTGTCGAGGAAGGCCACAACCTCCGGATCGGTGGAGCCTGGCACCGCGACTACCGCGGTGTCACCTGGCTCGAGCGCGTACAGAGGTGGCATGAGCGGCAGCTCGGCCGTCTCCTTCGCGGGGATCGGGAAGCCATGCGGGCAGGTCTCGGGCCGGTGCAGCGCGACGAACAGGCGATCCTCGACTTCTTGGGGGATCTCGTGCTCGAAGCTCGTCGCGAGCCGGTCGGCCTCGTTCCAGGCGTAGCCGAGCATGTCGGCCAGGAACCGCTCGATGATGCGGTGTCGGCGCATCGAGGCGAGCGCGGCGCGGCGCCCGCCGGCGGTCAGCTCGACCCCCTTGTAGGGCTTGTGGTCGACGAGACCACGGTCGGCCAGGCGCTTTACCGTCGCGGTGACCGTGCCCGGCGAGAGTCCGAGCCGCTCGGCGAGCACCCCGGTGTGGGCATCGCCGTCGCGCGCGAGCCGGTAGATCGCCTTCAATGCCTCGCGATCAGGTTTGGAAAGGGCTTCCAGTTCAGATTCGATGGGCGATAATCTAAGTTTCGTCGAGACAAAAATCAACGGGCTGCCGGCTACGGCTTCTTGTTCTCGAGGTGGTACGGGACCGACGTGACGACGGTTCCCTTGCGGAAGAGCAGCCGGCCCTTCAGGAGCAATGCGCTCTGGTTGTGCAGCAGCTGGCCCCACCACGAGCCCACGACGAACTCCGGGACCACAACCGTGATGATGTCGTTCTCGTAGCG
This sequence comes from Acidimicrobiia bacterium, assembly GCA_038323195.1. Lineage (GTDB taxonomy): Bacteria > Actinomycetota > Acidimicrobiia > IMCC26256 > PALSA-610 > PALSA-610. Next base: position 122,844 of record JBBQGQ010000009.1, on the reverse strand, counting down.
CGCGTCGAGCTCGTCGATGAAGCGCAGGATCGGACGCGACAGCTCGCGATACGGCGAGTGCACGATCTCGAGGGGCACGTCGATGCGGCGGTCGGACCATTCGCGCTCGATGCGCTCCTGTTCCTCCTCGTCGGACACGACCGTCACCGCGAGCAACCGGTTCGGCTGCAACGAGCGCGCGTAGGCGAGGGCCTCGAGCACGCCGCGGTGCACACCGCCGACGAGCACCACGACCGTGTGGTTCATGCGACGCGGCTTCCATGTGTCGTCGGCCTGCAGGCTTTCGGCGACGGCCGCGTAGTGCGAGTGGATACCGCGGAACAAAGCAATGACGAGCAGGACGACGACGATCGACACCCACGCACCCTCGGTGAACTTCGAGATCGCGATGATGAGCGTCACGATCAACGTCGCGATCGCACCCGTTGCGTTGATGGCGATGTTGCGCCGAAAACCCGGTTCTCGCTCCTTCTGGTGATGTCGCACCATTCCCGTCTGCGACAGCGTGAACGACGTGAACACGCCCACCGCATACAGGGGAATGAGCTTCGACTCGTTGCCACCGAAGATCACGACGAGCACGCCCGCGGCGATTGCGAGCACCAGCACTCCATTGCTGAAGACGAGGCGATCGCCTCGGTTGGCGAGCTGGCGCGGCAGGTATCCGTCGCGGGCGATGATCGAAGACAACCGCGGGAAGTCGGCGTACGCGGTGTTGGCCGCCAAGGTGAGAATCGCGGCGGTCGCTCCCTGCAGGAGGTAGTAGAGGAAGCCCTGCCCGTAGACGGTGCGGCCCATCTGGGAGAACACCGACTCTCCGGTCTCGAGGGGGATCGGTTGCAGGTGGTGCGCCAGCACCGACACGCCGAGGAACAGCGAACCGAGGATGATCCCCATCCACACGAGCGTCGTCGCGGCGTTCTTCGATTCCGGGCGTTCGAACGCCGGGACGCCGTTCGAGATCGCCTCGACACCCGTGAGCGCGACCGCGCCCGACGAGAACCCGCGTAGCAATCGGAACAGGCCGAGCGTGCCGACCGTCTCCGCACCGAGCCGTAGTTCGGCTTTCGTGTGCGCGATCTGCGCGGGAGTGAGGTCCTTCGTGACGTCGGCGAACGAGATCGTGTGGAACGGATGCAGTCCCAACAAACTGAACTCGTGAGCCAGACCCCAGCAAACCAACCCCGTCAGCGTGAAGATGTACAGGTAGGTCGGCAGGGCAAAGATGCGGCCGGATTCCTTGATACCGCGCAGGTTCGCAACGGTGATCAGGGCGATCGCCGCGAGACCCAGGAGAACGCGCTGGTTCGTCAACGCGTGGAGCGCGGGGATGGACGTGATCGCGCGCACGCCCGCGCTGATCGAGACGGCGACCGTCAGGATGTAGTCGACGAGCAGCGACGCACCCGCGACCATCGCCGCGTTCGCGCCGAGGTTCTCCCGGCTCACGACGTACGAACCACCGCCGCTCGGGTACGCGAAGATCGTCTGGCGGTACGAGGTGACGACGATCGCGAGCAGCACCGCGACGACGATGGAGATCGGGACGAGCTTGGAGAGCCCGAGGGCGAGGCTCGAGCCGCCGACCGCGACGACGAGCAGGATCTCCTGCGTCGCGTACGCCGTCGACGAGATGGCGTCGGACGAGAAGACCGCGAGCGCGATCACCTTCTTGATGCGTTGGTGTTCTTGCTCCGAAGTCGCCAATGGGCGACCCACGAGCACGCGTTTGAAGCTGTCGAGCACCGTCTTCCCGTCCCAAGCCCGAGATTGTCGGGGCCAGCATGCCATCGCCGCGGCCGTGAACGCCGTACCCGGTTTCACTTCGTAGCCCACCGACGCCGTAGCATCCGCCATCACTGCTTGGGACGGGAGGCCGGTCTTGCACGTCGTCGTCATCGGATGTGGTCGGGTCGGCAGCGAGCTCGCCGGCGCGCTCGTCCAGGGCGGCCACACCGTCGCGGTGGTCGACAAGAACGCACGCGCCTTCCGCCGCCTCGGGCCGGATTACGGGGGCACGACGGTCGTCGGCTTCGGGTTCGACCGCGATCACCTCGCGCAGGCCGGGATCGAGCAGGCCGGAGCTTTCGCCTCGGTGACGAACGGCGACAACTCGAACATCCTGTGTGCTCGCATCGCGCGCGAGACCTACGGCATCGAGCACGTCGTCGCCCGGATCTACGACCCCCGCCGCGCACTGATCTACCAACGCCTGGGCATCCCGACGGTGGCGACCGTCGCGTGGACCACCGACCAGGTGCTCCGCCGGCTGCTGCCGGGTGAGACCAGCCACGACTGGGTCGATCCGACGGGTCGCATCGGGCTCGTCGAGCGATCGATCCCCGCCAAGGCCATCGGCCAGAAGCTCGCCAAGCTCAACCGGCCGGGCCGCTTCTGGCTGACGGCGGTCACGCGGTTCGGCAAGGCACAGGTCGTCACCTCCGATCTCATCGGTCAAGAGGGCGACGTGCTCGTCTTCGTCTCCGAGATGGACGGCCTCGAGGAGCTCCAAGCGCACATCGAAACGGGAGGCGGTTGATGCGGGTCGCGATCGCGGGCGCCGGCAACGTCGGGGTATTCATCGCGAACGACCTCGTGAACACGGGTCACGAGGTCCTGCTGATCGAACAGAACCAGGACGTCGTGCAGCGGGTGCAACCGCACGCCGCGGCCGGTGTCGAGTGGATCGTCGCCGACGCCTGCGAGGTTGCTTCCTTGCGGATCGCGGGGCTCGAGCGTTGCGACGTCGTCGTCGCGGCGACGGGCGACGACGAGGACAACTTGGTCATCTCGTTGCTCGCGAAGCAGGAGTTCGGTGTCCCGCGCGTCGTCGCGCGCGTGAATCACCCGAAGAACGAGTGGCTGTTCAACGAGAATTGGGGAGTCGACCTGTCGGTGTCGACGCCGCACCTCATCACCGCGCTCGTCGAAGAAGCGGTGTCGGTCGGACGCCTGGTTCGGATCCTGCAGTTCGAGGGCGGCAACGTTCGGCTGGTGGAGGTCACCCTCGCCGAGGGGGCGCCGGTCGTCGACCAGGCGATCCGCGACCTCGACATCCCGCGCGACGCGACCATCGTCGCAGTGGTGCGCGGCGAGCACGTCGTGATGCCGCGCGGCGACACGGTGTTCGAGTCAGGAGACGAGGTGCTCGCGATGGTGACGAGCGACTCCGAGGACGACGTCCGCCAGATCCTCACCGGTGGTTGAGAGCCGGGCAGCTCTCACGGTGAACGCTCACCGGCTTCACAGCAACTGATACACCGGGTTGTACATCAGGCGATCATGTGCACTGTCGGGGTTGCGGTGCTTGGTGACGACACCTTCGAGCACGACGCGGCGTCCGGGAGAAAGGCCCGCGATCTTGCGCCGGCCGAGGAACACCGCGGTCACGGTGCCGCGGCCGTCCTGCACCGTCGCCTCGAGTGACGCGGCGCCGGCCCGAGGCACGATGCGAACCGAGCGAATCTCACCGACGATACGGACGGGGCGGCGAAGCTCCAGCCCGTCGAGCGGTGTGCCACCGCGCTCGGCACACCACGAAACCAGCTGCTCACGGTCTTGCTCGTCGACCGGTTTAGTGAATTTCTCGACGAATCTTCGTAAGGGCAACGCCAGGCCTCCACGTCGGATACCAAGGCTAGCGCCGCGCGAATGCGAAGATGTCACCGGTGCCGCTCCGCAATCGACCTTTCCGAACGAGCTCGGCCACGACCGGCGTCGCGTGCGCGGTCGTGCTCGCGCTCCTGCTCGCGTCGTGCGGCGGGAGCAAAGCCAAGGGGCAGCCGAGCACCACCAAGCCGAAGGTGCTCGGTGTCAGCACTGCGACCTTGAAGGTCGGCACGGTCGACATCGAGAGCGCGGGTGCGTCGAGCATCCCGATCGACCCCGCGACGGGGAAGACCGTTCTCGCGACTGCGCAGAAGTACATCAACGCCGCGGTGTTCGCGCCGCTCGGTCAGGGCCAGGTCGTGGCTCACGACTACTCGGTGCTGTTCGACGCGAGCGTGAAGCCGGCCGCGACCGGCGCCGACGAGAACGCGCTGACCGATCTCGACGTCGGGAAGGTCGCAAGCTACTCCGCGAAGGCAACGCCGGTAGCGCTGTCCGCCCTGGAGGGAGGCTTCGGCGAGCTCGTGTACATCGCCACGAACTTCGACCTCACCGTGAAGGCGGCCGCGACGACGGGACCCCTGACGCTCACACATCACATCGAGTTGACGTTCGCCCCGACCGGTAAGGACTGGCTCATCACCGCGTATCGCGTGCAGTCGGTCCGCAAGTCGGCGATCAGCACCACGACCACGACTGCGAAGGGCGGGACGACGCCGTGAGGAACCCCGCCGTGAACGAGACGGCTGCGAGCGAGGTCGAAGCACGCCGGAAGGTGAAAACGCGTCTCGTACGCCGGGCGAAGCGCGTATTGCTCGTACTCGCGGCCGCGACGACCGCGCTCGTGCTGGGGTGCCTGGGAATCTTCGCGGCATGGCTGGCGGGCATGCACGTTCCGATCGCGTCGGGCGCCACGTATCTGCGGGTGGAGAAGATCGCGCCGCTCTCGGCCGCAGATCACGTCGGCGGCGGGCCGTCGTCGCCCTTCTTCATCTTGTTGGTCGGCAACGACTCACGTCCGGGCGTCGGTGGCGCGCGGGGCGACGCGCTGCACGTCCTCGGTGTCAATCCGGCCAAGCATCAAGCGACGATGATCGACATCCCGCGCGACACCTGCTGGAACGGCGACAAGATCAATGCCGGCAATACCCATGGTCCCCGCGCCCAAGCGAACGACGTCGGTGGCCTCGTGGGCGTGCAGATCTCGTACGTCGTCGACGTCGACTTCGCCGGTTTCACCGGTCTCGTCGACGGCGTCGGCGGCGTCGACGTGCACGTCCCGACGCAGATGCACGACGCGTACTCGGGTGCGTACTTCAGTCCCGGACTCCAGCACATGAACGGCACGCAGGCCCTCTCCTTCTCGCGCGACCGCCACGACTTCCCGACCAGCGACATCGTCCGCACCAACAACCAGGGACTCCTGATCCTCGACGCGATGCGCCAGCTCCGAGCAAAGATGCAGAACGCGCCGAGCGAGTTCAAGCTGCTTGCGCTGCTCGGACGCCACGCGCAGCTCGACGGCATCGGCATCAAGGACCTGTACCGCCTCGGGCGGGTTGCGTTCTCGTTGAACCCCGACCAGATCCAGAACATCACGATGCCGTACACGGGGGGCGGATGTCTGGGCCTGGGCGCGGCCGCGCCGGGGCTGTTCGCCGACTTCCGGGACGACGGGGTCGTCGAAAGCCCGCACTGACGTTGACGGCTCACCCGGTCGGTACCCTCGCCTCGATGCCAGCCGGTAGCAACGGGGTACTGCCGATCACCGCAACCGAGCAGCTGCCCATCCGTGCAACGGAGCAGATGGACGCCCGCACCGCGCTCGACGAGCTCGCGGCCGATCCCGAGCTGATCGGCCGGTGCGTCCATCGCGAAGTGCTCCCCGAACAGCGCGCCCGTTACGCGCAGCTGGCCGCGCCGTTGCATCCCGAGGTCGCCGCCCGCATGGCGGCGCGCGGCATTCATCAGCTCTACGCGCACCAGGCGACCGCGATCGACGCGCTCCGCGATCGTCGCAGCGTCGTGGTCGCGACCGGGACGGCGTCCGGGAAATCGCTGTGCTACCAGGCACCGATCGTCTCGTCCGTCGTCGAGGATCGGCGCGACACCGCCTTGTTGCTTTTCCCCACCAAGGCCCTCGCGCAGGACCAGCTGCGCGCGCTGCGCTCGTGGCTCGTGCCCGGTCTGCGCGCCGTCACCTACGACGGCGACACCGCCGGCGACGACCGTGCCTGGGCGCGCAAGAACGCCAACGTCGTCCTCACCAACCCCGAGATGCTGCACATGGGCATCCTCCCGTCGCACCAGCGGTGGGCCACGTTCCTCATGCGCCTGCAGTACGTCGTGGTCGACGAGCTGCACACACTCCGCGGCATCTTCGGATCACACGTGGCCCACGTGTTGCGCCGGTTGCGCCGGCTGTGCGAGCACTACGGCTCGCAACCGACGTTCTTCTTCGCGAGCGCCACCATCGGCAACCCGGGCGAGCTCGCGAGCGCGCTGTGCGGCCTCGACGTCGAGCAGATCGACGACGACGCGTCGCCGCGGTCGGAGCGGGTGCTCGCGTGCTGGCAACGACCGCTCCTCGACGCGCACTCGGGGGCTCGGGCGTCGGCGAACATCGAAGCTGCCGAGCTCCTCACCCGCTTCGTGCGAACGAACCACCAGACCCTCGCGTTCACCCGCAGCCGCCGGGGCGCGGAAGTCGTCGCGCAGTACGCGCGCCGCCGGCTCGCCGCCGCCGCGCCCGAGCTCGCCGGCCGGGTCGCCGCGTACCGGGCCGGCTACCTCCCGGAGGAACGCCGCGCGCTGGAGCTGAACCTTGCGAGCGGCGAGCTGCTCGGCATCGCCGCGACGAATGCCCTCGAGCTCGGCATCGACATCGGCGGTCTCGACGCCGTGGTGCTGAACGGCTTCCCGGGCACGCTCGCGTCGATGTGGCAACAGGCGGGCCGCGCCGGGCGCACCGGCCGGCGCTCCGCCGCGGTGCTCGTCGTCGGCGACGACCAGCTCGACCAGTGGTACGCCGCACATCCCGCCGAGCTCACGCGGCGCGCGCCCGAACGCGCCGTCGTCAACCCACAGAACCCGTATGTCGTGCGGGCGCAGGTCGGGTGCGCGGCGCACGAGCTGCCGCTGACACTCGACGACGAGCGTTGGTTCGGGCCCGGGCTCGACGATGCGGTGCGCGATCTCGTCCGCGCCGATGCGCTCACACCACGCGCGGGCCGCATGTACTGGTCGGGTGGGCACGCGCCTGCTCGTGACGTCGGGCTCCGGAGCGGATCATCGATCGAGTACCGGCTCCTCGACCTCGAGAGCGAGCGAACGATCGGCACCGTCGACGACGCGCGCGTCTTCTCGGTCGCCCATCCCGGCGCGGTGTACCTCCACCAGGGCCGCCAGTACCGCGTCGATCGCCTCGATCGCGACGAGCACGTCGCGATGCTCGCGCCCTACGACGACGCCGACGAGTACACCCAGGCCCGCACCACGACCGACATCACGATCGTCAGCGAGGACGCCTGCGCGCCGCTCGGCGAGGCGATCGTGCACCTGGGAACTGTCGAGGTCCGCAGCCAGGTGGTGGCGTTCCAGCGCAAGCAGATCTCGACCAACCGCGTCATCGAAGTTCGCGATCTCGACCTGCCGCAGCGCGCGCTGGTCACGCGCGCCTGTTGGTACACGGTGCCACCCGATCGGTTGGAGGCGGCCGGCGTCGACGCGTCGGCGGTGGTCGGCGCGGTACACGCAGCCGAACACGGCCTGATCGGAATGCTTCCGCTGTTCACCATTTGCGACCGCTGGGACGTGGGCGGCGTCTCGATGGCGTTGCATCCGCAGACGACACAGCCGACGATCTTCGTATACGACGGCTATGCAGGCGGAGCGGGGATCGCGGAGCTCGCGTTCGAGGCCGCGGCTCGTCACGCCCGGGCCACACTCGATCTCATTGCTGCGTGCTCCTGCGACGACGGTTGCCCGTCGTGCGTGCAGTCGCCCAAGTGCGGCAACTGGAACGAGTACCTCGACAAACGCGCCGCGGTCGCGCTGCTCGCCGTGTTGGCACCGGCGCGCCGGGTGCTGTCGACGGGCGGCCGGCCGGCGCGGTAACGGGCGGCGGTCGGATCGGAGATCGAGCGCATCACCGCCCACCGGTTGCGGTCGGGGACGGTTGCACGACATCGGCCGGATCGACCTCGGCCCGGGCGCGGGCGCGCGCCTCACCCATAGCGACCGTCACCTCTGCGACCTCTACGTGGGTCGGGGCGGCCCCTCCACTGCACGACAGCAGCCGCGCCCCGTTGTCGATCGCGGTCTGGCGGGCGACCGCGCACGCGCGTGCCGGCGGTCGGCCGAGCGCCAGTCCGTCGGCCGCCGCGAGCGCCGCCGCATCGGCCGCGTTGTTCGCGCGCGTTTTTTCCACGACGCCACTGCCGAGCCGCGCGACCGCCATGCAGAGCAACGCGGCAACGACGATCGCCGCGGTGACGAGAAGGCTGACATTGCCGCGCGCTTCGGGCCGACGGCGATGGCGCCCGACACGACGCCTCATGGCATCTCGCCTCATGGCGTCTCGCCTCATGGCGTCTCGACCCGCATCACCGAGTCGCCGTGCAGGGTGAGATCGGGCAGGAGTGCTCCGACCAGCGGAAGGTCGGTGCGAGAGACGTAGCTGATCGCAACCTGCACCGGTTCACCGACGCGACCGCGGCGGACGATCCGAACGGATGCGCCGGGAAGGTCGCGACGAGCCGCGGCGGCAACGCGCGCCGGGTCCCGGGAGACCGTGGCCTCTCGAGCCGCGTCGCGCGCCGCGTGCACCACGAGGATTTCGTCACGGGCGACGAGCGCGATCTGGAAGACCAGCACCAGCAATCCGAATACGAGTGGCAGTACGAGCGCGAGCTCGACCGTCGCCTGTCCGCGGTCGGAACGCGCATTGGACCGCGCGTTCCGACCGCCCGTGGAGGACATGGACATCAGAGATGGAGAAGGCCGTGAACGACGGTGTTGAACAGGCCCCCGATGAGGTTCGTATGTTTCGCCCAGGTGAGCACCAGCCCTGCGATGGCGGCCGCGGCAATCATCACGAGCGCGTACTCGGCGGTGCTCTGCCCGGAATGCGACCGATCCGCGCGTCGCAGCAATGACAGCAATGCGTTGGACAACAATTGCAACACGTTCGACCTCCCGTCGAACGCACGCCAGGCGTGCGAAATGGCTGCCGGGGAAGGCGGGCGGCTCAGCGGCCGATCCCGGCGACGACCGCCGGGATCACCGTGAGCAGCGCGAAGGCGGGCAGGATGCAGCCCACGAGCGGGAAGCAGAGCCGGACGGGCACGGTACGGGCCCGGGCCTCGGCGCGGCGGCGGAGATCGGCGCGCAATTCCGACGCGAGCCGTGCGAGCGCGGGCGCGGCGGGCGAGCCGAGCCGCGCGCTCGTGCGCAGCGTGTCGGCAAGACCGCGCGCGTGGGGCGAGTGCCGGCCCAGCTCTCGCAACGCGTCGTCGAAGGACTGACCGATCGTGCACGCGCGGACCGCGGCCCCGAGATCGCGCGCGACCAGCGGCGGCGACCAACGCGCGCCGAGCTGGACGGCGAGATACGGCGTATGCCCCGCCGCGACTCCGACGCCGACGAGGTCGACTGCGTCCGCGACCTGGCGCGCCATCTCGTCGTCGACCCGACGCCGGTGGCGCGCACGCGCGGGCGCACGGGCGACGCGGCTGACGGCGCGGAGCGCGGCGTTGGCCGCGAGCCGCCTGGATGTGGTGTGAACGGCGCGCGCCAGGCGACCCCGTCGTACCCGCCGGGGCCTCAACCTCTGGAGGCGCTCACCGGCGGAGATCCGCCGCACGACCGCGAGGAAGGGCAGCAGGACCACACAGCCCCAGCCGGCGGCGAGGAGGCCGATCACGACCCGCTCCCGTTACGGACGATGCTTCGCATCCACCAACCACCCAGCCCCTCGAGTCCGAGCCCGAATCCGAGACAGACACGCCCGAAGAGGGTGCCGGTGAGCACCTGGAGCGCGTGCGGATCGACCAATGCCGACCACACGATGTACGCGACCGGAGCGCCTCCCACGACGATCGCCGACATCCGCGCCTGGGACGACAGCGCGCGCGCCTCGGCCGCCACGCCCAGACGATCGCGAAGCGATGCGGCCAACCCGTCGAGCGCATCGGCCGATCTCCCGCCCACGGCGGTGCACAGGGCCAGCGCGCCCGCGGATGCATCGACGCCCGGCGCGGCGCGTTCCGACGACCAAGCGCCCAGCGCCTGCGCGAGCGACGCGCCCGGCCGGACGCGGGTGTCGACGCGCGCCATGTCGCGTGCAAGCGGGCCTTCCCCGGCCGCGACGGTGCCGATTGCGGTGGCGACCGTGCCACCCGATCGCAACTCCGAAGCCACGTGCTCGAGGGTCTCGGGTACCGCGACCGCGATCTGTCGCGCGCGCCGCTCGCGCATTGCCAACACGCCGACCGGCGCACCGAGCGCGACGACGACTGCCAGCCCGAGCGCGATCTGCGTTCCGCCGAACCCGAGGCCGACGGCGCCCGCGACTGTGATCGACCACAGCCACGTGGTGAGCGCTCGCTCCGGCGGCACTTCGAGGGCCGCGTCGTCGAGGGCACGCGCCATCCGGCTGCGCAACCAGACGGGAAGCCGGCGAGCCGACTCGGAGCGCTCGGACCGCAGCCGGTCCGCGACCGCGTACCGGCGGGCCGCGCGCACGAACCGGGACGCGGTCGCGACTCCGATCGATGCGACGATCAGGTCGCGCACGAGTGCCATTCCCGCGCGATGTCGACCTCGGTTCGGCGAGGGGGCCGCGTCGGCGAAGCAGAGGCGAGGAGCCGGTCGTCGACCCGGGTCAGCAACCGGTGCGTGCGCGCACCTCGCCCTTGTCCGAGCTCCGCCACGGACACGATCACGCGCCGGCCGTCGCGGCCGCGTCGGACCTGGACGATCGCGTCGATCGCCGACACGAGCTGGCGGCGAACGGCAGGAAGGGGCAGCGCGACGTCGGTGCAGAGCGCGAGCGTCTCGATCCGGGCGAGCGCGTCGTCGGGGCTGTTCGCGTGCACCGTGGAGAGCGAACCGTCGTGGCCGGTGTTACAGGCCTGGATCATGTCGAGCGCCTCACCGCCGCGCACCTCGCCGACGACGATCCGGTCGGGGCGCATGCGCAGCGCACTCCGCACCAGATCGCGCACCGTCACCGCGCCCGTTCCCTCCGCGTTCGCCGGGCGCGCCTCGAGCCGAACGACGTGCGGCTGCTCGAGCCGCAGCTCGGCCGTCTCCTCGATGGTGACGATCCGTTCCGAGGGATCGATCGCGCGGGCGAGCGCGTTGCAGCATGTCGTCTTCCCCGAGCTCGTCGCGCCCGACACGACAAGATTCCAGCCGGCCCGGACCAGCGCGTCGAAGAAGGCGCCGGCCTCGGGCTCGAGCCCGAACGCCGTGAGCGGCACGCCGTCGGCCGCGAAGCGGCGAATCGAGACACACGGGCCGTCGGGCGCGAGCGGCGGCAACACGGCATGCAGCCGCGACCCGTCGGCGAGCCGGGCGTCGACCATCGGCGACGCGCGATCGAGACGCAGGCCGAGCGGCGCGATGACCCGCTCCACGAGCCGCACGATCGTCGCCGCGTCGATCTCGCACACGACGGGAACGATTCGGCCGCCGCGTTCGACGAAGACACGGTCGGCGCCGTTCACCATGATCTCGGTGATCGACGCGTCGCCGAGCAGCGGCTCGAGGGGGCCGAGCCCGCCGACGTCGTCGACCAGCTCGTCGAGCACGACGTCGGCCGTGGCCGTGGTGAGCAGCGGCGCTTCCTCGCGCAGCATCCGCGCGAGCCGGGCCCGCAGCTCCGGGCGCTCGAGGGTCGCGGGATCGAACGGCGCGTCGAGCAGACGCCGGTGCAGCGTCTCGTGCAGCGCTCGGTCGCGCCGCGTCGGATTGCGAGGATCGGCCGCATGCAACGACCGGCTCATGCGGCCTGCTCGTCGTCGAAGCAACCGATCTGCAACAGCGCGTGGTGCAAAGGACGACCGAGGCTGTCGGGCAGTCGGGTGGGGAGCACTCCGGCGTCGACCGCACGCGCGATCGATGTGCGCGCGGCGATCGTCGCGAGCACCGGTATCCCCAGCACGTCTTCGATGTCGGGCTTCCCGAGCGACCGGCCGTGCTCGTCGATCAGGATCGCTCCGATCGCGTCGGTGATGGCCGGGTGACGTACGGCGCGCCGCAGGCCGAGGTAGCACCCGCGCACTACCACGATGCCGGTCGCCGCGACCTCGGCGAAGGCCCGCACCGCCGGATCGTCGAGCCGGCCGAGGTCGCACACCGCGGGCCGCGGGTCGCCGTCCAGCGCGACCGCGAGCGCCGCGCCGGCCTCCGGTGCAGCCGGCGGCCCGTCGGCGACACCGGCAGGCAGGAGCGCGAGCCGTGGGGCAACGTCGACCGTCAGATGGTCGAGCGCGTCGGTCGGCGCGCCGGGCCCGGCGCGCATCCAGTCGAGCAGTCCGGGAACGGGATCGTGCGCGAGCCCGAGCACCGCCGGCTGATCTCCCGCGAGATCGACGACACGTGTGTCGGTCTCACGCGCGAGTACGAGCGCGGCCGCGGCCGCGATCACCGAAGTGCCGGAGCCGCCCTTCGGCGACCAGAAGCACACGAGCATGGAAGCCTCCCCACGTCGGTGCGCACCGAAGCAGGGCTCGCGGCGCGCAGGAACAGCGACGGGGAAGAACGGGGGAAGCGACGCGCACCTTAGGTGGGCACGGGTCGTACGTCAAGGGTCACAATACCGCGAAGAACGTAGGCTTCGCGCTCGTGGAGGCTGCGTTCTTCGATCTCGACAAGACCGTCATCGCCACCAGCTCCGTGATGGCGCTGGGCGGCACCTTCTACCGCGACGGCTTGATCTCGAAGCGCACGATCGTGCGCGGCCTCTACGCGCAGGTCGTCTACCTGCTCGTCGGAGCCGACGACAACAAGATGGAACGTATGCGCGAAGCAATGCTCGCGCTGACCAAGGGATGGGATCAGCAACACGTGCAAGAGCTCGTCCGCGAGACGCTCGACGTGGTCATCACGCCGATCATCTACGCCGAAGCGCTCGAGCTGATCGAGGAACACCGTAAGGCCGGACGCAAGACCGTGATCGTCTCGTCGTCACCGGCGGAGACCGTCGAACCGATCGGCGAGTACCTCGGTGTCGACGACGTGATCGCGACGCGGGCGCGCCTCGACGAAAAGGGTCACTACACCGGCGAGCTCGAGTTCTACGCGTACGCGTCACACAAGGCCGACGCCGTGCGCGAGATGGCGGTCGCCGAACGTCTCGATCTCGCGTCGTCGTACGCGTATTCCGACTCGATCACCGACCTCCCGATGCTGGAGCTCGTCGGACACCCCGTCGCGGTGAATCCGGATCGCGAGTTGGCGCGCGTCGCCCGAGAGCGCGAGTGGGAGGTCCTGTATTTCCAACGACCGGTCCGTCTGCGCGACCGTGTGCCCGTGCCGCCGAAGGGCCCGACGCTCGCGGCCGGAGGCTTCGCGATCGCGGCGGGCGCGGCGGTCGCCGTCTACGTCGGGCTCCGCCGACGCGCATCGGCCAACTAAACGAGAAGCTCGCGTAGAAGGGCGTGTGTGAGGAGCGTAGACACCTCACACACGCCCGAGTGACGCACGCCCGAGTGCTCAGGCTTCGCGCACCTTCTTGGCGATGACCGCACCGAGTGCGACGAGCACGAGGAGCAAGAGCAACTTCTTCACGGTGAACCTCCTGAGGACGACCAGGCGACCTTAGCGGGCTCGCGACGCCGTCGCATCCGGCCCAGTACCACATCCGGCCCGCCGGTCGACCCGGCCGTGCTCCGGTCAGTTGCCGCCGTCGTGTCCGTCGTGGCCGCTTCCTCCGGATCCGGAGTTGTCGCCGCCGCCGTCGGTCTTCGAAGTCGTGTCGTCGCCGCCCTCGGTCTTCGAATGCACGTCGACCGTGATCGTCGTCTTGCCCGTCACGCCCGGCACCGTCACCTCGCCGCGCTCGTGCTCGTGCGCCTCTGCGGTGGCACTCTCGTGTGCCTCCTCGGTGGCCTCACCGTGGTCGTGACCGTTGTCGTCGCCGACGTCTTCCCCGACGTGCTCGTCGACATCCTCGCCCGGGTCGCGGCCTTCCATCGTGGTCGGGGTGCCCTTGGGCGTCGCAGTCGACGCGTCTTCGTCGACCGTGCTCGGGGTCGTGGAAGTCGCTTCGAGCACGTGCAGGCGGCCGGGACCCTTCGCGAGCTCGTGACGCGCGCCGGTCGTGCTCGTGGCCGGGTCCGACGGCGAGTTCGAGCCGTGCCCGCTCGTCGCAGCCGCGACCCCGCCCACGCCGAGCACGACGGCGAAGCTCGCCGCCGCGGTAACGACCGTCCTGCGCGTTCCCTGCATCATCTGACTCCTGCCGTTCGCAAAGGTCTCGCTCCGGGCGAGCGAGACGACTACCGGTGACACGCCGCAGCCACTGGATCGGTTTGGGACCGGTTGAGGGGAGCGGTTCGGGGGCCCGGTTTGAGCGATCGGTTTGCGGCTGGGGAGTCAGCCGGCGTCGATCTCGTGGACGAGACGACCCTGGTCGTCGATCTGAACCCGTATCCGCCACTTGTCGTCGTTGCCGTTGCGGAAACGGACATCGATCGAGTCCGACGACGTGTCCTCGCCGTCCGTCGTGTAGCCAGTTGCGGGCGATACCGCCAGCAGCGTCAGGCTGCGGTGAGAGATCCGGACGGTGATGCTGCCACCCTGCGAGCGGAACACCTGCACCTCGCTCGCCGGCGCCACCGTCGTCGTGGTCGGCGACCCGCCCGGGCCGCGACCGTCGCCTCCGCCCGACGGTCCCGGCCCACCGCCCGGAGCCCGGCCCGGCACCGTCACGATGGTCGTCGGAGACGCATTGGTCTTGGTCGCATTCGGCGTCGCCGGCGAGGTCGCCCGCCCGGGCAAGGTGGCTTTGCCGACTACGGGGATCGTCGTGGTCGGGACCGTCGTCGATCGGACCGACGGTCCCGTCGGGCCGGCGACCGACGACTGCGAAGAGACCGAGACGTGCGGCCGCGTCGAACGCGGCGCCGCCAGCGTCGCCACTGCGCCGAGCGCCGCCAGCGCGACAACCGTGCCGCCGATCTTCGCCACCCGCGCCCGGGTGCGCGCCCGCCGGAACCGAGGGCGCAGCGAGGCGAGGGTCTCTTCGTCTCCTTGCACGTCGGGCGCGAGCGCGCCCAGGCCGCTCGCCAACGCGCGGTCGACGTCGTCGAACGGGTCGGAGCTCATGGGTGACGCTCCAGTGCGCCTCGCAACGTCGCTCGGGCCGCGTAGAGGTGGTACTTCACCGCACCGTCGCTCAACCCCATCGCGTGCGCGATCTCGCCCACGCTCAGGTCCTCGACGTAGAAGTAAGCCGCCGCGATGCGCTGCTGGGGCGACAGCTCGGCCAACAGCGCGGCGAGCCCGCTCGGTTCCTCGGGCGGCTCCGCGGTCGTGCGCAGCTGCGCGCGCAGTCGCGTGAAGGCCCGACCACCGCGCTCGAGCTTGCGGAAATGATCCCGCATGCGGTTGACGGCCACGTGGCGGATCCACCCCGCGGGATCGTCCAGACGGCTGACGCGGTGCCACCGCACGTACGCGCGCATGAACGCGTCCTGTACGCAATCCGCCGCGACCTCTCGGTCCCCGGCCGCAACCGCGAGCGAACGCACCATTGGACCGAAGCACCGCCTGAACGTGTCGTCGAAATCCAAGGGGCGGTCCGGAGCCGCCGCCTGGCCGTCTTCCATGTCGACACCTACACGCTCGGCGGGCCTTTCCGGTTTGGTCGGCCCCAGTTTGGTCGGCCACTCCGGCACTCCATAGGAGCAGAAAACCGCGGATACGCGACCGCTCGGGGAGCCGACCTTGCTTCACTCGCCCCGCCGCCGTGCCGATGCACGAGCATGACAAGCCCGAAGGACATCGTCGTCGGCCGCAGGTACGCGATCGCGCAGCCAATCGGATGGCGGACAGCACCGGTCGTCACGGTGCTCGAGGTCGCGGAGCACCAGGACCAGGCGATGGCGCGCGTCGCATTCGACCAGTTCGAGGACTGGGTGAGGCTCGACCGCGTCGTGTGCAGCGAAGACGAGTTGCACGCGATCAACGCGCGCCTCGGCGAGGACGTCGACGACGAGCACTAGCCACTCTGCGAAATAGGCTGCTCGGCGGAGGTGAACGGGGTCTGGTGGCCCCCCTCGTCTTCAAAACGAGTGGGACGGGCACTCCCTGTCCGGTGGGTTCGATTCCTGCCACCTCCGCGAAAGACCGGCCACCTCCGCGAAAGACCGGCCACCTCCGCGAATGGATGCTCCCGAACCCGATCAGCGCGGCCCGGCGAGCGGCGGGACCGCGGTCAGGGTGCCGGGATCGGTCAGGTTCCGTACGAAGGTGAGCCGCCCGGCGCGCACGAGGTACAAGCCTGGGTGCCCGTCATCGCCCTCCGACGTCGAGGGTGTGACGCTCAGGGGTGCGGCGACCACGTAGGTGCCGGCCGCAGTCGGCACCACCTGCGAGACGTCCCATTGGTTGGACGAGAAGATCGTCAGCGGCGGTCGCACGGCTCGGGGGTCGACGCGGTCGATCCGCGCGGTCGCGGTAGACCGGCCCTTCACCGGGCCGCTCGTCTCGAGCAGGTACAGACCGTCGGGACCGAACGCCACCCTCGCGGATTTGATCGACCGTGGCGGAGACGAGCTCCATCCTCCGGGCGCGACCGTGAGCGGCGCGCCGAGCTGGAGCGGCACGTCGATCCGGAACCCTTCACAGCCGCCGGCCGGGCAGCTGACCGCCACGAGATACGACCCGTCGGGCGACCAGTGCAGACTCGTGACATTTCCGATCGGGAGCGCCGAGCTCGCCATACGCGTGAGATCGAGCACGACGATATGTGCTTGCGACCCGGCTTTCACCGGCGAGCATCGATCGTGCGCGAGGTCACCCGCGCCGTACAGCGCGAGCCGTGATCCGTCCGGACTCACATCGAACGCGACCGCGTGGGTGACGATCGTCGACGTCCGGCCGTCGATGTCGGCGCGTACGACGTCGCCGCATGTGTCGGGCCCCTTCTTGAGCGACAGATACCAGAGCGCGCCGTGGTCGTCGGTCGCTCGCGCGTACGTGATTACCCCCCCTTGCTGAACCGTGACCATCGTCGCGTTCGTGTGGCCCTTGGCGTCGAGCGAGACGACGTAGCGGCCACGCGCCGAGAGGATCACCGTGCCGGGCTGCAAGGAGTCGCGCACCGGCGCCGCCGTCGTCGGCGAGGTGGCGATCCGGACGGCACCCTGCCCGGTCGTGCCGTGCACGACGGCGACGATCGTCGCGACGGTCACGATCGCGGCCGCGACACTCAAGCTGGACCAGCGCCGCGACCGGCGCGTGCGCCGACGGCGTCGCAACACCTGCAGCTCGAGATCGAGGGGCGGCCGGAGCTCGTCGTCGACCGTGTCGCCGAGCGTGCGGAGACGGTCCGCGAGCCGCTCTTCGAGCGCGTCACGCATCGCGGATCCCCTCGCGCAACTTCGCGAGACCGCGCGACAGGAGCGACTTCGCGGTTCCGAGCGGAATGTCGAGGATGCGGGCGATCTCTTCGTGCGACGCATCGTTGTAGTAGCGCAGGACGATGGCGGCGCGCTGGCGCATCGGGAGACGCCGGAGCGCGATCAGCAGCATGTCGCTCGCGACAACATCGACCGGATGCACGACGAGCGAACTGACGTCGATCGTGCGCTCGTGCCGGGCGACGACCTGCTGGTGACGGAAGTGCGACTTCGCGAGGTTCGCCACGGCCCGGGTGAGATAGGCCCCGAACGCGTCGGGCTCCCGCAGCGTGTCGAGCTTGGCGGCGACCCGCACGAACGCTTCTTGCACCAAGTCCTCGGACAGCTCACGCTCTCCGGTCAGCATCAACGCGAAGCGCAGCGCCGCGGGCGCGTGCGCGCGATACAGGCGGTCGAGCAGCACTTCATTACGGACTGCCAGCGGGGCGACCGTCTGCACGAGGTCCAGACGCTCGACCCGCCGCGCGAGTTGCACATTTCCATGGTGCGCGGAGAACGCGACCGTTCGCCAGTCTCGTTTCTCCCGACGGCCCGAACGAGCGGACCAGGAGCTAGACGGCGAGCAGGTCGCGGGCGCCGGTATCGGCGCTCGGGTGGCGCAGCTTCGACATCGCCCGCGCTTCGATCTGGCGGATGCGTTCCCGGGTGAGGTTGAAGTACTCGCCGACCTCTTCGAGCGTGCGCGGCTCGCCCCGGTCGAGACCGAAGCGCAACGCGAGGATCTGACGCTCGCGCTCGTCGAGCGGCGCCAGCAACTTCTCGATCTCGGCGGGCAGCAGCGCGGTGGCCGCGACCTCGAACGGAGACTCGACCGAGCGGTCCTCCACGATGTCGCCGAGCTCGGCGTCGCCGTCCTCGCGCAATGGCTCGGACAGCGAGAGCGGCTCGGCCGCGAAGCGGAGCGCCTCGGTGACCTTGTCCTCGGGCATCTCGACCTCGGCCGCGAGCTCCGAAAGCGTCGCGGGACGACCGAGCTTGAGCTCCAGACGGGAGCGGGCCTTCTGCAGCCGGGCGAGCGTGTCGCCGGCGTGCACGGGGAGGCGGATCGTGCGACCCGTGTTCGCGATGCCACGGGTGATGGCTTGACGGATCCACCATGTCGCGTAGGTCGAGAACTTGAAGCCCTTGCGCCAGTCGAACTTCTCGACGGCGTGCATCAGGCCGAGATTTCCCTCTTGGATGAGGTCGAGGAGCGGCAGACCCGACGCTTGGTACTTCTTCGCGATCGAGACGACGAGGCGCAGGTTGGATTGCACGAACGTCTGCTGGGCGTCGTCGCCGTGGCGGGAGCTGCGCCGCAGCTCGCGCTTCTTCGCGGGGGTCAGGCCCTTCCCGGCGTTCAGCTGCTCGCGAGCCGCGTTGCCCTTCTCGATCTGCTGGGCGAGGCGAACTTCGTCGTCCTTGGTGAGCAAGGGGTATTGCCCGATATCGGTGAGGTAGAGCCGGACCAGGTCTTCCTCGTCCCGCTCAATTCGCTCCTTCGCCACCGATCAAATCCTTCGTTCGGACAGCCGTCACCAGAAGTTCTTCGGATCGACACCCAAGAGCCCGCCGGCTCGGTGACCTCCCCCGTGCTCTGTACGATAACCACCTCGTCAAGCTGCCCTTTTCGGCCCCACGAGAGAGGCAACGGTGCCAGGTCCAGGCGAGCCCGAGGTCGAGATCGCGATGCTGACGGCGCGCTTCGACGCCCGCCCGGGGGCTGAGGAATCGCTGCTGAGCGCACTCTCCCGCTACGTCGTGATGACCCGGGTCGAAGGTGCGTGCCGGAACGTCGATCTCGTTGCATCGGTCACCCGGCCGGGCCGCTTCTTGGTGATCGAGAAGTGGGAATCGGCCTCCGCGGTCCAGGCGCACCTCGATTCGGCGCTCATGACCGAGATGGCCCAGGCCGCCATCGCATCGGTCGCGGCGAAGCCCGAGATCGATCTCTACGACACCATCTCCGCCCACGACCTGAAGTAGGTGGGAGACCATCTCCATGGGTCGACTCCGGCTACGCCTCCCCTCCGGACGGCTTCGCCTTCGTCTCCTATGTACGGGTCGACTCCGGCTACGCCTCCCCTCCGGACGGCTTCGCCTTCGTCTCCTATTTCTGGCGGAGGAGATCGACCGGGACCTTGGTGGGTCCGCGATCTGCGGCTCCGGTCTCCTTGCAGATCTCGCGCAGGCCTTCCCAAGTGACGTGCTCGGCGTCCCAGCACCGCGCGAACGCGGCGTCGGCCACGTCGGCGAAACCGTGCTGGAGCCGGAAGTCGTAGAGCTGGCGCGGGCGCCTGACGTCGAGGCCGAGCCGTCGGGCCCGCCCGACCGCGTACGCGTCCCACGCGGCGCGCTCGCCGCGCGACAGCTCGGCGTCGGGAGGAGCTGTGGCGAAGTCGTCGGACAGACGATCCTTGGCGCGCAGCATCATGACCGCGAGGTCGACGCGGGCCTGATCGGCCGAGAAATGGCACGGCCGCTTGTTGTCCTCGAAGTTGCCGCCGGAGATCCACATCACCACGCGGCCGTCGACGACATCCGACATGTGGCCGGTCAGCGGCGCGAACAACTCCTCGTCGACCGTCAACGCGATGTCGACGCCGGGCGAGATCTCGGCGAGGGCGGCGGCTTCTTCGACGAGGGCGCGAATCTCGTCGACGTCGTACGGCACGAGCGTGAACGGATCGGGGGTGATGCTGATCTTGGTCACGAACCCTGAGCCGACGCCTCGAGCGCGGCCGTCGCGAGCTCGGCCATCTCGCGCGCCTGCTCGGTCGATTCGCGGGCAAGCTCCGCCAGCGAGTCGTTCTCCTCGTCGCTGAATCCCGCGAGGCGGCGGAATTTGCGCGCGAGCTGAATCGGGTTGTCGTCGTCCTCGCCCCGGAAGCCTCCGAGGTTGAAGATCGCGTCGACCGTACGCTGGAATTCGAGCGCGCGTTCACGGCGCTCCGGATCGGTGTCTGTGAGGCGACGCAGCCAG
Source organism: Acidimicrobiia bacterium (assembly GCA_038323195.1). Taxonomy (GTDB): domain Bacteria; phylum Actinomycetota; class Acidimicrobiia; order IMCC26256; family PALSA-610; genus PALSA-610. The sequence goes on along the minus strand of JBBQGQ010000009.1, from coordinate 102,621 downwards.
TCGGATCCCATCTTCACGTGCGTGACCTCGTCGGCGAGCATCCAGTCCTCGCAGAACTCGAGGATCGGATCACCCGACTCGTTCCCGAAGTCCTTCATCGAGTTGAACACGTCGATCGCGAGTCCTTCGAGCGCGCGGTTCACGCCGCAGAGCCGCAATACCGGGTCGGGGTTGCACGCGGCCGCGAACAGGAAGGTCGACTCCGTGTACTCACCGATCTCGGCACCCATGTGGTCACCGAGCTTCACCGAGATCTCGCAGTGACGCGACTCGTCCCAGCACTGACGCGCCATGTCGAGCTTCAACTGGAACGGCGCGGCGTCCTCGTCGAAGTCGTAACACGTACGGCCCGCACCTTCGAGCGCCTGTATCTCGCCCACGAAGATGCCGTGCATCAGCGAACGCGAACGCTCGCCCGCGGCGGGACGGTCGACGCCCATGCGTGCGGGCCCGGTGTTGCGCTGCGCGACCTTCGCGCCGCGCGGGTCGAACAGACGATCCTCGATCTTCGTCCGCACGAAGCGCTCGTCGCGGGCCAGTTCCGACTCCGGAAGCATCTTCTTCATGAGACGCGGACCTCCTCAACCGATTCTCCCAGGCTACCGGGGCCGGCGATGCCGCCGGACACGAGGTACAGCAGCTCCAGCTCCATCTGGCGACGACCCGCGCGTTCCACTTTCTCGGGCGTATCGATGAGCGACTGAAGCAACATCTCGCCGTCGCGCCAGTCGTCGAATTCGTCCTGCAGGGCGAACTTGAGCGAACGGATGGTCGGCGCGTCGGTGATCGTGCTCGTACCGTTCAAGTGGTACGTATAGACGGAAATGAACCGCGGTATCAGGACGCGATAGACGCCGACGAGCTTCTCGATCGTGAGCTCGGGCGCCTCGGGCTCGCGGATCGCGTCCATGAACGTCACGAACGCGTCGTTCGGCGGGACCGTCAGCCGGTCCGGGTTCATCTCGCGCAGCTCGGGCAGTCGCTTGTGCCACAGGTCCGAGTGCCAGGCATGGTGATACGTGTGCCGACCGAGCACCAGCTTCACGTCGAGCTCGGGGATCGTCGCGACCCACCCGCCCAGCACCTCGAAGAGGCGCATCTCCGCCCACTTGTAGTTCCCCACCCGCCGGGCCGACTCCTCGACCGTGAACAGGCCCGGGAGCTCCCGGCGATCCCAGGGCGCGAACGGCGCGCGCGGCTTCGTGGGTTCCGTCATCGCGAAGATTCTCCCCCCCCCTTGACCGGTCGGTCAAGTAGGCCGCGAGGCCGGTCCCAGCGCCCGCCAGGCTCGCGACTCGGCGATGACGATGCCGAGGAGAATGATCGCGGCGCCGACGTAGCCGGAGGCCCCGAGCCGCTCGCCGACCCAGTAGCCGATGACCCCCGCGACGACCGGCTCGAATTCGAGGATCACCGCCGCGCGCCCCGGCTCGACGAAGCGGAGCCCCCAGAGCTGCAGCGTGAACGCGAGCGCGCTACAGCAAACGCCGGTGACCGCCGCCGCGACGAGGACCTGCGCAGTGACGTGACCGAGCCCGCCGATCGCGACGACCGGAACCGCGAGCACCGAGAACACCACGAGCTGACCGGCCGTGAGCGCGATCGGATCGAAGTGCTGAGTGAAGTACGAACCCATCAGGATCCAGATCGCGAAGAGGACGGCGCACGCGAGGGTGAGCGCGTCGCCGGCATGCAACCGCAACGTGGAGCCCTCGAGCAAGAAGAGTCCGACGACTGCGCACGCGACCGCGATCACGACGTTCATCGACGGACGCCGGCGGGTGACCGCGGTCGCGAGGAGCGGAGTGAACACGACGAACAAACCGGTGATGAACGCGGAGTTCGACGTCGTCGTTCGTTTCAAACCCTCGTTTTGGAACCAGTACCCGGCGAAGCCGACGACACCGAACGCGAGCACCGCGAGCACGAAGTCCTTCAGCCGCAACGATTCGCGCGCCGTCGACGGACCGCGCCAACCGGTGCGGAACGCCAGCGGCAACAGCACGATCGCACCCATGGAGAAGCGCAGCAGGATGAACCCGACGGGAGTCACGTCCTTCAACGCATCCTGCACGAGCTTGAAGGTCGCGCCGTACGCGATCGTCGCCGCGATCAGCGCGAGCTCGGGCACCAGGGGCCGCGCGGTTTCCCACGTGAGCGGGACGGACCCGCTGACGCGGTCGGGATCCACGATGTCGTCTCAGCCGGGCCAGCGGTTGGTGATGGGGAGTCGGCGATCCTTGCCGAATGCCTTCGGGGAAACGCGCACACCGGGCGCGGCCTGGCGTCGCTTGTACTCGTTGCGATCGATCATGCGCGCGACGCGGCGCGTGAGATCGGCATCGTGGCCGCGTGCGATGAGCTCGACCACCGAGAGGTCGTCCTCCACGTAGCCCTCGATGATCGGGTCGAGCACGTCGTACGGCGGCAAGGAGTCGGAGTCGAGCTGTCCGGGCGCGAGCTCCGCTGACGGCGGCTTCTCGATGACGGTGCGCGGTATGACGTCGCGACCGGCCCGGTCGTTCAGGTCGCTGCAGAGCGCGTACACGAGCGTCTTCGGGACGTCCTTGATCACGGCGAAACCGCCCGCCATGTCGCCGTAGAGCGTCGCGTACCCGGTTGCCATCTCACTCTTGTTGCCGGTGGTCAGCACCATCCACCCGAACTTGTTCGAGATGGTCATGAGCACATTGCCGCGGATGCGCGCCTGAACGTTCTCCTCGGCCAAGCCCGGCTCCGTACCGTCGAACATCGGTCCGAGCATCGTCTCGAAGGCGCCGTGCGCGGGCTCGATCGGCACCGTGAACGATTTGATACCGAGCGTTCCGGCGAGTGCCGTCGCGTCGGAAACGCTGTGCTCGCTCGAATAGCGCGACGGCATGAGCACGCCGAACACGTGCTCGGCGCCGAGCGCGTCGACCGCGATCGCGGCGACCAGGGCCGAATCGATGCCACCCGAGAGGCCGATCAAGACGTCCGCGAATCCGTTCTTGCGTACGTAGTCGCCGGTGCCGAGCACGAGTGCCTCGTAGACCTCGCGCACAGGCGACAGCGTCGGCTCGATGCGCGCGGGAACGCGCACATCGAGCGGGCGCCGGTCGGAGACGTGGATCTCGGGCAGCGGCAAGGCCTCGACGCGACCGCGAGGGTCGAGTTGACGCCTGCGGAACGTCGGACGGACATCGATGTCGACAACGAGCAGGTCGGTCTGGAACTGCTTCGCGCGGGCGACGAGAACACCCTGCTCGTCGAACACGAGCGACGCACCGTCGAACACGAGCTCGTCCTGGCCCCCGACGAGATTCGCATAGACGATCGGAACCGACGCGTCGGCGGCGCGCGTCGCGAGCATCGTCTCGCGTTCTGAGAGTCGCTGCGCGTAGTACGGCGAGGCGTTGAGATTCACGATCAGCTCGGCGCCGCCCGCGGCCTCGGCGAGGATCGGACCTACCGGGCTCCACGCGTCCTCGCAGATCGAGATGCCAACCTTCGCGCCGGCGATGTTGAACAGCGGCAGCGGCTCGCGCGGCGCGACGAAATAGCGCTGCTCGTCGAAGACGGCGTAGTTGGGGAGCAGCTGCTTGCGGTAGACGCCACAGACGCGGCCGTTCGCACAGACGGCCGCCGCGTTGTGCAGGTCGCGTCCCGGCTCGGGAAAGCCGATCACCGCCGCCGCGCGCACCGTGCGGGCCGCGATCTTGTCGAGCATCTCGGCTGCTTGCGCGACGAACGCCGGCCGGAGGAGGAGATCCTCGGGTGGGTACCCGGTGACCGTGAGCTCGGGGAAGACGACGAGATCACAACCCGCGGCTTCGGCCGTCTCGTATGCCTCGAGGATGCGCACGGCGTTGCCTTCGAGATCGCCCACGACGACGTTCAACTGGGCGGCGGCCACCCGGATGCGCGGCATCGTCCCAGGATACGAGGGCCCGTCGAGATGCGCGACACTCGGCCCCGTGACCCAGTGGCGTGGTGACGACTACCAACGACGTTTCGACGAGCTCGCCGCCTCCGGAGTCGACGTGCACGGCGAGGCGACGTTCGCGATGCGGTTCTCACCCGGATCGGTGCTCGACGCCGGGTGCGGAACGGGGCGTGTCGCGATCGAGCTCGCGCGGCGCGGGGTCGAGGTCGTCGGCGTCGACGTCGACCCGTCCATGCTGGAAACGGCTCGCGCGAACGCTCCCGGGGTCGAGTGGCACGAGCACGACCTCGGCACGCTCGATCTGGGTCGCGTGTTCGACGTCGTGCTCCTCGCCGGCAACGTTCCGCTCTTCACTGCGCCCGGCACGCACCGCGGCCTCGTGGCCGGCTGTGCCCGACACGTCGCCGCCGGGGGCGTCCTCGTTGCGGGGTTCCAGCTCGGCCGCGGTTACGACCTCGACGCCTACGACGCCGACTGCCGGCGGGCGGGCCTGGCGCTCACCGACCGGTTCTCGACGTGGGCGGCCGACCCCTCTCGGGCCGGCGGCGACTATGCGGTCTCGATTCATCACTTCGCAGATCGCTGAGACCGGAGTACCGTGCTCGATTCGAAGACGTCGATCCATCTTCGGGAGGCTCTCATGGGCGACGAGCCGTACGCCGCGTTGCTGCCGTGGGCCGTGTTCGCAGTAGTCGATCGCGCCCGCGGCGATGGACCGCTCTGGGCCGCGATCGCCGCGCTCATCACCGCGACCACGCTGCTCCTCACGAGTTCCCGAGGTGAACGCACGACGCGCAACGTGCTGGTCCTGGGCGCGATCGGCTGGTTCGGCGCCCTCGCGGTCGCAGGCGCACTGCACCGGTCGGACACCGATTTCCTCGCTCAGGACGGGCGGGCACTCTCGGCCGCCGGATTCGCGCTCATCGCCTTCGGTTCGCTGGCGTTTACCCCCGCGGTCGAGCACTACACGCGACCCCACGTTCGGTCGCGCCGCTGGGACGACCCCGCGTTCCAGCGCGTGAACGTGCTCCTCACCGTGATCTGGGGCGCGACGTTCACCGGCATCGCGCTCGCTCAATTCGTCGGGGTGTCGATGAACACTGCCGAAGCGTCCACGGTGTTCAACTGGGTCATCCCGATCGCCCTCGCGGCGATCGCCGCGCACCGCTCGCGGATCTGCTGGGACGACTTCAACGACGACGACATGTTCGAGCCCGATCCGATGCGGGAACTCGCGCTCGACTGGGAGACGCCACCGCTCCACTCGAAGTAGCGCTACGGCGTTCAGCTCAGTGCGCTACACACGGTGTTGGTGATGAGCCGGGTCACGACGTAGGGATCCATGTTGGCGTTCGGTCGACGGTCCTCGATGTAGCCCTTCTTGTCGACCTCGACCTGCCACGGGATGCGCACCGACGCGCCGCGGTCGGACACGCCGTAGTTGAACTCGTTCCACGGCGCGGTCTCGTGTGAACCGGTGAGCCGCAGCTCGATCTCGGCGCCGTAGTTCGCGACGTGCTCGGCCGCGTTCTTCCCCAAGGCCTCACACGCGGCGATGATCGGGTCGTAGCTCTCGCGCATCGACTTCGTCGAGAAGTTGGTGTGCGCGCCCGCGCCGTTCCAGTCGCCGCTGACGGGCTTCGGGTCGAGCGTCGCCGCGACGCCGAAGTCCTCGGCGATGCGGTAGAGCAGCCAGCGCGCGACCCACAGCTGGTCGGAGACCTCGAGCGGGGAGAGCGGGCCGACCTGGAACTCCCACTGACCGGGCATGACCTCGGCGTTGATGCCCGAGATCCCGAGGCCCGCAGTGAGGCACGCGTCGAGATGCGCCTCGACGATGTCGCGCCCGAACACCTCGTCGGCGCCGATCCCGCAGTAGTAGAAGCCTTGCGGCGCCGGGAACCCGTGCTGGGGGAAGCCGTGCGGACGCCCTTCCTTGAAGAACGTGTACTCCTGCTCGATGCCGAACAACGGTTCCTGGTCGGCGTACTTCTCCGCGACCGGCGTGAGCGCTGCGCGCGTGTTGGTGACGTGCGGCGTCATGTCGGTGAGCAACACCTCCGCCATCACGAGCAAGTTGCTGCCGCCGCGAATCGGATCGGGACACGAGAACACGGGCTTCAGCACACAGTCGGACGCCGCGCCCGGCGCCTGATTGGTGCTCGAGCCGTCGAAGCCCCAGATGGGCAGGTTCTTCGCGTCGCTCAAGATCTTCGTCTTCGAACGAAGACGCGCGGTCGGCTCCGTACCGTCGATCCAGATGTACTCCGCCTTGATGGCCACTGCTCGCTCCGATCTCCAGGGCGACTCCGCCCTCTTGTGACAAGGCAGCCTGCAGCTGCGCGATTTCGTTGCCGTTGCCCAATTGTGAACGCTCTGTTACCGCCCCTACCCGCCTCGGAGACCCTAGGCGAGCGCCCGTAAACTCTCCGCATGGAACGCCAGAACGAGTACGTGCTGCGCACCGTCGAGGAGCGCGGCGTCCGGTTCGTGCGCCTGTGGTTCACCGACGTCCTCGGGTTCCTGAAGTCGGTGGAGATCACGCCCGCCGAGCTCCAGGTGGCCCTCGAGGAGGGTATGACGTTCGACGGCTCCACGATCGAGGGCTACAGCCGGATCCAGGAATCCGACATGCTCGCCCGCCCCGACCCCAACACGTTCGAGCTGCTGCCGACGGACCATCCGGAGACGGCGGTCGCCAGGATGTTCTGCGACATCTCCACCTTCTCGGGCGAGCCCTTCGAAGGCGACCCTCGCCACGTGTTGAAGCGCAATCTCGAGCGGGCCCGGGAGAAGGGGTTCACCTTCTTCGTCGGCCCGGAGATGGAGTTCTTCTACTTCGGCTCCGGCGTCACCGTGGAACCCCTCGACACCGCGGGCTACTTCGACCTCACCGCGCACGACCTCGGTTCAGAGCTCCGCAAGCAGACGGTGCTCCGGCTCGAGGCGATGGGCATACCGGTCGAGTACTCGTTCCACGAGAACGGCCCGAGTCAGCACGAGATCGACCTGCGCTACACCGACGCGCTCGAGATGGCCGACAACGTCATGACGTTCCGGCTCATCACCAAGGAGGTCGCGGCCGACAACGGCGTCTACGCGACCTTCATGCCGAAGCCGATCACCGGCGCCTTCGGCTCGGGGATGCACACACACGTCTCGTTGTTCGAGGGCGACGTCAACGCCTTCCACGACCCCGGCGACGAGTACGGCATGTCGAAGGTCGCGAAGCACTTCATCGCCGGCCTGCTCGTGCACGCGAGCGAGATCTGCGCGATCACCAACCAATGGGTCAACTCCTACAAGCGGTTGATCCCGGGATACGAGGCTCCCGTCTACAAGTGCTGGGCGCGCAACAATCGCTCGGCGTTGGTACGCGTACCGCTGTCGAAGACCGGGAAGAACGAGTCGTCGCGGATCGAATTCCGTGCGCCCGATCCGGCGTGCAATCCGTATCTCGCGTTCTCGCTCATCCTCGCGGCCGGCCTCAAGGGCATCGAAGAGGGCTACCAGCTTCCCGCCGAGGCCACCGACAACATCTACGCGCTCACCGACGAGGAACGCACGGCGGAGGGCATCGGGTCGCTTCCCGGCTCCTTGCGCGACGCGCTCGACGCGATGGAACATTCCGCCCTGGTCGCCGAGGCGCTCGGCAGTCACGTGTTCGAGAATTTCCTGGTCAACAAGCGGCGCGAGTGGGCCGACTACAAAGCCGACGTCACACCGTTCGAGATCGCGCGCTATCTCGGGACGCTGTAGGCATCGGGGAACGTCGGCTCGAGAGTGGGAACGTTGAACGAACTACTGCTCGTGTTCCCGGACCCGGCGCCGCCCCTGCTCGCGCAGACGCTCGACTTGTCGGGCGTTCGTTGGAAGTCGGTCGGCAACGCCGCGATCGCGATGCAGTACGAGCCCGTCGACGGCTGGACCGGCGCCGTCGTGTGCGCCGACGACGATCCCGAAGGCGCGTTCACCCTGTGCCGCACGCTGCGCAAGGGCGACTCCCGCGTCGAGTCGATCCTGTTGCTGATCACCGGCGCGCAGCTCCACGACCTCGAAGACCGCGAGGACCTGTTCGACGACTTCTGCCTCACACCGTTCCATCCGAAGGAGCTGGAAGCGCGGTTACGCCACCTGATGTTCCGGGCCGGACGGGCGGGCTCACCTGAGGTCGCGTCCTACGGCGAGCTGGTGTTGAACTTCGAGACGTATCAGGCGGCGGTGAGCGGCAAGCCGCTCGACCTCACGTACATGGAATACGAGCTCCTGAAGTTCTTCGTGACGCACCCGGGCAAGGTGTTCACCCGCGAGCAGCTGCTGTCGCGCGTGTGGGGCTACGAGTACTACGGCGGGGCGCGCACGGTCGACGTGCACGTGCGACGCCTGCGGGCGAAGCTCGGCGAGGAGAACGCGAACCTCATCCAGACGGTGCGTTCGGTCGGCTACCGCTTCGGCCAGTCACGCTGGCCGGGTGCCACGCCGCCGCGCGACTTCAGGTGATATGGCTCAGGTGATGTCCCCAGTGCGGGCGTCGGCGTCCTCGGAGAGGAGCCAACCGTGCAACGCCGACCACGCGGCACCGACGACGAACAACCCGACCGGTCCCGCGATGAAGATCACGAACAGGACGAGCACGACGCCGATCACGGCCTGCAATCTATATCTTTGCCGTGCATATGGGTCGCTCGCGCTGCGCCTCCCCTCCGGTCGGCTCCGCTGCCGCTCCTAGCGCGGCAGGTAGGCCCAGGCTTCGATCTCGACGTCCGCACCGCCCGGGAGCGCCGCGACCTGCACGGTCGAGCGCGCCGGCCGATGATCGCCGAACGCCTCGGCGTACACGCCGTTCACGGTCGCGAACTGCGCGATGTCGGTCACGAACACGGTTGTCTTTGCGACATCGGTGAGACCGGCGCCACAATCGCGCAAGACCGCGGCGATGTTCGCCAAGACCTGGCGAGCCTGTGCGTCCACCCCGCCGGAGACGATGGCCCCGGTGGCAGGATCGAGCCCGACCTGCCCGGCAAGCACCAACCAGTCGCCCGCGCGCACGGCCGGCGAGTACGGCCCGGCCGCAGCGGGTGCACTCGGTGTGGGAACGCTGTCGACCGGCATGGTCACCTCCTGCGCGCGGGAAACGTAATGGGTCGGCCGAGCGCGTTCCACGTCGCGGCCGCAACCGCGGCGAAGACTGCATCCGCTGATCGCGCCCGCGCCGGCGCGGGATCTTCGGCGATCGTCAGCGTGATCGGAGGCGTCTCCGCGGCACGCAGCACTCCGAAGGAACGGATCGTGAGATCGTGGACCTCGCCCGTTCCGGCATCGACGGCGAGCCCTTCACTCGTCACCCAGCCGACCGCCATGTGCGCAGCGCCGATCGCATAAGAGCGCAGGACGACCTCGTCGAGCGGGTCGCCGGCCGCGAGGGTCACATCGACGCGCGCGACCTTGCCACGCTCGACGCCGACGTTGGCGCTCGCGCGCGCCCCGCTCGGAGTCAGTACGTCGACGTCTCGATCGAGCGCGCCCGACACGAGCAGCGCCTGCTCCGCGAGCCCGACGGCGCGCAGGTCGGCGCTCACGGGCGGACCGGGCGCGTCGACCTCGGTCCAGTGCGCCCGCACCTCGACTCCCGGAGGTGTTGGCCACACGCCCGGAACGCCGGCGCCGCGCACGACCACACCCTCGATCTCGACCATGCCGTCGCGCGCGACCGCCACCGCGGCGATCGGCGGCCGCTTCGGACCGAGGCGCACGACGTCTTCGCGGGAGTACGCGACGCGCACCGCACGTCCGAGCCGGTCGGCCAGCTCGCGCGCCGCGATCGGCGCGGCCGAGCGCGCCTTGCCGCCGAAGGCGCCCGCATTCGCGAGCGGCGACGCGGGCTCGCCTCCCGGCTCGCACCACGATGCGTCGGGTTCGAGGTAGGCGGGCTCGACCCATTGCGTGGCGAGTCGCACGCCGCCCGGCGGGCACGGCGGCATGCGGTCGAGAAGTGGTGCGCGCGCGTCGACCGTCGTACGCCGCCCCTGGACCTTGCCCGCCCGCGCGCGCGCCTCCATCAGCGACTCGGCGACGACCCAACGCAGACCCGCGGCCTCGACCGCATCCGCGGTCGACCCCGGCGGGAGCGGTACCGCCACGAGCGCGCCGCGCGGCGCGGTGTCGTCGGCGAAGGGCGCGCCGCCGAGCGGCACGCCGAGGTCGACGCGCTGGGCGCCGCCTGCTTCGAGCGCGGCGCGGTGCCCCGCGGCGTCGAGGTCGCGAGCGATCGGGCCGTCGCCACCTTGCAGCGCGTCACGCACGGTCAGCCAACCCGTGCACCGGCACAGGTGCGCGGCGAGCGATCGGTCGAGGTCGCGGGCCCGGGTGCCGGCGAAGCGCATCACGATTCCCGGCGTGCAGAAGCCGCATTGCGAACCGCCGCTCGCCACGAACGCCGTCGCCGCGCGCACGCGGGTCGGCTCGTCGAGACCTTCGATCGTCGTCACCTCGCGGCCCTGGACGCGCGCCATGGGCGTCACGCACGCGACCCGGGGCTCGCCGTCGACGAGCACGGTGCAGCAACCGCATTGGCCTTGCGGAGCGCAACCGTCCTTCGCCGACACGACCCCGAGGCGCTCTCGCAACACGTTCAACAGCGATTCGCCCCGTTCGAGATCGGCATCGACGACGACCGACGTTCCGTTCAGCACGAATGCGATCGGCATCACCATCGCGGCGACCGTACCCGCCGCCTCGTCCGCACCCGGACGCGAGACGACCCCGCCGGAGCGGGGCCGTCATGCAGAACGGGAGGAACAATCAGGAGAACGACTGGCCGCAGCCGCATGTGCGCTGCGCGTTCGGGTTGTTGATCGCGAAGCCCGCGCCCTGGAGGCCGTCCTTGTAGTCGAGCGACGCGCCGATGAGGTGCTCAGCGCTCGCGGGGTCGACCACGACCTGGACGTCGCCGTAGGACTCGACGATGTCGTCGGCGGCCTTCTCGGTGTCGAAGAACATCTCGTAGGAAAGGCCGGAGCAGCCTCCGGGCCTCACCGCGACCCGCAGGTACAGCTCGGCCTGGCCTTCGGCCGCGATCAGCTCCTTGACCTTCGTGGTAGCAGTCTCGGTCAGGGCAATCATCTGGGCCTCCGTGAACACATGTGTGGGGCGTTGGGATTCAGGATACTTCGACGGAAACACTGACCCGGCACGGGTCACGGTCGTACAACGTCGAGAACTCCTCGACTCTTCCCCCGCCGACCGACGACACGACGCCCTCGCAAATTCCGCGGTGGAGGTTGCAGACGAGCTCCGGGTAGGCCTCGGCCAACTCTCGGAAGGGGCAGTGCAGGAACGCGATGTCGGCACCCCCGCCCGGCCGGGCTTCGCGCTCGGGGTCGAATCCGAGGCGGTCCATCTCGCCGAACAGCGCCTTCACGCACGACTTCGAGTGGGTGCGACGTCCGGCTTCGACACCCCAGGAGCGGCCCGCGACGGTCGCGTCGGCGGCCTCGGCGCCCACGCGCTCGGCGAGCATGGCGAGCATGCCGGCCAGCAGCGTGTAGCTCGGCGGGTCGAGGCCGAGTCCGGGTGCGCCCGGCGCCAGGGTGTACACGTGTTGGGGCCGGCCGACCGTTCCGCGATGGACGGGCTCGACATCGACGAGACCGGCTTCTCGCAGCCGCTCCAGATGCAAGCGCACCGTGTTGGCGTGGATGCCCAGCCGCTCGGCCAGCTCGGTGGCGGTCAGAGCCGCGGTGGAGCTCGCGAGCTCCTGGTACATGGAGAAGCGCGTCTCGTCGCCGAGCGCCTTCAAGACCGCCAGCAGGTCCATCCCTTGACGGTACTTTGCGATCGGGCATATTTTCAAGGTCTTCGCTGGTTTTATTATCCGCATGATGAGCGATCCGACCCTCCCGCCCGCCCCCCTCAAGCCCGGCCAGACGCCGCTGGCAATTCCGTCCCCGGACGACGTCCGTGGCGTCCTGGCGGGGGTCCTCGACCCGGAGTTGCGGGCGTCGATCATCGATCTCGGGATGGTCCACGACGTGAGGGTCGAGCCGAACGGCGACGTGGTCGTCAAGGTCGCGCTCACCACCGCCGCCTGCCCGCTCCGCGGCCAGATCGGCACCGACGTCCGTTCCAAGGTCGCAGGGCTTCCGGGCGTCGGCGAGGTACGGGTCGAGTACGACGAGATGACCCAGGACGAACGCTCGGCGCTCATGCAGAAGGCGCGACTACGGGCGTCGCAGGCGGCACCGGCCACGGAAGTGCCGGCGACCACCCGGGTCATCGCGGTCGGCAGCGGCAAGGGCGGCGTCGGCAAGTCGTCGATCACTGCGAACCTCGCAGCCGCGCTGGCGGCGCGCGGCTTCACGGTCGGCGTCCTCGACGCTGACATCTGGGGCTTTTCGATCCCGCGCATGCTCGGCGTGAAGGGCCGCCTCGCGGGTACGAAAGCGGCCGGCGGCAAGGGAAAGATCGCACCCAACGACGTGCCGGTCGGCACCGGACTCCTCCGGATCGTGTCGATGGGGTTGCTCGTCGACGACGAGGACACCGCGCTCATGTGGCGCGGCCTCATCCTCGCCAAGGCACTCGAGCAATTCCTCGTCGACGTCAGCTGGGGCGACCTCGACTACATGTTGATCGACATGCCGCCGGGAACCGGCGACATCCAGATGGCGCTGTCGCGCCTGCTGCCCCAGACCGAGATGCTCGTCGTGACGACGCCCGCGCTCGGTGCTCAGAAGGTGGCGGCGCGCGTCGCCGACATGGCTCGCCGCTCGTACCTGAAGGTGTTGGGCGTGGTCGAGAACATGACCGAGTTCGTCGCGCCCGACGGAACCCATCACGCCATCTTCGGTTCGGGCGGAGGCAAGCGCCTGGCCGCGCTCACCGGCGCGCCGCTCGTCGGCGCAGTGCCGATCGAAACCGCGGTGTCGAGCGACGGCGACGTGGGAACACCCGTGGTGCTGGCCCACCCCGACACGCCCGCGGCGCGCGAGCTGCACACGATCGCGGAGCGGATCGTCACCGAGCTCCTTCCGCCGGTCGAGATGGCGGGTTGCACCGCGCGCATGTTCGACCTCGTCCAGAAACTGGCGTGAGCGCGAAGGATCCGTTCGACACTCTCGTCGACACGGTCCTCGGCGGCAGCCCGCATCGGCCCGTGTGGGGCCAACACCAACCTACGGTCCGGCACGGATTCAACGAGCGCAGGTTCCGCAAGGCGCTGCGCGCGCATTGGGGCGCCGAAGCCGACACGATGCGGGTCTCGCTGGCCGCACAGGACGCGGTCTTCGTCGCCGGGGTCGTGCAAACGGTGAGCGAGCAGCTCGCACTCGACGCGGAAGATCGGCGCCGAATCGCGGTCGCAGTCGTACGGAACCGGCTGCTCGGTGAGCCCGACCCCACGCTCGTCGAGGTCGACGCCGCGTGGAGCGCGTGGTGGCCGCCGGCTCTGGGCGACGAGGGCCAGACCCGCTTCGCCCAATTCCTCGGCGCGTGGCGAGCCTGGCTGACAAGCTCGTCACGATGACCGCACCCGAACGCGAGCAGCGTCTGGTGTTCGGCGAGATCGCCGAACAGTACGACGCGTTTCGCCCCTCGTATCCCGACGCGCTCTTCGACTCGATCATCGACTTCGGCGATCTGCGATCAGGTGACCGCGCGCTCGAGATCGGTGCGGGGACGGGGAAGGCAACGCTGGGTTTCGTCGAGCGCGGCCTGCGCGTGCACGCCTTGGAACCGAGCCCGGCCATGGCCGCCATCCTGCGCCGCAAAGGCGTCGAGGTCGAGGAGGCGCTCTTCGAGTCCTGGCGTCCGCCGGCCGACGGGCTGCAGCTGGTGTACGCGGCCCAAGCGTGGCATTGGGTACAGGGCGACGAGCGCTACGAGCAGGTCGCGGCCGCGCTCGCGCCCGGAGGCACCGTCGCGCTCTTCTGGAACAAGGGTCGCGAGTGGACGGGCGCGCTCGGCGCCGACAACGACACCGCGTACGCGCTCCACGCACCCGAGCTGGCGGGCGGCGAGCATTGGCAGCTCGACTGGGTGATCGAGGGCCTCGGCGGGTGCGCCGCGTTCGAACCGGCCACGAGGCGCACCGTCACCTGGAACCGGACCTACTCCCGTAACGAGTGGGTGCAGCTGCTCGGAACTCATTCCGACCACCGGATACTCCCGCCCGGGCAGCGCACGCGACTCTACCGCGCAGTCGGCGACGTGATCGACCGGCACGGCGGTCACGTCGCCGTCGTGTACGACGTCGAGCTCTTCCTCAGTCGCCGAGTCTGAGCGCGACGGCCGGGCGTATCCGCGCCGCCGAACGCGCGGGCGCGGCCGTCGCGAGGAGCGCGCAGCCGAACGTGCCGACCACGAGCAGCCCGATCGTGCCGAACGGCACGCGGAATGCCAGCGTCGAGCCGAACGCATCGGTGAGGGTGATCGACCAGGCGCACACCAACGCGAGCACGGTACCGATCAGCACGCCTTCAACCGCGACGAACGCCGACTCGACGACGAATGCGGCGCGTACCGCGGCAGCCTGGAAGCCGAGCGCGCGCAGCACGCCGACCTGGCGGCGCCGTTCGCGCACCGCGCGCACCATGATCACGCCGATCCCGGCGACGCCGACGACCAGGCCGAGCGCGAGGTAGCTGCGCATCAGCAGGAAGAACTGCTGTTGCTGTGCCAGGTCGGTCTGCACCACCGACCGCAACGTCTGGGCCTTACCGCCGTTGGCCAGGAAGCGTCCGGAGAAGGAGTCCGCGAACGCGCCCGGGTCGCGCACGTCGAGATACGCGCGGTCGCCGACGGCCCGCGCCCCGAACAGGTCGCGCGCCGCAGTCATGCCGAACAACACACCGTTATCGGCAACGTCGGTCGTGCTGATCGCGGCGATCGTGAAGGTGCGCGAGCGCCCGCTGGCCTCGTCCTGCGTGGTGAAGCGGTCACCGACGCCGACGACGTCGCGGGGCGGGCCGCCGCCGGACGCCAGAAACGTTGCCTCGACGATCGCCAGATCGGGTGCGGCGAGCACCGCGCGGTACGCGGCCGCGTCGCTCGCGTATCTGCCGCGATCGTCGAGCTTCGGGGCGCCGTGGTCGACGAAGCGTTGGTCGTAGCCGGTCGCGGTCCACTCGCGAGTTTGCGTGAGACCGGGAGCCGCGGTGATCTGCACGTTGACCGTGGCGAGCGGCGCGACCGCGCGCACGTCGGGCTCACGCGCGATCGCGTCGAACGCAGCCGGGTTGCTCGGGTTCGACTGGACCACGACGTTGAATCCGCCCGACGCGTCGCGGGTGAACTGGCCGAGCTGACCCGCGAACATCGACGCGAACACGGAGACGAGCACGAGGATGAACACGACCAGGGCGAACATTCCGAGCGTCATCGACGTCCGGAAGCGTCGCGCCAGCGGGTACGCGAGCCCGAGCCGAACCGCGAGCGATCGCTTCCCGATCCGCCCGATGCCCTGACCGATTGCCTGCTGGTGTTGCGCGGTGAGCACGACCGCGGCTCCGACGAGCACGAGACCCTGGACGACGAACAACAGCACGTCGACCGAGATGTCGAGCGCGATCGCGACGGGGACGGCCGCGATCGCCCAAGCCAGCACGACAGCAGCGATCGCCGTGTTGACCGCCGAACGGGGAAAGGTACGAGCGAGCGTCGGCGCGACGCCCAGGAACACGACGACCGGACCCAGCATCAGCGCGAGGAACGAGGAGCTCACGACGCCGAACGCGGTCAGCAACAGCCCGACGACGAGACCGACGGTGCCGAGGTAGCTCGAGCGGCGCCGAGGCCGGCGTCGTGCCGGCTCCGAGATGTCACGGATCGCCTGGATGATGTTGAAGCGACTCAACCAGACACTCGTCAGCGCGACGGTGACGATCGCGATGATGAAGCCGACAACGAAGCCCCGTTGCACGCTGGCCCACTTGAACGCGAAGTGCAAGGCGATACGCGAGTCGTCGCCGCGCCGCGAGAACAGTTTCGCGGCCGCGGCCATGAGCGCGCGGCCCAGACCGAGGCCGACGAAGGTTCCTGCGATCGCGGAGAGCACCGCGTAGCACCATCCTTCGGCCGCGAACGCGCCCACGAGCGAGAGCCGGCGGAGGCCGAGGGCGCGCAGCATGCCGAGCTCCGACTTCCGCTCGTCGGCGAGCATGAAGAAGATGTTGACGAGGAGCAGGATTCCGGCCAACACCGCGAACGCGCCGAGCGACGTGTACAGGCGCGACAGCGACTGCCCGCTGCGCTCCGCACGGTCGAGCACCGCTTGCTTTCTGTCGTTCACGCTCGCGGCGACGCCGTCGAGCCGCGACGCGAGCAGGCCGTCGACCGCGTTGGTGCGCCGGGCGCCGGCCTCGACCCCGCCCGCGTTCGAGACGAGGACGATGGATTGCGGCGGCGCGGCACTCCGCGACGTGCGTCTCGCGACCATGCCGGCGATCGTTCCCGGACTGACGAAGATGTTGTCCGACGCGGTCTCGTCGCCCGGCCAGAAGCCGGCGACGCCGAGCTTCGGGAGCACGCGCTGCACGTGCAGGCGCACCTCGACGCCGTAGGCGAACGCGTCGAGCGTGTCGCCGGTTCTCAGCCGGAGCGCGGTCGCGAGATCGCTTCCTACGGACGCTTCACCCGCACCGGGTGTCGGGCCCGAGATCCCGGTCGCGCGCGGGTCGCCGCCGAACTGCCGTGCCGCCGCGAAGTCGGTCTCGAGCAGTTGGGCCTTGGGCGCGGCGCGCACGGGCGCGGTCGTCGACGCCGCCGACGCGGTGGTCGAGACGATCGCGAGCGTGCCGTCGACGTTCGGGTCGCGCAGGCTCGCGAGTCGTGCCGCCAGGACCGGCGCAGCCGCGAGCCCGTTGGCGGACACGATCTCGTCGACCGGGCCGAGCTGGGTGTACGCCGTGCGGCGGATCGACGCATTGAAGGTGTCGCCGACCACGAACGAGCCGGTCATGATCGCCGTCCCGAGCAACGATCCGAGGATCACGAGAGCCGTCTCGCGCGGACGGCGAACGACATTGCGCAACGCGAGCCGGCGCAAGACAGGCTTGCGGACCAGCACGAACAGGAAGGGCAGCGACAGCAGCGCGACGAGGATCATCGATACTTCAGCGTGTCGGCGCAATCGCGCCGCCGACGTCTTCGGTGCCGACGCGTGCACCCGCGACGAGATCGTCGCTCACGATCCGGCCGTCGCGCATCTTGATCGCGCGGTTCGCGATGGCACCGACGCCGGCGTCGTGGGTCACGACGACCAGGGTGAGGCCGTCGGCGTTCAGCTCGCAGAGGAGCTGCATCACTTGCTCGGCGGTCTCCGAGTCGAGCGCGCCGGTCGGCTCGTCGGCCCACACGATGCGGGGCCGGCCCGCGAGCGCGCGGGCAACCGTCACCCGTTGTTGCTCACCGCCGGAGAGCTCGGCCGGACGGTGCTTCAGCCGACCGGCGAGGCCGACGCGTTCGAGCGTCTCGGACGCGCGTCGGCGCGCTTCGGTGGCATCTACCCCCGCGAGCAACAACGGAAGCTCGGCGTTCTCGACCGCGCTGAACACCGGGATCAGGTTGTACGCCTGGAAGATGAAGCCCATCGACGACGCGCGGTTCGCGGTGCGCCGGGCGTCGGAGAGCGCGTGGAGATCGACGCCGTCGAGGAGCACGCGCCCGCCGTCGACGTCGTCGAGGCCCGAGCAACAGTTGAGCAATGTCGTCTTGCCGGATCCCGACGGCCCCATCACCGAGACGAATTCGCCTTCGTGCACGACGAGGTCGATGTCGCGCAGCGCCTCGACCTCCTCCGCTCCGGTGTGGTACGTCTTGCGCACGCGTTCGGTCACCAACAGCGCGTCGGTCGGGTACGACACCAATCCTCCATGGCCGCGGTGACTTCCGATGGCAACGGTAGATGCGATCCGACGGACCTACCGCATCCGCACCATCCGCCTATCGCATACGCGCGCGGAGCAGGGCCTCCGGCAACTCCTGTGGACCCCGCGCCCGGAGAGCCGACACGGACTCAGGGACATCACAGACTTGCTGAACTTGGTGCTCTACGGCGGCGCCGGCGGGATCGCGCAGGATGAACCGGCAGCCGTATTCCG
This sequence comes from Acidimicrobiia bacterium, assembly GCA_038323195.1. GTDB lineage: Bacteria > Actinomycetota > Acidimicrobiia > IMCC26256 > PALSA-610 > PALSA-610. The sequence continues at coordinate 84,600 of JBBQGQ010000009.1, read as the reverse complement.
TCTCGATCGACATCGACTCGGCCGTCGAGCCTTCCTCGACGTCGACCGTGACGCCGTCGTTGCCGGGGTAGAGCGCGCGCAGGTATTCGGGAGCGAACACGGGAACACCGGCGACTTCGCCGACCGATTCGCTGTCGGGTCCGGGCCAGAAATCCTCGTAGAGGAAGGGCGCCGTCGACTCGCAACAGCCCGTTCCGATCGTGAACACCAGCGCGCCGCGACGATCACGCTTCGCCCGTTGGACGACGCGCGCCGCCGCGGCGGTGCCGGTGACTCTCAAATGTTGCCGCTCAACGCCGAGAAGTGCAGGTAGCCGCTGCGGTCGGTGGCGGTGTTCTGCCACACGTGCTTGATCTGGCGGTACTCGTTGTAGCCGAAGTCGCCGAGCTCGCGCCCGATGCCCGACTGCTTGTAGCCGCCGAACGGCTGCGTCGGCGTGATCATGTGGTAGTCGTTGACCCACACGGTGCCCGTCCGCATACTCGCGGCCATCGAGTGTGCACGATCGAGGTTCTTCGACCACACGCCGCCGCCGAGACCGTAGATCGAGTCGTTCGCGATCTTGATCGCCTCGTCGTCGGAGTCGAAGGGGATCACGCACAACACCGGCCCGAAGATCTCCTCCTGCGCGATCTTCATCGAGTTGTCGGCCTCGAAGATCGTCGGGAGGTAGTACGCGCTCTGGTCGAGCCCCGCCGGCAGGTTCGTGGGCTTGGAGCCGCCGCAGAGCAGCTTCGCACCCTCGTCGAGCCCGAGCTTCACGTACCGCTCGGTCGTGTCGACCTGGCTCGGCGCGACGAGCGGACCGAGGTCGGTGTTCATGTCCATGTTGTCGCCGATGACGATCTTGCCGGCGCGCTCGACGAGCATGCCGACGAACTCGTCGTAGATCTTGCGCGACACCAACGCGCGCGTACCCGACTCGCAGACCTGACCGTTGTGGAAGAACGTCCCCCACAGCACGCCGGCGGCCGCGAGATCGAGATCGGCGTCGTCGAGGACGATGTTCGCCGACTTGCCGCCGAGCTCGAGCGTCACCTTCTTCACGGTGCCCGACGCGAGCTGCATGATCCGCCGCCCGACCTCGGTCGAACCGGTGAACGCGACCTTGTCGACGAGCGGGTGCTGCGCGAGCTCCTCACCCGCGCTGCCGCCCGGGCCGGTGATCAGGTTGACGACGCCCGGAGGGATGTCAGCTTCTTGCACGGCCTTCACCATCTCGATCGCGCTGAGCGACGTGAAGCTCGCCGGCTTCAGCACGACGGTGTTGCCAGCTGCGACCGCGGGACCGATCTTCCAGCCGGCCATGAGGAACGGGAAGTTCCACGGCACGATGCCGCTGCAGACGCCGAAGGGCTCGCGGCGCACGATGCTCTTGGCGGGCGGGAACGGGCTCTCGCCCCGCTCGATCACGTCGGGCTCGTTCTCGGCGCAATTGGCGAACGCCTCGAAGGTCGACGCCGCGCCCGGTACGTCGGCGAACATCGCCTTCTTGATCGTCCCGCCACCGTCTCGGGCCTCGATCTCGGCGATCTCCGCGCTCCGGCCGTTGATGATGGCGGCGACGGCGCGCAGCTTCTCCGCGCGCTCCTTGCCCGACATCTTGGGCCACGGGCCGTCGTCGAACGCCTTGCGCGCGGCCTGCACGGCGCGCTGGGCGTCTTCGCGCCCGGCCTTGGCGACGTCGGCGATCTTCTCGCCGGTCGACGGTGCGTAGGTGGGAAAGGTCTCGCCGGATTGGGCGTCGGCCCAGACACCGTCGATGAACAGTTGCGCGTCGCCCATCGCGACTCCTCTCAAAGGGATGCTGTGCCGGATCAGGCTACGTGGCGAGCAAGCCGTCCGGCCAGCCCCGGTCCCCGACCGCTCCGGCTAGGAGAGGCTCCACGTCGTCTTGGCCCCGTTCCCCGAGACCTTGCCCTCGGCCTTCAGCTTCAGGAGATGGGCGTGCACCTGTCGCTGCGCCATCTCGACGAGGCCGTCGGGGGTATCGGTGTAGAGCGTGCCGACGATCTTCGGGATCGTCGCCGGCTTGGCCTTCAAGAGTTTGAGGATCTGGCGCTCGCGCATCCGCCGGTGCGCGACGTACTCGTCGAGCACCGCCGCCGGATCCTCGATCACGTCGCCGTGCCCCGGGCAGATGCGGGCGACGCGCTTGAGCTTGCGGAGCCGGTCGAGCGACGCCAGGTACTGGATCATGTCGCCGCCGCGCTTCGGATTGACTACGGTCGTCGTCCCGTTGAGCACGTGGTCGCCCGTGAACAACGAGCGTTCCTCGTCGAGCCAGAAGCACAGGTGGTTGGGCGCGTGCCCCGGCGTATGCAACGCCTCGAGCCGGAACTCGGTTCCGTCGATGGTGTCGCCGTCGGCGAGGATGACATCGAGCTCGAGCGTGACCTCGTCGGCCTTCGGAAACGGCGCGAATCCTGCGATCTTCGCTCCGGTCCGGCTCCGGATCTTCGCGGCCGCGGGCCAGTGATCGGGATGCGTGTGGGTGAGCAGCACCCAGCGCACACGCTCCCGCATCGACGCGCCGACGATTGCATCGACGTGACGGGCGAGATCGGGCCCCGGGTCGATCACCGCCACCTCGTCGATGCCTACGAGATAGGTATTCGTGCCCGGTCCGGTCATCAGGCCCGGGTTGTTTGCGACGACTCTCCGGACGAGCGGCGAGAGCGCGCTCGGAGACTCGGGGTTCATGTTGGGCACGGGGCCTCACGCAACTCGGCGAGTAGAGCGTCGACGCGATCGAAGCGGGCCAGCATTTCGAGGCTGCGCTGCGTGGGGAGAATCAGATCGATCTGACCCTCGGCGAACGCGCGCAGCACGTCGGTCGGCCGCATCCATGCCGACTCGACCAGCTCGCTCCCGTCGTGCTCGCCTTCGTGACCATCGGGTGCTCGGGTCACGAAGAAGCGCGTGTCGTACCGACGGGGCGCACCGGCGGGCGTGATCCAACGCGCGAACTCGACCAGCTCGCGCGGGTCGAGCGGTATGCCGCACTCCTCCAGGCACTCGCGCGCGGCCGCAGCCCGGAACTCGTCGACACCGAGCGCGGCCGCGGCCGGCGCGTCGGCGGGATCGACCGCGCCGCCCGGGAACACCGTCGCGCCGGGCGCGAAGACGAGGGCGGGGTTGCGCCGCAAGACGAACACGTGGAGCTCGGGACAGTCGCGCACGAGGATCACCGTGGCGGCATCGCGGACCGTCTCCATGGAGGAAGTCTACGTGGCGCCGTAACCTGCCCCGGCGTGGACGCCGACGGAGGTGAGGACCCGAGGCGCGGGCTTCCCAGCGTCGAGCGCGTGCTCGCCGAGCTCGACCCGGCGCTGCCGCACGTCGTACGCGCCGAGCTCGCGCGAGAAGCGGTCGAAGCCGCGCGCCGGGGCGCGATCGCGCCCGACGACGTGGCACGCGACGCGCGGGAACGGGCGCGCGTGCTCTCGTTGGCGCTGCTCGGCCCGGTCGTGAACGCTACCGGAGTCCTGTTGCACACCAACCTTGGCCGCGCGCCGCTGGGCGCGGACGCGCTCGATTCGATGAGGCGCGCGAGCGGCTACACGAACGTCGAGTACCGGCTCGCGGAGGGTGTGCGCGGTTCGCGGCACGAGCACGCCGGCGCGTCGTTGGCGACCGCGTGCGGAGCGGAAGCCGGCATGGTCGTGAACAACAATGCGGCCGCGGTGTTGCTCGTGCTCGCGACACTGGCGCGCGGCCGCTCCGTCATCGTGTCGCGCGGCGAGCTCGTCGAGATCGGTGGAGGCTTCCGGGTACCCGAGATCCTCGCCGAGACCGGTGCCCGCCTGATCGAGGTCGGTACCACGAACCGGACCCGCCTGAGCGACTACGAGCGCGCGCGCTCCGACGACGTCGCGCTCGTCTTGAAGGTGCACGCCTCGAACTACCGCATGATCGGATTCGTCGCGTCGGTATCGGTCGCCGAGCTCGCCGGGCTCCCCGAACCGGTCGTGGTCGACGCGGGCTCCGGTCTGCTCGACGAGACCACGCCCTGGCTGCGCGAGCGCCCGCCCTGGTTGCGCGACGAGCTCGGAGTGCGGCAGTGCATCGAGGCGGGCGCGGCGCTCGTCACGTTCTCCGGCGACAAGTTGCTGGGTGGACCGCAAGCGGGGATCATCGTCGGCCGGCGCGCGCTCGTCGATCGACTCAAGGCGCACCCGCTGGCACGCGCGCTGCGCGCCGACAAGCTGACGCTCGCCGGTCTCCAGGCGGTGGCCCATGCCTACCTGTCCGGCGACGCGATGTCGATCCCGCTGTGGCGCATGGCGTGCACGCCCGTCGACGAGCTGCGCGTGCGCGCGGAAGCACTCGCCGCCGAAGTGCCCGGCCTGAAGGTCGTCGACACCGAAGCGGTCGCGGGCGGAGGCACCCTGCCGGGCCTCACGATCCCGTCGTGTGGCGTCGCGATGGAGCCACCGTCGGTCAACGAGCTCACGGCCCGGCTCCGAGCGGCGCGCATCGTCGCCCGGGTGGAAGACGACCGGGTCGTGTGCGACCTGCGCACGGTCGATCCGGTCGACGACGCGCGCCTCGCTGGCGCGCTACGCCCGCCCGACCCATGAGAGTGGTCGCGACCGCCGGTCACGTCGACCACGGCAAGTCGTCTCTCGTCAAGGCGCTGACCGGTACCGATCCCGATCGCTTCCCCGAGGAGAAGGAACGCGGGCTGACGATCGATCTCGGCTTCGCCTTCTGCACGCTCTCCTCCGGCGAGGTCGTCGCCTTCGTCGACGTCCCCGGCCACGTGCGTTTCGTGAAGAACATGCTCGCGGGCGTAGGGGCGGTCGACGTCGCGGTGCTGGTGGTCGCCGCGAACGAGGGTTGGATGCCCCAGACCGAAGAGCACGCGCAGATTCTCGACCTGCTCGACATCCGCCACGGCATGGTCGCACTGACGAAAGCCGCGCTCGTCAGCGAAGACGCCCTCGACACGTTGCAACTCGAGGTCGCCGACCGCATCGACTGGCCCGTGGTCGTGGTCGACTCGCTGCTCGGTCGCGGCGTCGACGACGTGCGGGCGACGCTCGACGAGGTGCTTCGCAACGCGCCGGCGCCGCGTGACGGCGCGCGACCGCGCGTGTGGGTCGATCGCGTGTTCGCGGCCAAGGGGGCGGGAACGGTCGTGACCGGCACGCTCACCGGGGGGTCGCTCACGCGCGACCAGGAGATGGCCATCGAGCCGGGCGGCCGGCCGGTCCGCATCCGCCGGATCGAATCGCATGGAGAGCAGCTCGACCGTGTGCTTCCGGGCAGCCGGGTTGCACTCAACCTCGCGGGCGTCGATCACGCGGCCGTGAAGCGTGGGATGGCCATCGTGTCTCCGAATCGGTGGGCGGTCGTCGACACCGTCGACGTGGCGTTGCGACTCCTTCCCGGGCGGTCGCTTCCGAGACGAGGCACCGTGCACGCGCACGTCGGGTCCGGCGAACAGCTCGCGCGGCTGCGGCTCCTCGACGAGGACGGCCGCTTCGGACGACTGCGCTTTCCGACACCACTGCCCCTCACGCCCGGCGACCGGCTCGTGCTGCGTTCGCCGGGAGAACAGGCGACGGTCGCGGGCGCCGAGGTACTCGACGTCGAGCCGGCTCGCCGGACCCTTGCTGCTGTCGACCGCCTCGGCCTCACGCCCGGCGCTCGCGTCCTCGCCGCGGTGCCCTGGTGCACGCGCGCCGAGATGGCGCGCCTCGCGGGCGACGAGCACGCGGCAGATGCGTGCGCGGTGCCGGTCGGTCCCTGGCTGGTCTCGCCGGAAACTCGTACCCGGGTGCGCGCCCGCGCCGCCGAGACCGTCGAAGACACTTGGGCGCCGTTGTCGACGGTGGCCGCGGCCTGCGGGATCGACATTCCGCGGCTCCGCGCGGCCCTCGCGGACGACCCTGCGCTGGTGATCGAGCGCGACATCGTGCGCGGCGCCCGTCAGGCCGGCGTCCTCGATGATCCCGCGGCCCGCAAGCTCCTCGACGCGCTCGTCGCCTCGCCCCTCGCGCCGCCGGCCCCGACTGACATCGGGGTCTCCCTCTCCATCGTGCGTGCGCTGGCGCGCGCCGGCGCGGTGATCGAGCTCGACGGCGTGGTCTTCGCGACCAGCGCGCTCGACGAGGCGCGCGACCGGATCGCGCGCGTCGTCGTCGAAAGGGAAGCCGTCACGATCGCTGACCTGCGTGACGTGCTGGGGACGTCGCGCAAGTACATCCTTCCCATCGTCAACCGGATGGACGCCGAGGGCGTTACGCGGCGCCGCGGCGATCTGCGGATTCCGGGGCCTCGCGCTCATCGGTCCTGAGATCACCAGCGCGACCATCTCCTCCGAGCCCCGCTCGATGCCCATCGTGCCGATGAACTCGTTGCGGGCTATGGAGTGTCTCCACCGCTGCTTCCATTCGAGCGGATATCCGAGCGCGTCGCGCTCGACCTCGCTTGCGGCCGTCTCCGATTCCTCGTGCGAGGACTGGGCGCGAAGCCGGGCTGGATCGCCGGCCGCGGTAGCCAGGATCTGCGCGGCGAACGCGTTCAACGAACAGCCCGCGCGGTCGGCAGCCTGCCGCAACCCTTCGCGCAACTGAGGCGACATCCGCAGGAAGACCACCGCAGCTCGTGGGTCGCGAGCCATGGGCGGAACGTAACGCCCGCGTGAGACGGCCACGCGCGAAACCTCCGCTAGCACGGCCGCTATCGCCCGTGCGAGCAGCACTTTTCGCGCGCACGGCGCGCCGGCGGCGTTCAGCCGTCGGGAAGCAGGCGCCGACGCTCGGCCTCGGTCAAGCCGCCCCAGATGCCGTGCGGTTCGTGCACGCGCAACGCGAACTCGAGGCACTCGGGCTGCACGAGACACTCCGCGCAGATCGTCTTGGCCTTCGCCTCGCGCGCCTCTCTCGCGTCGCGCCGCTCCGCCACCGAAGGCGGGAAGAACAACGCCGACTCCGGACCTCGGCACGAGGCCTTCAAATGCCAGGTTTCGTGAACGATGCTGAGCGCCACGCCCTACTCCATCCCCTGCGGCACCCGGACGACGCGGAACGTATCCCTGGCTCGGAGCCGGAGACAAACGGCCAGGTCAGGAGCCGCGGCGGCGCTCGCGGTGATCGCGTGCGCCGCCCGATTCCGGCTCGACCTCCAACACCACGCCCTCGATCGATACGACGCGCACGAGGTCTCCGACGTGGATGGGCGTGGCGCGATTGGTGCGGGCGCGCCAAAGCGCATCGCGGATTCGCACGACGCCGTCGGGATTCACGTCGGCTTCGGCGAGTCCCATCTCGCCCACGAGATCTTCGCGTCCGATCGTCGGCGTCGAAAAGCGCGACCGCACCATCGCCGTCATGCCCGACAGCATGAACACCACAGTGCCGGCGATGACCAACACGAGTACCCACCACGAGGGATCGAGGCGCGACGAACCGTCGAACAGCCATATCGACCCCGCGACGAGCGAGCCGGCGCCGATGAAGGTCCACGGGCCGAGGGTGCCCGCTTGCACGTCGACGGCCATACCGAACACGCCGAGCAACAAGAGTGCGACCGCCCAGGGCGCGATCGGCAGATGCGAGAAGCCGAAACAGGCGCCGACGAGCGCGACCGCACCGACGAATCCGGCAACGCCGACGCCGACCGAGAAGAACTCGAAGACGATGAGCGCCAGTCCCGCGACGAACAGAAAGTAGGCAACCCAGGGTGCGTCGAGCGTGTGCGCGGCCTGAGCGCGCAGACCCAGCTTGCGGAAATGGACCTCTCCTGTCGGTTCGCGCACCTCGCGGCCGTTCAGCTCGACGACCTTGATGGTCGACGGTTTCACCGGACCGGCCGCGGTCTGCAGGGTTCGGCCGTCGAGGAGCCCGATGAATTCGAGCAACGTCGCGGCCTTCGCAGTCACGTCTTTCAATGGTGCCGTGACCTTGAACGAGGTGTCGTCGTACCGGATGGGATCGACGGGTCCGAGGTGCGCGCCCGGCGCGACCGCGGCAAAGGCGGCCGAGCGCGCCAGCAGCGCGGCCGCGCCGCGCGCTCCGCCGCCCGACGGCCCGACCCAGACCGTGACGGGCACGGTCGCGTGGGTGACGTCGTGCAACAGCACGTTCATGTCGACGTCGACCGCGCCCGACGCGTCCAGCTGGAACACGACGACCGAGGAAGGCGCGCGTTCCGCGTCGCGAACCGACGAACGGATGAGCGCGGCGTTGGAGGGATCGATCAGCCCATTGACCTGCACGACGTCGATGCGGCCCGCGCCCACGTTCTGCGCGACGGCGACCGCGCAGAACGAGGCGACGAGCAACGCGCAACCGCCCAGTCCCACGAGAAGCCGACGCCACCGCACCAGCCAGTCGTAGCACGCGCCTCGTACGATGAAGCAATGGAGGTGGCCGAATTCTGCTCTACCTCTCGCGTCGTGATCGTTGCCGGGAAGGGCGGCGTCGGCAAGACGACGGTCACCGCCGCACTGGCGGTCACCGCCGCGCGCGCCGGACTGTCGGTGCTCGTCGTCGAGGTGGAGGGCAAGTCGGGCCTGCCCGCGATGTTCGGTGCACCGGCGCTCGGATACGAGGAGATCGATCTGGAGGTCGGTGTGCGGGCGCGGTTCCTGACCCCCGATGCCGCACTCGTCGAGTATCTGGTGAAGCACGGCATGAAGCGCATCTCGAAGCGACTCGCGACCTCGGGTGCGCTCGACGTCGTCGCCACCGCAGTGCCCGGCATGAAGGACATCCTCGTGCTCGGGAAGGTGAAGTCGATCGAGGAATCCCGCGCGGCCGACCTGGTGATCGTCGACGCTCCGGCTGCCGGTCACGCGGTGACGTTCCTGTTGTCGGCGCGGGGCCTGCTCGACGCGGTCCGGGTCGGCCCCATCCGCAAGCAGGCACAAGACGTCGTGAGCCTCATCTCCGATCCGAAGCGTTGTCAGGTGATGCTCGTGACGCTGGCCGAAGAGACGCCGGTCAGCGAGGTCGTCGACACCGCGTTCGCGATCGAAGATCGCGCCGGAGTCGCGCTCGGGCCGGTGGTGGTCAACGGCTGCTTCGCCCCGCTCCCGGTTGCGATGTCCGCGAACGCGTCGATGATTCGGGGCGATGCGCACGCCGCTGATCGCTTCGTGTCGCAGCGGGAAGGCGACGACCTCGCTCACGCGGCCGCGTTCCTCGAAGAGCGGCGCGCCCTCCAAGACGAACAGATCCAGCGGCTCCGCGAGCGCTTGCCGTTGCCGCAGATCGAGCTGCCGTTCGTCTTCAACCCCGACATCACGCGCGCTCAGCTCGACACGCTCGTCGACGCGTTCGGGAGCGGAATCGAGCGATTGTGACGATCCGGATCGACGAGCTCGTCGACGACCGCCGCATCGTCATCTGCTGTGGCACCGGCGGCGTCGGCAAGACGACGATCGCCGCCGTGCTCGCGCTCGAGAGCGCACGTCGGGGGCGAAATGCGTGCGTCGTGACCATCGACCCCGCGCGCCGCCTCGCCGATGCCCTCGGCATCGAACACCTCACCAATGACCCGACCGAGATCGACCGCGCGCTCTGGACCGGCACGGGAGAGAGCGACGTCGTTGCGGGCGGACGCCTGTCGGCGCTCATGCTCGATACCAAATCGACGTTCGATGTGCTCGTCGCGCGCAACGCCGCGTCACCCGAGCAAGCGCAGCGGATCCTCGACAACAGCTTCTATCGAAACGTCTCCGGTGCGCTCGGTGGCACCCAGGAGTACATGGCGATGGAGAAGCTGCACCAACTGCACGACGAGGGCAACTTTGATCTGATCGTCGTCGACACGCCGCCCACTCGCCACGCGCTCGACTTCCTCGACGCGCCCCAGCGACTCATACGTCTGCTCGACAATCGCGTGTTCCGCCTGCTCATGATGCCGACGCGCGCCTACCTGCGCGTAGCGAGCGTTGCAGTACAGACGTTCCTGCGCACCGTCGCCCGCGTCGTCGGCTCCGAGGTGATCGAGGACGTCGTCGCGTTCTTCCGGGCCTTCGAGGGTATGGAAGAGGGCTTCCGAGACCGAGCGCGGGTCGTCGGTGACCTCCTCGGCGATCCGGATACCGCGTTCGTGCTCGTCACCTCGCCCCGGCGTGACGCTATGCAGGAGGCGACCTTCTTCGCGCAGCGCCTGGCCGAGGCCGGCCAAATAGTCCAGGCACTCATCGTCAACCGCGTGCATCCGTCGTTCGGCGACGAAGCTCCCGCCGGTCTGCGCGCCGCGGCCGAGGCGCTCCGGCGCCGATCCGGCGAGCCTGCAGCCCGCCTCGCGGCTTTGTACGACAATCTCGCCGACTTCCGGGAGATCGCCGCGCTCGAACGCGACCACATCGAAGCGTTGCGCGACCGCATCGGCAGCGACACGGCGTTGGCGTACGTTCCGTACCTGGCCCACGACGTGCACGACTTCGCCACGCTGCACGAGGTCGGGGAGGTCTTGTTCGATACAGTCTCCGCCCGATGATCACCATCCTCGTCGCCGCCGACGCCAAGTGGGTTCGGGACCAAGTGCGGGCCGCGTTCATGGGGCGCGGACAAACCGTGGTCGAGGTGACCAGAGGCCAGGACGTGCGCGACATGTTCGCCGAGGTCGACCCCGACCTGGTCGTCCTCGACATGCAGATCGGCAATATGGGTGGCGTCGCCGTCGCGATCGACCTCCGGCTCGAAGAGTCGGGGGGCCGCCTCGATCGCGCCAACATCTTGTTGCTGCTCGACCGCGAAGCCGACGAGTTCATCGCCCGGCGCGCCGACGTCGACCTCATGCTCGTAAAGCCCGTCGACGCAGGCATCCTGCGCCGAGCCGCCAAACAGTTGCTCCCCGCCGCGAGTTGACGACCGTCGCCGACGATCACGAGCTCGCGACGCAGATCGCGCGCGAGGCCGGCCGGATGCTCGTACGACGGCGCGCCGAGGGTGCCAGCAAGGACGACGGCGACCGCGAGAGCAACGAGCTGATCCTGGCCAGGCTCGCAGTCGCCCGACCCGACGATGCAGTGCTCTCGGAGGAATCGAGGGACGATCGGGTTCGCCTGGAGCGCGAACGCGTGTGGATCGTCGACCCGCTCGACGGCACGCGCGAGTTCGGCGAGGTAGGCCGCACCGACTGGGCCGTGCACGTTGCACTGGTCGTGAACGGAACTCCGCACGCCTGTGCGGTCGCGCTGCCCGCGCAGGACGACGTCGTCCTAGCCACGGTGCCGCCGCCGAGTCTCGCACCCAGGGCCGCAGCCAAGTTGCGGCTGTTGGTGTCGCGCACGCGCCCGCCCAAGCTCGCGCAGCACCTCGCCGATGTTCTGGACGCCGATCTCGTGCCTCTCGGCTCGGCGGGAGCGAAGACCATGGCGGTCGTCCAGGGCCACGCCGACGTGTACGCACATTCGGGCGGTCAGTACGAATGGGATTCGGCCGCGCCGGTCGGCGTCGCGGCCGCGGCCGGTTGCCACTGCTCGCGCCTCGACGGATCGCGGCTCGTCTACAACCGGCCCGACCCGTACTTGCCCGACCTGCTCGTGTGTCGCCCCGAAGTGGCGGCAACCGTTTTGGCTGCGATTCGTCAAGCCCCCGACGACTAGGCTGACTCTCTTCTCTACGGGGTGTAGCGCAGCTTGGTTAGCGCGCAGCGTTCGGGACGCTGAGGTCCCGGGTTCGAATCCCGGCACCCCGACTCGTGAACACGCAGGTCAACACCGGTTTGCGCGTCGTCGAGCTCGAAGGCGCCCGGTTTTCATGGCGCGTTCACGGCGCGCGCGTTCAGAAATCGGCGCCCGAGCGCGTCCGCTGCGGCGCGATCCGCTTCGCTCGTTGCCTGCGCGTAGACCGCAAGCGTCAGCCGCGGATCGGAGTGGCCGAGACGCGTCTGCGCGGTCTTGAGATCCACTCCGTCGAGCACGAGCGTCGTCGCGTTGGCGCGCCGGAGGTCGTGGAACGTGAGACCGTCGAGCCCCGCTCTGCGAGCTGCTGGAAGCACACGCGGCGCCGCCAGCGCTCGTATCGCAGCGGGCCGCCCTGCTCGCTCACGAAGACCAGCGCATCGCTGTCGGCGCCGGTGAGGCCGCAACGCGCGAGATGTTCGGTGAGCATGCCGGCGAGCCCGTGCGGCATGGCGAGGGTGCGCTGGCTACTACCTGGCCGGTGTCGCGCATGGCGTCGAGGACTACTACCTCGAGGCGGGCGAGGTCCCCGGCCGTTGGCTCGGCAGCGGTGCCGCCCGGCTCGGTCTGGCCGGTGATGTTGCTGACGACGAGCTCCGGTCGGTGTTGTCGGGTGAGGACCCTTCGACGGGTGTTCGTCTGCGGCGGGGCAACGCCCGGTTGTGTGCGTTCGATCTGACGTTGTCGGCACCGAAGTCGGTGTCGTTGGTGTGGGCGCTGGGCGCCCCGGACACGGCGACCGCGGTCGTGGCCGCGCATGAGGAGGCGGTCGATCAGACGATCGGCTATCTGGAGCGTGAGGCGGTGCGGTCGCGGCGTGGTCACAACGGGCTCGAATCGGTCGAGGGTGGCGGGGTGATCGGGGCGGCGTTTCGGCATCGCACGAGCCGGGCCGGTGACCCGCAACTCCACTCTCACGTCCTGGTCGCGAACGCGACCCGGTGTGAGGACGGGGTGTGGCGGGCGTTGGATGGCCGGCTCCTGTATGGGCACGCGCGCACGGCTGGGTTCTTGTACCAAGCCGCGCTCCGGCACGCCCTGACGCGGTCGCTGGGGGTGTCGTGGGAGTACCCGATCCACGGTCAGGCGGAGATCCCCGGCTTCGGCCGGGACGTGTTGCGGGAGTTCAGCCGCCGGCGGATCGAGATCGAACAGGCCGCGGCCGAAGCGGGGAACGATTCGGTGCGGTCCCGGCGTCGCCTCGCGGTCAGGACCCGCACCGCGAAGGACTACCACGTCGACGTCGAACAGCTGCACGTCGATTGACGGGCGCGTGCAGACCTGCACGGCCTGTCTCGCGACCGCGTCGAGGAACTCTGCTCCACTCAACACCCGTCTGCACCAACCTCTGCACGGCCGCCTATACCGACGTCTGTACCGGAGTCGCCCCGGACGGGGCTGGACGCCGACGACCGTTGGCTCGCCCGCGTCATGAGTGTCGAGGACGGCACCTTCGACCGGCGCGCGGTCGTGCGGATGGTCGCCCACCATTGCCAGCCCGGCGCGACGATCCCCGACGTCGAAGCACGAGTGGATGCGTTTCTTGCGAGCGATCAGGTGCAGGCCGTTGGGGTCGCGTTGACCGGCTTGCAGTACGCGACCGTCGAGCATCTCGAACTCGAACGCCGAGTCCTCGACGCGATCGAAGCACGCCGGGACGGCAACTACGGCATCTGCACCCAGCCAGCGGTTGGGGTGGCCGGTGCGTTGAGTGCCGAGCAAACCGCGATGGTCGCCGCGCTCACCACCAACGGCGCCGGCGTCTCGGCGGTGGTCGGCGCCGCCGGGACCGGCAAGACCCACGCCTTACGGGTCGCCCGAGACATGTGGGAACGCGACGGCTACCCGGTCATCGGGTGCGCGCTCACGGCCAGGACCGCCGCGGAGCTCCAAGCGCACGCCGGGATCCCGTCGTGCAGCCTCGACCGGCTCCTCGGCGCGCTCGCCCGCGACGATGTCGACGGCCTCGGCCGAAGGTCGGTCGTCGTGGTCGACGAAGCCGCGATGATCGGCACCCGCAAACTCGACCGGCTCCTCCGCCACGCGAGCAGGGCCGACGCCAAAATCGTGCTCGTCGGTGACCACCACCAACTCCCCGCCATCGAAGCCGGCGGCGTGTTCGCCGCTCTCGCCCGACAACCCGACGCGATCCACCTCAACGAAAACCGCCGCAACCGCGACCCGATCGAACGCGACGCGCTCGCCGAGCTCCGCGACGGCGACACCGCCCGCGCCCTCGGGATCCTCGCCGCCCACGGCCGCGTCCACGATCACCCCTCCAAAGCCGACGCCCGCGCGGAGATGGTCGAACAGTGGCTCGACAAGACCCTCGACAGCGAGAACGCGGTCATGCTCGCCGCCACCCGCGACGACGTCACCGACCTCAACCAACACGCCCGAGCCGCCCTCCAGACCGAAGGTGTCGTCGGGCCGGACGAGCTCGACCTCGACGGGCGGCCGTTCGCGGTCGGTGATTGGGTCATGACCCTGACCAACGACTACCGGCTCGGCGTCCTCAACGGGCAACGCGGCACCATCACTGCTATCGACCCCCGACGGCGCGCGGTCACCGTCACGTTCGACGACGACACCACCAAGACGATCCCGGCCGCGTATCTCGGCGCCGGTGGCCTGGACTACGCGTACGCGATGACCGTGCACAAAGCCCAGGGCCAGACCTGCGACTACGTGTACGTCCTCGGCGACGAACACCTCTATCGAGAAGCCGGCTACAGCGCCCTCACCCGCGGCCGCCACGAAAACCACCTCCACACCGCCCCGACCGAGCACGACTCCGAATCGCACCACGATCCCGAACCCGATGACGGGTACACGACGATCTGCCGAACCCTCGCCCGCTCCCACCAACGAAAACTCGCTCTCCGCCAAGCGATCGAACACGCGCTCGAGCAGCAACACGGCCCCTACAGCGTCGACCGCGACCTCGGCGCCGGCATCGAGCTATGACGCATTCCCCCCCTCGACGGATGTTCCCGATCGGGCAATCGGATGCGGGTTCGCGATTGCAAGCGTGACGGTCTCGATTGGCCGGATAACGCGTTACCGGTCCGACGATCTGTGACAACCCGTCCCGTCCGTTCCGCGTCCTCGGAGAGCCCAGACTGAATAGTCCAGCGATTTAGAGTATCGGCGTGCAGGGTGACGAGACGCTGGGACTAGCGGTCCTTCCGGTCGGATTCGAAACGTTCCACCGGCGCACATTCTTCAACTATCAGCTGAACCGTGCGCATGCTCTCGGGTACGCCGATGCGGTCGAGTTACGCGAGGCGGGCGCGGCAATCGCTAACCGGAACGAGTGCATCGCGACGTTCGACGCGCTTTCGGCCAAAGCCGAATGCGACCACCGGATGCAGAACGCGACGAGCTACCTGCGGGTTGCCGAGTTCTTCACGCCGCCGCGCAGCGACGAGAAGGTACAGCGCTACCGCCGGTACCGCGATCTGTTCGATGCCGCGTTCGCCACCAGCGGTGCCGTGCGCCACGTCATTGCCTACGAAGAGGGATTCCTGCCGGCGTACCGGATGTCGGCGCTGACCGGCGCCACACACGGCACCGTGCTCGTGCACGGCGGCTTCGATTCATTGATCGAGGAGTTCTTCGCGATCTGGCAACGCATTGCAGCCGCGGGCTTCGATGTCATCGCGTTCGACGGTCCTGGCCAGGGCGGAGCGCGCGCCCTGAGCGGGCTGACATTCGAGCACGATTGGGAGAAGCCGGTCGGCGCAGTACTTGACTACTTCCAACTTGAAGCAGCGGGTCTGGTCGGCATTTCGATGGGCGGGTACTGGGCGCTGCGGGCCGCGAGCCGCGAACCGCGCATCGACCGAGTCGTGTCATGGTCACCGGTGTACGACTGGCTGCATCGGTTACCCGCATTTGCGCGGGCCCCAACCCGCGCAATGCTGAGTCGACGAAACTTCATGCGCTGGAGCGTCCGCACCCGCGCCAAGCTGGTTCCAACCCTCGGCCTCGTAGTCGACCAGGCCTGTTACATCGTTGATGACGACGACCCGATTGCGGTCGTCGACTGGTTCCTCGGCATGAATGCCGAGCATCTCGGCAGCGACCGCGTCACTCAGGACACATTGTTGATGTGCGGCGAGCACGACGCCTTCCAGCCGCCGATGCTGACCCGCGCCCAGGAAACCGCTCTCGTCAACGCGCGCTCAGTCGCGGTGCGGACCTTCACTGAGACCGAACACGCCGACCAGCACTGCCAAATGGGAAACCTCGACCTCGCGTGCCGAGTCCTGACGACGTGGTTACAAGATCCCACCAGCGAGATCCGTATCCCGTAGCGCCGGTAGGGGACGCTCGCGAACGCGAGCAAGAGACCGTCGATGGGAGCTGGTCGCGCGGCACCGAACTGATGCGATGAAGGAGCGGGGCCTCCGCTCCCCGTGAGGGTTCCGAGTTTCTGTTGGAGACTCGGGGCTTCCACACCGTGACCCTCGTGAAGAGGAGGAGGGCCCTATGGATCAACAGTATGTCGGGATTGACTTTCATCGTCGACGTTCGGTGATCGTGCGCGTCGCTGCTGACGGCGAGCGGCTGGGGTTGCATCGGATCGTGAACGAACCGTTCGAGCTCGCCGAGGTGATCGCGTTGTGTGGCGAAGCTCCCCAGGTGGTGATCGAAGCGACGTATGGGTGGTATTGGGCGGTCGACCTGCTGCAGGAACTGGGCGCGGTGGTGCATCTCGCGAACCCGCGTGCGTTGAACTGGGGAGACCGACGCGTCAAGACCGACGTGAACGACGCGACCGACCTCGCCGACATGTTGCGGCTCAACCGCCTTGCCGAAGCATGGATCGCGCCGGCGGCGTTGCGGGAGCTACGTGAGCTGGTCCGCTATCGAGCCAAACTCGTCCAGTTGCGCTCCGGGCTGAAGGCACAAGTCCACGCGGTGATGGCCAAAAAGGGTGTGCTGCCTGTCGTCACCGACATCTTCGGGCCGGCCGGGACGCGTCAGCTCGATCAACTCGAACTCGGCGCACCGTTCGCTCGGCGCGTCCGCTCGTTGCGACAGCTGATCGTCGCCTACGACGGTGAGATCACGGCGCTCGAGCGCGACATCCACCAGCACCTCAAGAGCCATCGCGGCTATCAAGCGGTCCAGATCAACGGCATCGGTCCGATCAGCGCGGCCGTGTTGGTCGCCGAGATCGGTGACGTGACCCGGTTCCCGACCCCCGCACACTTGTGCTCGTGGGTCGGGCTCACACCCCGCCATCGCGAGTCCGATCTCAAGACGCGGCGCGGGCGCATCTCCAAGCAAGGCTCACGGTTGGTGCGCGCGACGTTGATCGAAGGGATCAGCCGCTACCACGGCGGACCGCACCTCGACGCCCAATATCACAAGCTCGCCAAGCGTCGCGGCCGCAACAAGGCACGCGTCGCGTTGGCGCGCAAAGTTCTCACGCTCGTCTACTACGGCCTACGCGACGACGAGATCCGCTGCCGCGCGCCAGTCGAGACGGCCGCGTGAGGCTCGGACACGACCAGGATGCGAGCTCGACGATCGGCATGACCCGCGCACCAGCCCTTGCGGTCGTAGAACTGATTGGGCCCACCCTGGCCGTGGCCACCGATCCCATCATGCGCGAACCTCAGCGCGAATACATGCCTCGGCAGCCGAGCCTGCCCACACCACACTCTCGCCCAAGCGAGACCATTGATGGGAACACCCTGTCGGCGTCGGATTTGGCCGTCCGCGGGCGTCTCCTACTTGGAGTAGGATAGGGGCATGTCGACGGAGAAAGTGTCACTCACGCTGGATGACGAGCTCGTGGAGCAAGCGCGTCAGCACGCGGGTCAGCGTGGTCTGTCGGGCTACGTCAACCAAGCGCTGCGTCGCCAACTGCAACGCGATCGGCTCATCACCTTCCTCGAGGAAGCCGACCAGGCCGCGGGCCCGGTCGATGAGTCCGTGATGGAGGAGGTTCGACGCGAATGGCCCGCCGCCGCGCCACCCCGCCGTCGCCGCGCCTGATCCTCGACGCCGGCGCCGTCATCGCGTTGGCACGAAACGATCCGCGCGCTCGCGCCTTCATCCGACGAGCGATCGAGCTCGATGCCGAAGTGCGCGTGCCCGTCGTCGTACTGGCCGAGACGCTACGCGGCACCGCGCGCGACGCCGGTGTGCATCGGGTGCTGAATGCCGTTTCGGATTCACTCCCGATCGACGAGCCGATCGGCCGACGCGCGGGCGCTCTGCTCGGCCGCTCCGATCGTTCCGACACCGTGGACGCGATCGTCGTCGCCGAGGCGATCGAATCCGGTGGAGCGGGGATACTTACCGGCGACCCGCTTGATCTGACGGCACTCGCCGACGGCGAGCGCAGCGTCACGATCCACGCGCTGTGACGCGCCGCCGACCCGCGCGCCTGGCGAACCCTGACACGCGTGTCATGGCGCGTTTATGGCGCGCGCGCCCCGATTCGCAGTCATTCGCCGCCATACCGAAAACGTTCTGACCAGCCACGATTGTTTGCGGGCGTTCGCCGGAATACGGCTTTTTCGCTTTCGGGACGCTGAGGTCCCGGGTTCGAATCCCGGCACCCCGACTCGTGAACACGCAGCTCATCTCGACGGCCAATAGCGGATCAGCCGTCATCGCGGACCGCGAGAGCGCCGCGCGCGCGTCAGGACGGCGTTACCGCGTTGGACGCTGCTGACTGCGCGCCGATGCCGCGGGCGTTCTTGGCCGCAACCTTGAACGTGTATGTCGTGCCGTTCGTGAGCCCGGTGACGACTTGGGTCGTCGCCGTCGAGTTATACACGCGGGGTACCCGCGCCGCGCTGCCGACGTACGGCGTCACGACGTAGCCGACGACCGGCGAGCCATTGTTCGTCGCGGGAGCCGTCCAGGACACGGTCGCCGACGCATTTCCGGGCGCCGCGGACGGTGTGCCGGGCGGTCCCGGCCCACCGACATTGACCGCGACCGACTGATCCGATGGCGGACCGGTCCCGTTCGCGTTCGTGGCTTTGACCGTGAATGTGTACAGGTCGCCGTTCGTCAAACCGCTGATGACGGTGCTGGTCGTCGCGGGACCGAACACCAGCGACGTCTGGGCGACGCCCGAGCGGTACGGCGTGACGGTGTACCGCGTGATGTCGGAACCGTTGGTGATCGGCGGGTGCCAACTCACCGTCATCGAGCCGTTGCCGGGACTCGCGGCGGGGAGTTGCACGAACACCGGAGTGCCGACGCGAACCGACAGCGGTGGGGACGGGGACGCCGCCCCCGTGCCGGTTGCGTTGGACGCTGCGACAGTGAACCCGTACGTCATTCCGTTGGTGAGGCCCGTGACCATGTACGACCGCGCGGTCGGCGCGACGACCACGGTCTGTTGCAGCACGCCGCCCTGATACGCCCTGACCGTGTAGCCCGTGACCGGGAGGTCGTTGTTCGTAGGCGGCGACCATCCCACGGGGACGCGTCCATTCAGGGGATACGCGAACACGTTCTGGGGTACCGACGGCGGCGCCGCCGGTCGGATCGCGGCGTGCCCGTCGCCCTGGTTGACGCCTTCCTCGTTGCGCGCCGCGAACGCAGATGCCGGTACGAAGCCCGAGCCGCCACCACCGCCCCATCCGTACCCGCCGCAGTCCGGCTGGCAGCTGGGCGAAGTATCTCGGCCGCCGCTGGCGCTGCCACCGCCGTACAGGCCACCGCCGCCACCGCCGCCACCACTGTCGCCACTGCACGCGTCGGCGCCGCTCCCGAGCATCCCGGACCCGCATGCGCCAGATCCGCCCGCGGTCTGCGTCGCACCGTGACCCCCGCAGTCGCACAGGTCGCCGCCACCGTCACCGCCTCGGACGCCCCCACCGTCTCCGGGGAACGGATCGGAGAAGATGCCGCTGCAACACGTGTTGGAGCCGCCGCCGCCACCACCACCTGCAACCACAACCCGGTCGGCGAGCGTGTCGCCGCCCTGACGCACGTCGGTCGCGCCGCCGCCGTTGCCGCCGAACGTACCGCCCGCGCCGCCACCGTTGAACCCGTTCGAGCCGCCAACGCGCACGCGCAGCACCTCGCCGGGCGTCACCGTGATCGTGCCGCCCGCGTGGCCGCCGAGGCCGCCCCCTTGCGCGCCCCACGTGTCGACCACGACGTAATGGACACCGGGAGGAACCGTGTACTGGGCGACCGTTCCGGTGTAGGTGAACGTGGTCGCGGGAGGTGTTGCCGCGGCCGCAACGGTCGCCGTCGTCAGCGGGACAGCCGTGGCTGCGACCAGAAGCAATCCGAGCGCCCGAAACAACGGTCTCACCGGGGGCCGATTCGCTCTCACACGACCTCCAGTGCTCCACGCCGCGGGAGCGCAAATGGCAGGCGATCCATCCTGGCCGCGACCGTCAGAAGCGTCAAGCGTCGAATCGCGCGTCAATGAAGGACGATGCGTGCTATTGCGTTCTGCCACGCCGTGGTGGGAACGGCGGTGAGCACGCCGTTGTAGAGGTCGCCGCAGTCGCCTGCCGTCTCGGAGAGATCGACGGAAGTGGTCGCGTCGCTGAAGGTGACGAACCAGCTCGGCGCGCTGGTACTCAGCGGACAAGGAACCCGCTGCGAGCCGGCAAGACGGACGAGCCGGTTCGCTTCGGCCTCGAGCGAACGGGCGGACGTGTCGTCGTCGAGAACTTCGAAGCCGTTCAGTGCGTTCGGATGCGGGTCGTCGAGCGCCGCGTAACGGCAGATCCGCACGCTCGTCGCGGTGATCGGCACGAGCGTCCGTCCGCGCGGGTCGTTCGGCAGGGCGGGCTGCGCGAAGACGGGCGGCGTCGAGGGACAGTCCGCGACCTCGATCCTCGCGACACTGGCACGCCTTTGCGTCGACGAGGATGCGGTGCGAACACCGTTCGTGACGAACGCGCAGCCGCCCAACGACGCGCGCACCGTGACCGCGTGGATCACGTCGGAGAAGATGAGCACCAGGGCTTCGCCGTCGTCGTTCGGACAGTTGGGCAGCGGACCGGGCGCACGCGCGGGGAGGGCGTTCGCGGCAGCCTCGAAATCCGCGACAGTCGCCCGATCGACAACGGCGAACTGCGTCTTGACCGTCAGCGGAGCGGCAGCGACCATCGGCCCATAGCGACACACGGTGAGGCGGATTGCAGAGAGCGGGACGAGCCTCTCGGACAGGTTCGCCACTCCGGCACTCGCGACGCGGTCCGGAAGAATTCGTGGACACCGCGCCGCACGTCCGATCGCAACCGTGGACGTCGTCGACGACGACGGGAGATTCGTGGTCGTCGGTGCCGCGCCTCGATGGCTACTGCCGGAACACG
The DNA here is from genome assembly GCA_038323195.1 of Acidimicrobiia bacterium. Lineage (GTDB taxonomy): Bacteria > Actinomycetota > Acidimicrobiia > IMCC26256 > PALSA-610 > PALSA-610. The sequence goes on along the minus strand of JBBQGQ010000009.1, from coordinate 63,633 downwards.
CCGCGCACATAGCCATGAGGAGGGCTCCTGCGACAGTGCGGACCTGAGTCGGTGCCATACGGAACGTACGACGCCGGAACTCACGGTGCGGTTCCCGAGCGCAGCTCGGATGTCGCAACCACCGCCAGTAGTGCACACTGAACCGATTCTGCAAGGACTCACACCGCGCGCACAGCCCGGGCCGCCACGCTTCCCGGCGAGGCGCATCACCGTCGAGGTCAGGACCCGCAGTGGCATCGAACCGGAGACCGCGAAGATGGACGCTCTGGATCGTGGCCGGGGTCGTCGTGGCGCTCTTGCTCGTCGTGGGCGGGCCCTTCGTGTACTTCAACTTCGTGGAAGGCAAGGCGCCGGCCAAGCTGTCGCTCGCCACGACGCCCGTGCCCTCGGCGGCGGCCACCGGCACGCGGGCGCCGCTGGCCGGAACGTGGAAGATCGCGAGCGGATCGGTCGCCCGTTACCGCGTCGCGGAGACACTGTTCGGTCAGAGCCATACGGCGGTCGGAGGCACGAACCGCGTGACCGGATCGATGAAGATCACGGGAACGGCGGTCACGAGCGCGACGTTCGCCGTCGACATGACCTCGGTATCGAGTGGCCAAGGCGTGCGCGACGGTCAGTTCCAGGGCCGGATCATGGACACCGCCGACTTCCCCACCTCCACCTTCACGCTGACGAACCCGCTCGACCTCGGCGCGGTGCCGAAGGACGGCGCGCTGAAGACCTACGCGGCGAAGGGCACCCTCCAACTGCACGGCACGACGAAGAGCGTCACGTTCACGCTCACCGGGCGTCGCACCGGCAACGTGATCGCCGTCCAGGGTGACGAGCCGATCACCTTCTCGGACTACGGCATCAACAACCCGAGCGGCGGCCCCGCCAGCGTCGGCGACTCCGGGCAGCTCGAGTTCGTGCTCCAGCTACAACCGAGCTGACCACGCGCCGTGGGCGCGACAACCACATTGCATCTTGTTTGACAATGAGTCCGACCGAGGGTGTACGGTCGTGGTCGACACGGCCATACCCTTTCCGTGCTGGATCCTTGCTCACGACGAATCGGCGGCGAATCGGCGGCGAAGCGAGCAGGGCTCCGGGAGCGTTGCTCCGGACCCCGGTAGCGCATTTGAGAATGCGTCGAATGCAGGGAGTCTGTGAATGGCAACAGTCGTTTCCCGCAGGTACAGCGTCGCGAATCGGCCTCGCGTAATTGTCTCGAGGCCGCTCGAGACGACCCACGACATCCGAACAGTTGTCGCGCTCAGAGGTGAGTTGGACGCGGCGGCACTCAACACGCTGTTCGACACGTTCGACGACGCGATCGCGCAAGACGATTCGGACGTCGTCGTCGACCTCGCCGAGGTCGAGTTCATCGGCGCGGCATGGATCGGCACACTCGTTCGGAGTCGAGCGTGCCTCCAAGCGCAAGACCGCGAGCTGACGCTTCGTTCGCCCCCTCGCGTCGTGTACCACCTCCTCGAGCTGTGCGGTCTTTCGTATCTGATCGAGCCGATCGGCCGCGTGGAGCCCGCGTAACCCGTCAGTTCTTCACCCGGGCTCGGAGCTCTGCGCGAGCCGGCGGGCGAGGTAACGGCGTTCGGCGTCGGTGGCGGCCAGCGCCAACGCGATGCGATACGAGACCGCGGCCTCGGCCGGTCGGCCGAGACGACGGAGCAGGTCGGCACGAGTGGCCGACAGCAGGTGGTAACCGGAGAGCGCGCCCGAGTCGTCGAGCGCGTCGACCAGACGCAGTCCCGCCTCCGGTCCGTCGGCCATCCCGACCGCGACCGCGCGATTCAGCTCGACGACCGGCGTCGGCATCATGCGAACGAGCTCCCGGTACAGAGCGGCGATCTCGACCCAGTCCGTCGCGCTCGCATCCGGCGCAGACGCGTGACAGGCGGCGATCGCGGCCTGTACCTGATACGGGCCCGGCCGCCGGCGGCGCAGCGCGGCATCGAGGCGATCGAGCCCTTCGCTGATCGCGGCGGGGTCCCAGCGAGTGCGGTCTTGTTCCTCCAGCGGCACGAGATCGCCAACCGCGTCGACGCGCGCCGCGCGCCGGGCATCGGTGAGGAGCAAGAGCGCGAGCAGCCCCATCGCCTCGGGCTCGTCCGGCATTAAGCCGACGAGCGTGCGCGCGAGGCGTAGCGCCTCGGCGCACAATCCGGCGCGCACCAACTCGGCGCCGCTCGTCGCCGAATAGCCCTCGTTGAACAGCAGGTACAAGACCGCCAGGACCGCGCCGGTTCGCTCCGGCAGCAGGTATCCCGGCGGGACGCGGTACGGGATCCCCGCGTTTCGGATCTTGTGCTTCGCCCGAACCAGCCGCTGGGCCATCGTCGCTTCGGGGACGAGGAACGCACGCGCGATCTCGGCGGTCGTCAGGCCCGCCAGCGTCCGCAGGGTCAACGCGACCTGCGCGTCGCGCGAGAGCGCCGGGTGACAGCACGTGAAGATCAGCCGCAGGCGGTCGTCTTCGATGCCACTGCCCGCGATGCCACTGTCTTCGATCCCGTCGTCGCCATCGTCCGATGCGTCGGGCCGTGAGATCACGGCCACCTCCTCGAGCTTCGCGGCCCCGGACGCGATACGGCGCAACCGATCGAACGCACGATTGCGCGCGGTCGTCGTGAGCCACGCGCCGGGGTTGCGCGGGACGCCGTCACGCGGCCAGCGCTCCAGCGCGCGCGCGAACGCGTCCTGCGCGCACTCCTCGGCGAGGTCCCAGTCGCCGGTCACCCGGATGAGGGTCGCGACGACGCGCCCCCACTCCGAGCGGAACGCCGCGTCGACCGCGCCCTCGACCCCGTCCGCACCGGTCACATCTCCCAGATGGGCCTCACTTCGATCGTGCCGACCCGCGCGCCCGGGATTTTCGCGGCGACCTCGATCGCCTCGTCGAGATCCTTGGCGTCGATCACGTAGAAGCCGCCGATCTGCTCCTTGGTTTCCGCGAACGGACCGTCGGAGGTCAGGACCTCGCCGTTACGGACCTGCACGGTCGTCGCGTCGGTGGTCGGATGCAAACGCTCACCCGCCTGCAGGACCCCACGCTTGGTCATCTCCTCGCCGAACTTCATGTATTCGCCCATCATCGACTCGCCCTCGGCCGGGCTCAACGCCTGCACACCGGACTCGTCGGCGCAGATCAAAAGGATGTATCGCATGGCTCCTCCTCGTAGGTATCCGATCACACCAACGACGAACAGACATCCGCCGAATCGACACCCGGCAAAGAAAATGCCGAGCTCGGTCAGGACCGTATTCTCAATCAGTGGCCGACGGGAAGCAGACGAAGCGCACGATCTGGCGGAACCGGAACTTCGCCCATCTTTGGTGGGCCGAGTCCGTCTCGCAGCTCGGCAGTCAGGTCAGCCTGCTCGCGCTTCCGCTCGTCGCGATCACCGTGCTCCATGCGTCGACGTTCGCGGTCGGCGCACTCACGGCCGTGGAGTTCGCGCCGTTCGTGTTGTTCGGCCTGCCGGCCGGCGCGATCGTCGATCGGTTCCCGCGCCGACCCGTCCTCATTCTCGCCGACCTCGGACGCGCCCTCGCCCTCGCGTCGGTGCCACTGACGTACGCGTTCGGCGCGCTCACGTACGCGCAGCTGCTCGTCGTCGTGTTCGTGACGGGTAGCCTCACGGTCTTCTTCGACGTCGCATACCAGTCGATCCTGCCCGCCCTCGTCGAGCACGACCAGATCGTCGAAGGCAACGCCCGGCTCGAGGTCAGCCGGTCGAGCGCGCAACTCGCCGGGCCGGCCGTGGGCGGCGTGCTCGTGCAGGCGATCGGCGCCGCGTCGGCGGTCACCGCTGATGCGATCAGCTTCGTCGGTTCCGCGCTGTTGATCCGGGGCATCCACGCGGACGAACCCCCGATCGAGCGTCGCGAGGCCGGCACGTCGCGGCTGCGTGCGCTCGGGCGCGAGATCCGCGAAGGCTTGCACTACGTGCTCGGACATCGCGTGTTGCGGATGATCGCGGGCAGTACCGCGACGTCGAACTTCTTCTCGTCGATGACTACCGCGGTGTTCCTGCTGTACGCGGTGCGGGAGCGGCACTACAGCGCCGGTCTCGTCGGCGCCGTGTTCGCGATCGGCAACATCGGTCCGCTCGTCGCCGCCGTCGCGTCGGCGCGCATCACGCGCGTGCTGAAGTTGGGTCGCGCGATCTGGCTGGGCATGCTGATCGCGCAGTTGGCGACGCTGCTGTTGGGCGTCGCACCGACGCAGCATGCCTTCGCGTACTTCACCGTCGCGTGGCTGCTGTTCGGATTCGGCGGGACCGTCTACAACATCTCGCAGGTGAGCCTGCGCCAGGCGATCACACCGCGCCGGCTGCAAGGTCGCATGAACGCGTCGATGCGATTCATGATCTGGGGAACGATGCCCTTCGGCTCACTCGCCGGCGGCGCGCTGGGCACGTGGATCGGCCTGCGGCCCACGTTGCTCGTCGCCGGAATCGGGGGTATGGCCGCGGTGCCGTGGGTGCTGGCACGATCGGTGCGCGAGCTACGCGAGATGCCGGAATCGGAGCCGATCGACTGACCCGCGCGACGGCCGGTGTTACAGCAGCAGTTCCGCCATCTGCACACCGTTCAACGCCGCGCCCTTGCGCAGGTTGTCGCCGGTGACCCACAGATCGATCGATCCGGGTTCGGACGGGTCTTCGCGCACGCGGCCGACCAGCACCGGGTCGATCCCGGCGGCCTCCTGCGGGGTCGGATAGCCGTCGCCGTCGTCGACCAGCAGCACGCCCGGCGCGTCGCGCAGGATCTCGACGGCTTCGGCCTTGGTCATCGGGCGGTGGAATCGCAGGTTGGCACTCACGGCGTGACCGACGTACACGGGCACGCGCACACACGTGACGGTGCATCGGATCTCGTCGTCGTGGAGTATCTTGCGCGACTCGCGCACCATCTTCCATTCCTCCGACGTGTAGCCCTGTTCCTGCACGGAACCGGCGAGCGGGATCACGTTGCCCGCGATCGGCTTGTCCCAGACCTCACCCTGCACGAGGAAGCCCGGTTGCGCGCCCGCGCGCCGCAACTCCTCCGAGCGACCGTCGAGCTTGGTCCACTGCGCGTCGAGCTCGTGCAGTCCGATCTGGCCGGCACCCGACACCGATTGGTACGTCGAGACGACCATCCGGTCGAGGCGCGCCCCGCGATGCAGCGGCGCGAGCGCGGTGACCGGGATCATCGTCGTGCAGTTCGGGCACGACGCGATGCCCTTCGGCATGTCGCGCATGTCGCCGGGGTTTACCTCGGCGACGACGAGCGGGACATCGGGATCCATGCGGAACGCCGACGACTTGTCGATGACCTTCGCCCCCGCGGCGACCGCCTGCGGCGACCATTCGATCGAGAGCGGCTCGTCGACGTCGACGATCACGAGGTCGAGACCGTCGAAGCAACCGGCCCGCAGCACCTCGCACGTCACTTCGCCACCGTTGAACGCGAGCTTCCGGCCGGCGGAGCGCGGCGATGCGTACGCACGGAGCTCGCTCACGGGAAAGCGGCGGTCTTCGAGGATTCGCAGCATCTCGGTGCCCACCATGCCGGTGGCGCCCATCAAGCCGACTCGCACGACTACTCCTTACTCCTTGTCGAGCGCGAACGCGGCGTGCAGCGAACGCACCGCGCGCTCCACGTCATCCTCGGCAACCACACACGAGATCCGAATGGTCGACGTGCTGATCATCTCGATGTTGACGCCCTCGCGGGCGAGCGTCTCGAACATCTTGGCGGCGATGCCGGGGTGGGTCTTCATGCCGGCGCCGATCAGCGAGACCCGACCGATGCGCTCGTCGGTGCCGAAGCCGCTTGCCTCGGTGTCGACGACGATCTTCTCCATACACCGAGCGGCGCGTTCGACGTCGGCCCGCGGGACGGTGAACGAGATGTCGGTGTGGCCGGCGCTCGACACGTTCTGCACGATCATGTCGACGTTGATACCCGCCTCGGCCAGATCACGGAAGATCGTGGCCGCGATCCCGGGACGGTCGGGCACCTGCTCGATCGTCACCTTCGCCTCGGTCGTGTCGTGCGTCACACCCGAGATGATCGCTTGCTCCATGGCTTCGATCGCGTCCATCGTCGCGTCCTCCTCGGTGACCCACGTTCCCGGTGCCCATGTGAAGCTCGACCGCACATGCACGCTCACCCGATGATTGCGCGCGAACTCGACTGAGCGCAGGGCGAGCACCCGCCCGCCCGTGGCCGCCATCTCGAGCATCTCGTCGAACGAGACCCGGGCGAGTTTGCGCGCGGTGGGAACGATGCGCGGATCGGCGGTGTACACGCCTTCGACGTCGGTGTAGATCTCGCAGACGTCGGCGCCCAGCGCGGCGGCCAGCGCGACCGCCGTCGTGTCGGATCCGCCCCGGCCCAACGTGGTGATGTCGCGTGCGGTCGACACGCCCTGGAAGCCCGCGACGATCGCGACTTTGCCGTCGGCCAGTGCCTCTCGGATGCGGTCGCCGCGCACCTCGATGATCTTGGCCTTGCCGTGCTCGGTGTCGGTGAGGATCCCGGCCTGGCTGCCGGTGAAGCTCACCGCGGGCTGGCCGAGATCCTCGACCGCCATCGAGAGCAAGGCCATGGAGATGCGCTCACCCGCGGTGAGGAGCATGTCCATCTCGCGGCCACCGGGCCGGCGCGTGACGTCGCCGGCCAGCCGCACGAGATCGTCGGTCGTCTTGCCCATGGCCGAGACCACGGCGATGACGTCGTTGCCCGAACGGCGCGTTCGGACGACGTGATCGGCCACCGCCCGGATGCGATCCGGGTCGGCGACCGAGGACCCGCCGAACTTCTGGACCAGTAGACCCACAGCCGTCAAGGCTACCGGTGGTCTGCGCGAGCCACGGACGGGTTTCGCCGCGCTGTACATTCAGCGGCCGTGCCTACAGCAGACAAGCGCCAACGCAAGAAGGAGAACGCTCGGCTCGCACGCGAGGCACGCGAGGCCGCGGTGAAGCGTCGGCGGCGCAATCGGACGATCCGCAACGGGGGCATCGCGGTCGCGGTCTTCGTGATCGCGTTCGGCATCCTCACGCTCGTGAACCGCAAGGGCAGTAAGAAGAAGGTGGCGGTCAGCCCGACGACGACGACCACGACGTTCAAGGTCAGCCCGACCAAGACCTACACCGCGAGCATCACGACCAACTTCGGAACGATCGTGCTTGCCCTCGACGCCAAGCACGATCCCATCGGCGCCGGGCGATTCATCACGCTCGCGAAGAACGGCGTCTACAACGGATCGCGCTGGCACCGGGTCGTGAAGGATTTCGTGATCCAGGGCGGCGCACCGGGTGGTGATCCGAGCAAGTCCGTCGGCAACCCGGCCGTCGGCGAATTGCCGAAGGACCACTACCCCGTCGGTTCGGTCGCAGCCGCGAAGACCGGCCCTGATCCCGCGGGGACGTTCGACTCGCAGTTCTTCATCGTGACCGGCGCTCAACAGGGAGCGGGTCTGGCGAACGACTACGCGCGATTCGGCTCCGTGAACTCCGGAATGGACGTCGTGAAGAAGATCGAGGCACTGCCGGTCGGTGCCAACGACGATCCCACCACCAAGGCGACGATCGACAAGGTGACCATCAGCGAGACGTAGGGACGGCGTCGAGCGCCACGATCGCGCCGCTCTTCGCGCTCTTGGGCTTCGCGCCCTTTCGGTACACCGTTGCGCCGCCCGCGCCCATGACCTCCCACGGGCCGTCACCCGTGCGCACGAGCGCGGTCTGCTCATCGACCCCGACGAGCACCGCGTCGCGCGCGAGGAGATCGACCGAGCGCTCGCGCAGGTGCTCGGCGGCGCGCCCGTGGTACGGGAAGATCGCAAGGCCCGGTACGAGACCGAGACCGACCGTGTACGCGCCACCGCGCGGATCGACCATCGGGTCGCCCAACACCGTCGCGCCCGCGCCCGACGCGGCGATCACCGCGCCGCGGCCGTAGGCGTACACCATCGCCTCGTAGAACGCGCTGCCCTTCAGCACCGAGCGCAGATGCAGCGGCGAGCCGTCGGCGACGTAGACGAAGCGCGCGACGCGGACGGCCGAGACGTTCGCGTCGGCCTCGGCGTCTCGGCGGTTCACCACCGCGAGGCCGGTGACCCGAGCCCCGAGGCTGTCGAAATAGGCGGTCGCCCGCTCGATCGCCCGCTCGGGATGCTCGAACGCGGCCGCGGCCGGCAGCACCAGGACCTCGTCACCCCCGGAGATCTCGAGCAGCCGCGTGTCGAACCCGGCGCACGGCTCCGTCCATTCGTCGCCACCGACGAGGGCAACCGTGCCGGATGCCTTGGTCACGCCTTCGACGCCTTCGTCACCCGCGTTCCGCTGCGCACGCGAAGGATCCTACGAGCGGGGCTACAGGCGGGAGCGCACTCGCCCCGTCGGCCTACCCGCCGGTAGCCTCCAGGCCTTCATCAAGCGACCTTCCAGCCAGGCGAACTTCAAGCAGGCGAACTTCAAGCAGGAGCGTGAATGATGACGGTCAAGCGCGTCGGCATCGTGGGTTCGGGGATCATGGGCTCGGGCATCGCCGAGGTCGCGGCCAAGGCCGGGATCGAAGTGGTCCTGCGCAGCCGCGCCCAAGGCACCGCCGACGCGATGGTCGCAGGCCTCGAGAAGTCGCTGGCCAAGCAGGTCGACCGCGGCAAGCTCGAGGCCGCCGAGCGCGACGCGGTCCTCGGTCGGGTGCGCGCCGTCACCGACCTCGGCGAGCTGCGCGAGTGCGATCTCGTCATCGAGTCGATCGTCGAGGACCTCGCCCCCAAGAAGCACCTGTTCACCGAGCTCGACCGCATCTGCGCCGACCACACCGTGCTGGCCACCAACACGTCGACCCTGCCCGTCGTCGAGATGGCGATGAACACCGGCCGTCCGGACAAGGTGTGCGGCATCCACTTCTTCAACCCCGCGCCGATGATGGCGCTCGTCGAGGTGGTGCGGGCGATCACCTCGAGCGACGAGACGATCGACACCGCGACGACGTTTGCCACGACCTGCGGCAAGAACGCGGTGCAGGTCAGGGACCAAGCCGGCTTCATCGTCAACGCGCTGCTCTTCCCGTACCTCAACAACGCCGCCCGGCTCTTCGACGCAGGCGTCGCGACCCGCGACGACATCGATGCCGCGATGAAGGGCGGCTGCAACTTCCCGATGGGCCCGCTCGAGCTGCTCGATCTGGTCGGCCTCGACACGAGCCTGGCCATCATCGAAGCGCTCTACGAAGAGTTCAAGGACCCGAACTACGCCGCCGCGCCGGTTCTGCGCCGCATGGTGAGCGCCGAGCGTCTGGGCCGCAAGACCGGCGTCGGTTTCTACGAGTACAAGCGGTAACCGAGCCGGTTTCGGCGCGTCGACTTCCTCGGAGGTCGGTCATCCGGGAGAATGGTGGGCAATGGCCGAGCGCGACCGCCCCTGGTTGATCCGGACCTACTCCGGTCACTCCTCCGCCCGCGCCTCCAACGAGCTCTACCGGACGAACCTGGCGAAGGGCCAGACCGGGCTCTCGGTCGCGTTCGACCTCCCCACCCAAACGGGCTACGACCCCGACGATCCGTTGTCCCGAGGCGAGGTCGGCAAGGTCGGGGTACCCGTACCGCACATCGGCGAGATGCGCACCCTGTTCGACGGCATCCCGCTCGCGGAGATGAACACATCGATGACGATCAATGCCACGGCGATGTGGCTGCTCGGCATGTACCTCGCGCTCGCCGACGAGCAGGACGTACCTCACGAACGGCTCGCGGGCACCACGCAGAACGACATCTTGAAGGAATACCTGTCGCGCGGCACGTACATCTTCCCGCCCGAGGCGTCGAAACGGCTCACCATCGACCTCATCACCTACACCGTGAAGAACGCGCCGCTGTGGAACCCGATCAACGTGTGTCCCTACCACCTGCAAGAGGCGGGAGCCACGCCGGTGCAGGAGCTCGCGTACGGGCTCGCGAACGCGATCGCGGTTCTCGACGCGGTGCGCGCGTCGGGACAGGTCCCGGCCGACGAGTTCCCGGAGGTCGTCGGGCGGATCTCGTTCTTCATCGACGCGGGGGTTCGGTTCATCGAGGAGATGTGCAAGATGCGCGCCTTCACGCGCATGTGGGAGCGGATCTGCAAGGAGCGCTACGGCGTCGACGACGAGAAGCTCAGCCGGTTCCGCTACGGGATGCAGGTCAACTCGCTCGGGCTCACCGAGGAGCAACCCGAGAACAACGTGCAGCGGATCGTGCTCGAGATGCTCGGGGTGACGCTGTCGAAGGACGCCCGCGCCCGCGCCATCCAGCTGCCGTGTTGGAACGAGGCCCTGGGCCTGCCGACGCCGTGGGACCAGCAATGGTCGCTGCGGATCCAGCAGGTGCTCGCCTACGAATCGGACCTGCTCGAGTACGGCGACCTCTTCGAGGGCTCGGTCGTCGTCGAGCGCAAGGTCGCCGAGATGTGCGAGGCGGCCGAGGTCGAGCTGCAGTGGGTGCTCGAGGGCGGCGGCTCGTTCGCGATGATCGACGAGATGAAGGGCCGGATCGTGCAGTCGGGCACCGAGCGCGCGCGCCGCAAGGAATCGGGCGAGCTGACGGTCGTGGGGGTCAATGCGTTCACCGAGACCGAACCGTCGCCTATCGCCGAGATCGCGCAACACGGCGGCATCGTCACGATCGATCCCGCGATGGAGTCGGAGCACGTGCACGCGATCGAGGCGTGGCGCGCGGCGCGCGACCAAGCTGCGGTCGAGGGCGCGCTGGCGCGGGTCAGCGCGGTCGCGCAGACGTCGGAGAATCTCGTTCCCGCGACGATCGCGCTCGCCAAGGCAGGCGGGACCGTCGGCGAGTGGGCCAGTGCGCTGCGGGCGGTGTTCGGTGAGTACCGGGCGCCGACTGGGGTCGGCGCGGTCGCAGTGCAGCCCGGCGCCGAGATGGAAGCGGTGCGGGCGCTGGTGCGGACGATCACCGAGGAGACCGGAAGGCCGATCCGCCTGCTGGTGGGCAAGCCCGGCCTCGACGGCCACTCGAACGGTGCCGAACAGATCGCGGTAGCGGCGCGCGACGCCGGGTTCGAGGTGATCTACCAGGGCATCCGGCTCACGCCCGCCGAGATCGCCGCCGCCGCGCGCGACGAGGACGTCGACGTGGTCGGGCTCTCGATCCTCTCCGGCTCCCACCTCGGCCTGGTACCCGAGACCCTCCGGCTCCTGCGAGCGGCCGGGGTCGAGGCACCCGTCGTGGTCGGCGGCATCATTCCGGACGCCGACCGCGCCCAACTCGAGGCGATGGGCGTCTCGCGGGTCTATACGCCCAAGGACTACCGGCTCTCGGTCATGATGCGCGACCTCGCCGAACTGGCCCGGATCCACCGATCCAGCCCTCAGGCCGGGGCAGCGGTCAGCCGATGAGGAAGCACATGCAAGATCCGCGAGTCATCGTGGCCGCCACGGGCGGCGTCGCCGCGCTCGCGGCCGGTGCGGTTGGTGTCGCGATCAATTCGCCCACCTTCGCGGTAGTCGCCGGCTCTGCGGGCGTCGTGGCCGCCATCGCGGGGGTCGCGCTGGGCGCGCGCGCCCGGGAGAGCGAGGACCGCCTTTTGCAGGCCGAGGACGAGATCCGCGCCGTGCGCCGGGAGCTTGCGTCGATCAACGCGGTGCTCCAGGAGGAGGCGAGCCGAAGGGCGGCCGAAGAGGAGCTCGGTCAGGGCCTCGAAGAACGGCCCACCGGCGAGCAGGCGTTCGACGCCGCCACCGGCCTGTACGACGAGAAGTACTTCGCGGTGCTCGCGCAGCAACAGGTTGCCGCGGCTCGCCGATCGCTTCGGCCGATCTCGGTGATCATCTTCGAGATCGACACGATGGGCGAGGCCGACCGCGAGACACGCGTGCAAGCGCTCGGGGTCGTCGGCGACGTCGTGCGCCGCACACTGCGCGAGAGCGATGCCGCGTGCCGTCTCGGCGACCTGATGGTCGGCGCGATCCTCGAGGACACCCCAGAGGCCGGCGCGGTGTGGGCCGCCGAACGCGTGCGGGGAACCTTGCTCGCGTCTCCGGTCGGCGACGCGCTCACGCTGTCGGCGGGTGTCGCGTGCTATCCGACGCACGCCCTGGGCGCGGCCGAGCTCGTTCATCAGGCGAGCCGCGCACTCGACGAAGCCCGCGCCCGCGGGCGCGATCGCGTCGAGCTCGCGCCCGAACCTTCGAACTAGGACGGGCCGGGCGCGGGCGGTAGTGCGGGCGTCATGGCGATGCGTCTGATTCGGCGGTGCTCGCCGGGATTGAGCTGGTCGAGTGTGTAGACGCCTCGATCGACGCGCTTGGCGCGGCCTTTCCGGATCTCGTAGCCGAGCGAGTCGGCCAACCGTTTCACGGGCTGGCGTGAGGCGATCGCGTACCCGTTGAGGTGCAGCTCGCGGTGTATCTCGACGAGGGTCATCGGGCGGTCATTGCGGGCGAGGACGGCCAGCGCGGTCGAGCGCAGGTGTTTGCCGCACAAGGGTTGGGCGTCGGGTGCGACCGGCGGTATAGGCGGCGGGCCGCCGCGATGCGTGACGCGGAAGCCGTGCACGATGTCCTTGGGATCTACGCGGGGCCACATGACGACGCGTAGCTCCGCGAGTTGCGTTCGGACCTCGGCGAGTTCGCAGGCGAGGACGCGTTGCGCAGTGTCGAGCTGTGTGGCGCGGTCGAGCAGGACGGCGCATTCGGCGTGGAAGGCGCCGAATTCGCGCGGGCCGTGCGGCAGACGCCGGTAGCGCGTTGGATAGCGAATGGCGGGCATGTGTGCTCCCCGAAGGAACGAGACCGGCTGGGGGAAGCACATCTGAGGTCGGATGGGGGGCGGCGTAGCGCAGCCGCTCGGCAACGACGAACCTAGCGTCCACGAGCGCCACTACCCGCCAGATCCGTGTCGAAGATTCTTCCGAAGATTCGTCGACACAGGTTGAGGGACGATGGTGCGGGCCCGGGCGGGCGCAGCGTCGAGGTCGGCGGCGTCAACTGCGTCAACTGCGTCAACGGTCGTCGAATGTGCCCAGTACTTCCTCGGTGTCGGCACCGAGTGCGCGGCCGGCCCAACGTATCTCCGCGGGTGTGCGCGCCAGCCGCGCGACCGGTCCCTGCATGACGACGCCGTCGACCTCAACGAAGATGCGCCGGGCCCGCACGTGCGGGTCCGCGAGCACTTCCCGCATCGTGTACACGGGCGCGATGGCCGCTTCTGCGGCTTCGAACGCCGCGAGCACCTCGGCCGACGGACGGGCTCCGACCCATGCGGCCACCGCGGCGTCGAGCTCCTCGCGGTGCTCGCCGCGACTCTCGAAGGTGACGAAGCGCGGGTCGTCGCCCAATCCGAGGAGCACGAGCACGCGCTGCGCGACCGATTCCGCCGAGGTGGAGATCGCGACCCACCGGTCGTCGGCGCAGCGGTACGTGCCGCGCGGCACCGAGTACGGGATGCCCGAGCCTAGGCGCGGCTGCTCGTAACCGAGATGTGCCGCCGCCGACGGCAGCGCCGACATCATCTGCAGCATCGACTCCAGGAGGTTGACGTCGATGACCTGACCGAGGCCGGTGCGATCGCGGTCGCGCAGCGCGACCATCACTGCGAACGCGCCGGCGATGGCCGTAACCTCGTCGGTGAGCGCGATCGGCGGGAGCAGCGGCGGTCCGTCGGGTTCGCCGTTGATCGCCGCGAACCCGCTCATGGCCTCCGCCATCGTCGCGAAGCCCGGACGTGACGCGTACGGACCGTCCTGGCCGAAACCCGTCACCCGGAGCACCACGAGGCGAGGATTGCGCGCGCACAGCACGTCGGGACCGAGACCGAGGCGTTCGAGCGTGCCCGGACGGAAGTTCTCGATCAACACGTCCGCCTGACGCGCCAGCGTGAGCAGCGCGTCGCGGCCCGCATCGGTCTTGAGGTCGGCCACGACCGCACGCTTGTTGCGGCCGAGCAGCTTCCATGTGTACGAGTCGCCGCCTCCCGGCGGGAACCAGCCCATGCGCCGCACGCCGTCACCCGCCGGCGCCTCGATCTTGATCACGTCGGCACCGAAGTCGCCGAGATGGCGCGCCGCTCCCGGTCCCGCGAACACCGTCGCCATGTCGATGACGCGCAATCCTTCGAGCGCCGGCACATCAAAAGGGTTGCACGAAGCAACGGTCGGATAGCCGGCCCAGCGCGTAGTCGCGATAGAGGCCGGCGAACATCGCGCGCGTCTTCTCGGTCCAGGCGAGCGCCGCGGGATCGTCGATACGACGGGTGAGCTGCACGTAACCGCCTTGGTACACGCGGTACTCCGCCCAGGCGCCGGGGTAGTCCTTCACGCACGCGATCTCGACGATCGGGACCTCTCTCGCCGACGCGAACCGGCGCGTGCGCGTGCGGTGCGTGTGGCCGGCGAAGTAACCCGCGATCGCCTCGCGACGCGCGATGAGCGCGCACAGGGACTCGCTGTCGTCGGGATTCACTCCGAAGTACGTGTCGTTGCGTTCCTTGGAGCCTGGGTCCCACGGGTGATGGTGGCCGAACACGAGCACCGGCCGGGTCGTTCCGGCCGCGAGCTCATCGAGCCAGTCGAGCTGCTCGCGCGAGATACGCCCGCGATCGGTTCCCGGCCGAACGGTGTCGAGCACTGCGAGCGTGGCCCCCTCGAGATCGATCGAGAACGGCGCCGTCGCCGCGATCGACTCGGTGATCATCGCGTCGTGATTGCCGCGGAAGTGGCGCATGCGGTCGCCGAGGCGTGAGTAGGCGCGGAGGAATGCCGCGTACTCCTCCTCGGTACCGCGATCGGTGAGATCGCCCTTCACGAGCACCGCGTCGGGATCGAGCTGTTCGATCGCGTCGATCGCAGCGCGGTTCATGACCTCGGGATAGGGCTCGGCGCCGGGCTCGGCGGCGAAGAACGGACCGAGCTCCTCCGGTGTCCCGAGGAGCCCGCATCTCGTCTCGCCGAAGTGCACGTCGTTGACGGTCGCGATCGTGGCGAGCAACGGGCCGGATGGTTGATCGAGCGTGGTGACCTCCGCCGGGAGCAGCGGCGAGGCTTGGGCGCCTGCGACGCCTACCGGGTAGCGCGTAGAAGGTTCGAGACCGAGGACCTGCGCCGAGTGATAGGGACCGGTTGTGACGACGCTGCGGTCACCGACGCGGGTCTCGACCTCGCGCGCGTCGTCGGTACGGAACGTCACGACGACCTCGTCGGGCCCCACGGTGAACAGCTCCGCGTCGTGGATCACCCTGCGAACCTATCCGGATTCGTGATCGGGTTTGCTCGAGTGGCCTCAGGTGCGAGAGCGACGGCCGAGGCGGCCCGACAATCTCCAAGGCCCGCGCTGCAGCAGCGCCCGTTGGGCCGAGCGGCGCGACGCGTCGACCCACGCGCTGATCTCACGAGGCGCGGGCGGCTCGGCCGCGGCGGCCTGCCTCTGCTGCAACGCGATCGCGACCGCGGTGACCGCGGCGACCTCTTCCGGGGTCAAAGCGGCGTGTTCCCGTGTTTGCGCGACGGCAGTTGCTCGCGCTTCGTGCGCAGCATGTCGAGGGCTCGGCCCAACATGCGTCGGGTATCGCGCGGGTCGATCACGTCGTCGACGTAACCCCGCTCGGCGGCCTGGTACGGGTTGAGGAAGCGGTCCTCGTACTCGAGCATCAGCTCGGCGCGCCGCGACTCGGGGTCGGACGCCGACTCGATGTCCTTGCGGAAGATGATGTTGACCGCGCCATCGGCACCCATCACCGCGATCTCGGCCGACGGCCATGCGAACGCGATGTCGGCGCCGATCGACTTGGAATTCATGACGACGTACGCTCCCCCGTAGCCCTTGCGGGTGATGATCTGCACGCGCGGCACCGTCGCCTCGCAGTACGCGTAGAGCAACTTCGCGCCGTGGCGAATGATCCCGCCGTACTCCTGATCGGTACCCGGGAGGAAGCCCGGCACGTCGACGAAGGTGACCAACGGGACGTTGAAGGCGTCGCAGGTGCGCACGAACCGCGCCGCCTTCTCCGAGGCGTCGATGTCGAGGCAGCCCGCGAGCACCTGAGGTTGATTGCCGACGATGCCGATCACGTGGCCGTCGACCCGGGCGTACCCACACACGATGTTCATCGCCCACAGCGGGAACACCTCGAAGAACTCGCCGTCGTCGACGATGTCGGCGATGACCTTCTTCATGTCGTAGGCACGGTTGGACGAGTCGGGGATGAGACCGAGCAGCGCGTCGCACGAACGTTCGGGATCGTCGGTCGTCTCGAAATGCGGCGGGTCCTCGAGGTTGTTCGACGGCAGGAACGAGAGCAGGTAACGCACCTGTGCGATGCAGTGCTGCTCGTCGTCGGCGACGAACGTGGCAACGCCCGACTTCGTCGCGTGGGTGAGTGCGCCGCCCAGCTCCTCGTGCGTGACCTCTTCACCGGTGACGGTCTTCACGACGTCGGGACCGGTGATGTACATGTTCGAGACGCCCTTCACCATGAAGATGAAGTCGGTCATCGCGGGCGAGTACACCGCGCCGCCCGCGCACGGCCCGAGCACGACCGAGATCTGGGGGATCACACCCGACGCCTTCACGTTGCGGAGGAATATGCCGCCGTAGCTCGCGAGGGAGACGACCCCCTCCTGGATGCGTGCGCCTCCGCCGTCGTTGAGTCCGACGAGCGGCGCTCCGGTCGATTCCGCGAGATCCATGACCTTGTGGATCTTCTCGGCGTACACCTCACCGAGCGCGCCGCCGAAGATCGTGAAGTCCTGGCTGAAGACGAAGATCTTGCGACCGTCGACCGTGCCCCAGCCGGTGACCACTCCGTCGGTGAGCGGGCGATTGTTCTCGATCCCGAAGCCGTGCGCCCGGTGGCGGGCGAGCATGTCGAGCTCGACGAACGAGCCCGGATCGACCAGCAGTTCGATGCGCTCCCGGGCGGTGAGCTTGCCGCGCTCGTGCTGACGCCGTACTGACGCCTCGTTGCCGGGCGTGCGCGCCTCTTCCTTGAGCTTGGCGAGTTGCTCGAGGCGCTCGTTGATCGGGTGAGGGGTCTCGGACATGCCGCTCAGGCTAGTTCGCGGCCGGTTCGCGGCTCATGCCTCGGCCGACGAACTACTCCTGGACGAGCTCGATCAAGGTCCCGAATGCCGTCTTCGGGTGCACGAACGCGACGGTCGTACCGCGACTGCCCGGACGCGGTTGTTCGTCGATGACCCGATGACCGTGTGCCTTCACCGATTCCAACGCCTGGGCGCAGTCGGCGACGCGATAGCCGACGTGGTGAATTCCCTCGCCCTTCGTCGCGAGATATCTCGCGACGGTCGAGTCGTCTCGCGTCGGCGTGAGCAGCTGCACGTACGAGTCGGCGACCTTCAGCATTGCCTCCTCGACCCCGTCGCGCTCGACGATCTCGCGGTGTGCGACTTCGCAGCCGAACGTCTCGCGGTAGTAGTCGATCGCGGCCTCGAGGTCGTTGACGGCGATCGCGACGTGATCGATCTCGGTGAGCAGCATCTCCACGATTGTACGACCGATGCTCAGCCCGCCATGCGGCGGAACAGCGTGATCTGGTCGATGTGACGTTCGCGCGTCGGCTCGTCGGTCACGCCGAGCCCCTCTTCGGGAGCGAGACACAACACCGACACCTTGCCCTCGACGAGATTGTGATGCACCTGCAGCGCGGCTTCACCCGTCTGATCGAGCGGGAACACCTTCGACAGCGTGGGATGGATCCGAGCCTCGCCCACGAGACGATTCGCCTCCCAGGCCTCGCGGTAGTTCGCGAAATGGCAACCCTTCAGCGTCTTCAGGTTCATCCACAGATAGCGGTTGTCGTACTCGATCTTGAAGCCCGAGGTCGCCGCGCACGTGATGATCATCCCGCCGCGCTTGGCGACGAAAACCGACGCGCCCATCGTGGACCGGCCGGGATGCTCGAACACGATGTCGACGTCGCGCCCGATCAAGCTGCGGATCTTCTTACCGAACCGCAACCACTCGGCCGTGTCCTGCTCGGTGTCTTCCGCATTCCAGAACTTGTAGTCCTCGGCGCGACGGTCGATGACCGCCTCGCAACCCATCGCGCGGAGTAGCTCCGCGCGCCGCTCCGACGACACCACCCCGACCGGTGTTCCGCCACCGTTGATCACGTACTGCGTCGCGTACGCGCCGATGCCGCCGGTGGCGCCCCACACGAGCACGCCCTGACCCTGCGTCATCTGCGAGCCGTTCGGGCTGACGATCATGCGGTAACTCGTGGAGTTGCACAGCGCGTTGCACGCCGCCTCCTCCCAACTGAGGTGCGCGGGCTTCGGCATGAGCTGATTCGCCTTCACGACCGCGATCTCGGCCAACCCACCGAAGTTCGTCTCGAACCCCCAGATGCGCTGGTTCGTCGCCATCATCGAATCGTCGTGCGCGGAGGGGTCCTGGTCGTCGACGTGCAGACAGTGCACCGTCACGACGTCGCCCGGCTTCCAGTTCCGCACCGCCGAGCCCACGCGGAGCACGACCCCGCACGCGTCGGATCCGATCACGTGGTACGGCTGGTCGTGACGCTTCCCCCACACGCTCTCGCGTCCGAGTCGCTTCAGGAACCCGAACGTCGGCAGCGGCTCGAAGATCGAGGTCCACACCGTGTTGAAGTTGATGGCCGACGCCATCACGCCCACGAACGCCTCGTCCGGCGCGAGCTCGGGAAGCGGGAACTGCTCGACGTGAATCGACTTGCGGGGGTCCTTCTCGGCCGACTCGAGGCCGGCGAACATCTCCTGCTCGTCGGCCTTCACGAGCGCGCCCCGCACCGTCTTCGGGATCGGCAGCGCCCCGATCTCCTCGCCCGGCGCATTGCGGAGGATGGCCTCGCGAATGGCAGCGATCTCTGTCGTCATGTCCGTGAACCTACCGGCCGGTAGCGGAACCAAACCAGCCCTCCCTACACTGAGCCCACTTCGACAGCAAGGAGCCCCCCATGACTGGTTCGGTGATCGTCGGATCGGCCCGCACGCCCATCGGCAAGCTCTCGGGCGCGTTCGCGGGACTGAGCGCGACCGACCTCGGCGGCGTCGCCATCACGCGCGCACTCGAGCGCGCGGGCATCGGCGCCGAGCAGGTCGACTACGTGCTCATGGGTCAGGTCCTGCAGGCGGGTGCGGGTCAGATCACGGCGCGCCAGGCCGCCGTGAAGGCCGGCGTACCGATGACGGTTCCGGCGATGACACTGAACAAGGTCTGCTTGTCGGGGATCAACGCGATCTACCTCGCCGACCAGATGATCCGCGACGGCGACGCCGAGGTCGTGATCGCCGGCGGGATGGAGTCGATGACCAACGCCCCCTACCTGCTGCCGGGCGCGCGGGCGGGTTACCGCATGGGCAACAACGAGGTCGTCGACTCGATGATCATCGACGGCTTGTGGTGCGCGTTCGACGCGGTGCACATGGGCGCGGGCACCGAGAAGTACGTCGGCCAGGTCGGCAACATCACGCGTGAGGCCCAGGACGAGGTCGCGGCGAAGTCGCACGAGCGCGCAGCTGCCGCGCAGAAGGAAGGGCGCTTCACCGACGAGATCGCGCCGGTGGCGATCACCCAGCGCAAGGGCGACCCGGTTGTGGTCGACACCGACGAAGGCGTGCGGCCGGGCACCACGACCGAATCCCTCGCCGCGTTGCGTCCCGCGTTCTCCAAGGACGGCACCATCACTGCCGGCAACGCCTCGCAGATCTCCGACGGCGCCGCCGCACTCATCGTGACCAGTCGGGCGAAGGCCGAGGAGCTCGGCGTCACTCCGCTGGCGGAGCTGATCGGCTACGGCATGGTCGCGGGCCCGGACACGTCGCTGCTCACGCAGCCCTCGCGTGCCATCAAGCGCGCGCTCGAGGCGAACGACATGACGGCAAGCGACGTCGACTTGTTCGAGCTCAACGAGGCGTTCGCCGCGGTGGGGATCGCGTCGATGCGCGACCTCGGCATCAGCGACGACATCGTCAACGTGAACGGCGGTGCGATCGCGCTCGGCCACCCCGTCGGCATGTCGGGAGCGCGCGTCGTCCTCACGATCATCAACGAGCTCCGCCGGCGTGGTGGCGGCGTTGGTGCGGCCGCACTGTGCGGTGGTGGCGGCCAGGGCGACGCGGCGATCATTCGCACGCTGTAACCGACCCGTCCCGTACCCGTCGGCCCGCGTTGCCTAGCGTGGGCCCATGGTGCCGGAGCTGCGAGCACGAGGTATCGGGGAGATACTCGATTCCGCCGTCTCGCTGTATCGAGCGCGATTCACGAAGCTGGCCCTCGTCGCCGCGGCGATCGTGGTACCCGTCCAGTTCCTGAGCGCGTTGGTATTGCTCTCGGCCCAACCCGACCGCTTCACGCTCGGCGTGACCGGGTCGGTTACCCCGCAATACGACTCGAGCTCGTTCGCGGTCCAGCTCGCCGCGCTGGTCGTCGTCGCGCTCGTGGGCGTGCTGTCGACGGCGCTGATCGTCTCGGTGTGTACGCGCATCGTCGCCGACGCGTACATCGATCGGCGCTCGGAGACACGCGACGCAGTGAAGGCGGTGCGGCCCCGCGTCCTCGCGATCGTGGGTACGAGCCTGATCGTCCTCGTGAGCGAGGCGATCGGGTTCGCGTTCTGCCTCGTCGGCGCGCTCTTCCCACTCACGTTGTTCGCGGTCGCGGTGCCGATTCTGATCCTCGAAGGGGTGGGCGTCTCCGCGGCGATCGGACGATCGGTCACGCTCACGAAGGCACACGCGATGCACGTCTTGGGGCTGGTGCTTACCGCGCAGCTGCTCGCCACGGTCATCAACGGCGCGCTGGCCGAGGGCGTGAACCTTCTGGTGCACACGGGTCGGAGCCCGGTCGCGGCGGTGATCGGCCAGAGTGTCGCGAGCACGATCGCAGGCGTTCTCACGACACCCTTCGTCGCGACCGCGATCGTCGTCCTGTACTTCGACCTCCGCATTCGCGTCGAGGCGTTCGACGTCCAGCTGCTCATGCAACAAAACGACGCGCGAATCGCCGCGTGACCTCGGTGCGCGCCGCAGCCGCCGTCGAACCCTCGGTCGATCCCAGTGCCGCTCGCCGCGAGGCGCAGCACATTCTCTCCGACCGTCGGTTCCGGCCGAGTGCGACTCCGCGTCCGTTGCGCGGCCCGCTGCGTTGGCTGGGTGACCGGATCGAGAGTGCGTTCGGGCCGCTCGGCCGGCTGCTCGCGCTGGTGCCGGGCTGGACGTGGCTCGTCGCCCTCGCGCTGGTCGTCGCCGCCGTCGCGTGGATCGTGGCGCGGCGAGCGCGCCGACGGGTCGCGCGGACGCCGATCGGCAAGCTGGTTCGAAGCGGGCCCGAAGACGGCGAAGACCCCGACGATCTGGAACGCGCCGCCGACGCGGCCGAACGCGACGGCGACCTCGCCCGCGCCGTGCGGTTGCGCTTCCGAGCGGGGCTGCTCCGGTTGGGCGACCGCGGCGCGATCCGGTACCGGCCGTCGGTGACGACCGGCGAGGTGCGGCAAGCGCTCGGCTCGAACCGGTTCGACGAGCTGGCCGGAACGTTCGAGGCGGTCACCTACGGAGGTCGATCGGCCGACCCGCCCGACGTCGACGCCGCCCGGCGCGAATGGCCGAACGTGCTCGAAGAAACCGGACGCCGGTGAACGGGCGCGGTGGCGTGACCGGCTCCGACGTCCTGAGCTCCGACACCCTCAGCTCCGACACCGGGCCGTCCCGGTCCGCCCCGGCCGTTCGCCGCCGCTGGATCGCGGTCGCGATCGTGGTCGGTGGCCTCGTCGCCGTCGACCTCTTGGCGCAGGGTCTCGACCGCGCGGTCGGCGGCAGCCAGCCCGGCGGCGCGACCGGCTCTTCCTACGCGACCGCCGGCGGCGGGCTCGCGGCGTACAGCGCGCTGCTCTCGCACTATCGCTATGGCGTCGAGCGCCAACGCGGATCGATCGCACAGCACCAACCACCCGACAACGCGACGGTGTTCGTGCTCGAGCCGAGTGACCTCACCGTCGACGACGCCTCGGCCCTGCTGCAGTTCGCGACCGCGGGCGGAAGACTGGTCGTCGGCGGCGAGTCACCGTTCTATCTGCGGAGCCTGCGCGACACGGCACCGCAATGGCAATCGGCCGGAACGACGTCGTGGACGACGGTCGATCCCTCGCTCGGCGACGTGCGCGACATCGAAACCGCAGGAGTCGGATCGTGGTCGTCGTCGGGCAGCGGGCGCGCGCTCGCCGGCCGCGACGGCTTCGCGCTCCTCACGCGCGATCAGGTCGGCCGGGGCGAGATCTTCTTCCTCGCCGACGCCTCCCCGCTCGAGAACGCCTACCTGGCGGCGGCGGACAACGCCGCGTTCGGGCTCGCACTGGCGGGCGGCGACGCGAGCCGTCCGGTCGTCTTCGCCGAAGGTGTACACGGTTACGGCGCGAGCCGTGGCCTCGCCGCGATCCCGGACCGGTGGAAGGTTGCGTTGATCCTGGTCGCCGTCGCCGCCCTCGCGTTCGTGTGGTCGCGTGCGCGCCGGTTCGGCCCGCCCGACCGCAACAGCCGCGACCTCCCGCCCGCCCGGGCGGAATACGTGCGGGCACTTTCGGTCAGCCTCGAGCGAGCCCGTGATCAGGCCGGCGCACTGGCTCCGGCGCAGCGGTGGGCGCGTGCCCGCGTCGCCGCGCGAGCCGGCTTGGGCGCGAATGCGAGCGAGGAGGACCTGGCGCGAGCCGCTCGGTCGTTCGGTTGCGCGCCGGACGAGATCGCCGCGCTGCTCGCGCCCGTGTCCGACGACGCGAGCGTGCTGGCATTGGGTCGAGCAGTCGCCCGCGTCGGCGGCGACGGGAGGACGCAGTGAACGAGCTACGAGAACGCGTCGTGCGCGAGGTCCGCAAGGTCGTCGTCGGCCAGGACCATGTCGTCGAGGTGTTGCTCGCGGGAATTTCCGTCGGCGGGCACGTGCTGCTCGAAGGCGTTCCCGGCGTCGCCAAGACCCTGCTCGCGAACGCGTTCGCGCGCGCGATCGGCGTCGAGTTCCGGCGCGTCCAGTTCACGCCCGACATGTTGCCCTCCGACCTGACCGGCACGATGACCCTGCGTGCGGGTGAGCTCGCGTTCCGGCCCGGCCCGGTGTTCACGAACCTCTTGCTCGCGGACGAGATCAACCGCACGCCGCCCAAGACCCAGGCCGCGCTGCTCGAATCGATGCAGGAGCGCCAGGTGAGCGTCGACGGCATCGCGCGACCGCTGCCCGAGCCGTTCCTCGTGGTCGCGACGCAGAATCCGATCGAGTACGAGGGCACGTACCCCTTGCCGGAAGCGCAGCTCGATCGCTTCATGGCCAAACTCGACGTGGGGTATCCGCCCGCGGCCGACGAGGCCGCCATGCTCCGGCTCGCACACCGGGGCGTGGCCCCCGTGACTCTCGCCGACGTGCAGACCGTCACGACGGCCGGCGAACTGCTCGAACTGCGCGATCTCGTCGACGGCACGACCGTCGCCGATCCCATCGTCGGCTACGTGGTGGCGCTCGTACGCCGCACGCGCGAGCTTCCGAGCGTCGCGCTCGGCGCGAGCCCGCGCGCCGCGGTGCACCTGCTCGCAGCCGCGAAGGCCGCCGCCCGCCTCACCGGCCGCGACTTCGTGATCCCCGACGACGTCGTCGCGGTCGCGCCCGCGGTACTTCGGCACCGGATCATGCTGCGTCCCGAGGCCGAGCTCGAGCACTACCGCGCCGACGATGCCGTTGCCGCGGCGATCTCGTCGGTACCCGTGCCCCGATGACGCCGACGCCGCGCGCCGCGTACGTGTTGCTCGCGATCGCGCTCTTGGCACTCGCCGTTCCCGCGGCGGTGTCGCTGACACTCGTAGGAGTCGTCGTGATCGCGACGATCGTCGACCTTGCGATCGCCCATCACCGGCTCCGGGTGCGCCGGACCGTTCCCCGCACGCTCGCGCGCGGCGTCGCGGCGCGCTTGCTCGTCGAGACCGACGCCGACGCGCCCAGTCGCATCGAGATCCGCCAAGCGCAGCCGGCCGACGTCGAGATCAACCCGTCGGTCGGGCAGGGCACGCTGGACGCGCAGGTCGTTGCCCATCGGCGGGGCGAGGCCGTGCTGCCACCCGTCACCGCGCGCGGTCGGGGTCCGATCGGACTCGGGCGCTGCACGTTCGCGGGCGAAGGGGAGGCGCAGCTGCTGGTGTATCCCGACGTCGTTGCCGCGCAGCGGATCGTGGTCGCACTTCGCCGCGGCCAGTTCCGCGACCCCGGGTTGCGCGCCCTGGGGCCGCTCGGCCTCGGCACCGACTTCGAGTCGATCCGCGACTATCTGCCCGACGACGATGTGCGGCAGATCAACTGGACTGCAAGCGAACGGGTAGGCCGTCCGATGAGCAACGTCTACCGCGTCGAACAGGATCGCGACGTGGTCTGCCTGCTCGACACCGGACGCCTGATGGCGGCGCCACTCGACGAGCGCACGACCCGACTCGACGCCGCGGTCGATGCGGTGACGATGGTCGCGCTCGTGGCCGACGAGTTGGGCGATCGGTGCGGTGTAACGGTGTTCGACGCCGAACTACGGGCGCAGCTGCGCCCGCGTCGCAACGGCGGGCGGGCGGTCGTACGCACGATCCTCGACAAGGAGCCGACCGGCGGCGACAGCGACTACGACCTCGCGTTCCGCAGCGCGAGCGGCGGGAAGCGGTCCCTGATTCTCGTCTTCACTGATCTCGTCGACGCGTCGGCGGCTCGTTCACTGGTCGCGTCGGTGCCGGTCCTGACCCGGCGCCACGCGGTGATCGTGGCATCGGCACGCGATCCCGACCTCGACCGCGCGCTCCGGCGCGAGCCGACGACCTCGCGCGACGTGTATGCGTCCGCGGTCGCGATTGACGTGCTCGACGAGCGTCAGCGGGTCGCGACGCGACTCGAGCACGCCGGTGCTCGGGTGGTCGACGCCGCGGCCGCCGAGCTCGGCGAAGCGTGCGTACGCGCCTACCTCCGGCTCAAGGCGCGGGCGCGCCTCTAACCGTCAACCGTCGGTCGCTCCGGGGCACCGCGCCACAAGATGAGGCCCCAGAAGAGCGCGCCCAGACCCAAGCCGACCACCAACACGACCGCGAGGCCCTTGCCCGCGGGGGTGAGAAACCCCTCGACGAGACCGGCTACGACGAGCCAGACCGCGGTACCGAGCACGATCTCGACCGCCGCCCGCGCCTCGGTGCGCAAGGCGTCCATACGCGGGCGCGTGCCCGGGTCGACGATCGCCGACGCGAGCCGCAGTCCCGCGGCCCCCGCAACCACGATGCAGCTCAGCTCCAGAACTCCGTGCGCGACGACGAGCTCGAAGAACGGACGGCCGTTCCCCGCGCCGATCGCGAGCCCGGCGACCGCGCCGAGCATGATGCCGTTCTGGATGAGCAGGTACAAGGTGCCGAGGCCGAGCAGGATGCCGCCCGCGAACGCGAGGAACGACACCTGGATGTTGTTCGTGAAGATGCGGGCCGCGAGGTCGGATTGCTCGTCGACGGAGACACCGAGGTCCTGGCCGTCCGGCCGCGGCTGCGTCACCGACTGGTACGCGCTCGGCGCGAGACCACTGGCCGCGCCGGGATCGCGCCACGCCCAGTAACCCGAGAGCAACGTGGGCAGCGCGAGACACACGACGGCGATCATGAGCAGCGCGGGCCGCTCACGGACGCGGCGCCAGTAGCCGCGCGTGACGAAGGCGAGCACCGTGTTGCGTGAGCCCGAGGTGTTGTACACGGCGTGCCGGCCGCGCTGGGTGAGGCGTTCGAGCCGGCCGACGATCGGGTCGGACGGGAAGCGCCGACGAGCGAACGCGAGATCGGCCGCGACCGCGCGGTAGCACGATCCGAGGCGCAGGACACCCGCGGATCCGAGACGAGCGGGCGAGTTGCCACCCCTTTCGACGAGCCGTTCCAGCTCCGTCCATGTCGGTGTTCGCTCGCGCACGAACTCGTCTAGGTTGGGCATGTGCTCCTCGACGACCGCGTGACGATCGCGACGCCGGAGGGCGTCTCGCTCGAGCTCGTGCTCGCCGGAGTCGGTTCCCGGTTCGTCGCCCGCCTCCTCGACACACTCATCCAGGGCGCGATCATCATCGCGCTCGCGCTCGGCATCTCCCTCACATCGGCGCCCGGCGTCGTGCGCGCGGTGCTGCGGGTCGCCGTGTTCTTGGTGCTCTTCGGGTACGACGTGCCGTTCGAAGTGCTCAACGGCGGCCGGACCGTCGGGAAGATGGCCGCGGGCATCCGGGTCGTCGGCGCGCTCGGGGAGCCGATCGGGTTCCTCGCCAGCGCGATCCGCAACGTCTTGCGGATCGTCGACTTCCTGCCGGTGCTATACGTCGGCGGTGTGATCTCCATGGTCTCGACCCGGCGCGATCAACGCCTCGGCGATCTCGCGGCCGGAACCATCGTCGTGCGGGAACGGTTCCCCGGCTTGGCTACCGGCCCGACCGCGCCGGCAACCGTGCCGGTCGAGTCCGTCGCGACGTGGGACGTGTCCGCGCTCGATCCGTTCGATCTCGCGACCATTCACCAGTTCCTCGATCGCCGGCTGGCGATGCCGACTCCCGTGCGCGCCCACTTCGCGGCCGCGCTCGCATCGCGCGTCGCGCCGAAAGTCGCGGGCGCTCCTTACGGAGCGCACCCCGAGTACCTGCTCGAAGGAATCGTCGTGGCCAAGCAGGCTCGACGGTGATGCACGCGCCGCCGACCCGGCTGTACGAGCGCGAAGTACGAGTCGCGGCGGGCGGCATGGTCGCGATCGCCGCGGCGTGGCCGGTCCTGCCCGTCCATCCACCGTTCGCGTGCCCGTTGCGTTCGCTGACCGGGGTTCCGTGCCCGTTCTGCGGCATGACCCGCGCCGTCGTCGCGGCCGCGCACGGTCACCTGGGCGCGTCGCTCGCGTTCAACCCCGCCGGGGTCCTCGTGCTCGCGCTCGCGGTGGTTGCGATCTTCCGTCCCGCGTGGCTCGCTCGTCTGCAGGTGCCGATGTGGTCGTTGTTCTCGATCCTCGGCGTGCTGTGGGTGTGGAACATCGGGTTCAACCCGACCTTCCACCAACTCCTGTTGCGCTGATCTCCCTACCTGCTCAGCCGACCTCGCGCCGACCTTCGAACGCGCGGCCGAGCGTTACCTCGTCCGCGTATTCGAGATCGCCGCCGACGGGAAGACCGCTCGCGATGCGAGTCACCTTGAGCCCGGCCGGCTTCAGCAGACGCGCGAGGTACATCGCCGTGGCTTCGCCCTCGATGTTGGGGTTCGTCGCGAGAATGATCTCGCTGATCTCCTCCACGGGAATGCGCGCGAGCAACTCCTTCACGCGGAGCTGTTCGGGTCCGACGCCTTCGATCGGCGAGATGGCGCCCTGCAGCACGTGATAGCGGCCGCGATACTCACCGGTTCGTTCGACGGCCACGATGTCGCGGGGCTCTTCGACGACGCAGACGACGTGGGTATCGCGTCGCTCGTCGAGACAGAACGCGCAGAGCTCGCCCTCGGAGATGTTGAAGCAACGGCGGCACCACGTGACCCGATCCTTGGCGTCCTCGATCGCTCGGGCCAAGCGCTTCGCGTCGATCGCATCCGCCTTCAGGAGGTAGAACGCGACGCGTTGCGCCGACTTGGGCCCGATTCCCGGCAGACGACCGAGCTCGTCGATCAGCGTCTGCATGACGCCTTCGTAGGGGTTCACGGGTTGAGGGATCCTCCGAGACCTCCGAGCATCGAGCCGAGATCGAGCCCGCCCGTGGCCGCGCCGAGCTTTTGCGCCTGCAACTCCTTCGCCTGGCGCGTCGCTTCGATGACGGCCGCGACGACGAGATCTTCGAGCGTCTCGATGTCGTCGGGGTCGACGACACTGGGATCGATCTTGATCTCGCGCAGCTCGCCCTCGCCCGTGACCGTCGCCCGCACGACCCCGCCCCCGACGGTCGCGTCGATCGTCGTGCTCGCGAGCGCCTCCTGAGCGGCCTGCATGTAGACCTGCATCTGTTGGACCTGTTTCAGCATGTCCATCGGGTTCGGGTCTGGGTTCGTCATGCACTTCCCTCCGATTTCATCCGCGGCTGCGTTCGTCGATGACTTCGGCGCCGAGGCCGGCGACGAGACGCGTGACGGAATCGAGTTGCGGCGCGTCGGGCGCGTCGGCGAGATCGGTCAGGTCGACGGCGTCGTCGTCGGGCTCCGGTGCGCGCTCGTCGGCGCGCGTGGCGGCGGCCCGCTCGACCACCGGCGCGTGCTCGGGACGGAACGCGTCGACCTGGTCGAAGTCGTGGGCGCGCAACATGAAGCGCGGCGCCGCGCCGAGGCGTTGCGCGAACGCGTCCTTGATCGCCACCGCCTCCTTGCGGAACCGTTCGTTGATCGCGTCGAAGCGGCGCTTCGGAACGCCGAAGATGATGATCCCCTTCTCGAGCGCGATCGGCTGCGCGTCTTGGATCCCGGCGCGTACCGGCGCTTTCAAGAGACCCAGTGTCTCGGGCCACGCCTCGATGACGTCGTCGAGCGCGAAGCTGGCCGCGTCGGTGGCATCGGCCGGGCCGGTCGGGTCACCGGCATCCTCGGCCGGCGCGGCGGCAACCGGCGGATCGCCGGCCGGCTTGGCTGCCCGCTGACGGCCGGCGAGGACCGGACCGCCCGGCACGGGCGCCTGCCGCGGCGGTGCGCTCGCGGCCGCGGCATGCTCCGGCGTTCCGGAGGCCAGACGCTGCTCGAGCCGTTCGACGCGATCGAGCAAGGTCTCCTCGCGCGTTCTCGCCTCGCGGCGAGCGATGCGCACGACCGCGACCTCGAGCACGAGCCGCGGATCGGCGACGGCCTGGCCCCGGATGTCGACGATCGCCTCGCCGAGGATCTCGATCGCCCGAACCACCGCGGGGTTCCCCATCTCCTTGGCCAGCCCGGCGAGCCGGGCGCGCTCCTCCGGCGCGCCGTCGTACGGAACGCGGCCGGATGCGTTGGCCTGCAGGAATGCGTCCCGCAGCGTGCGCAACAGGTCGTCGGCAACGCGCCGGACGTCGTGCCCCGATGCCACAAGGTCGTGCACGCCGACCAGCGCGCCGGCGACGTCGTCGGTCGCCGCGGCTTCGAGCACCGCGAGGCGCTGCTCGAACGGCGCGCCGCCGAAGGCCGATTGCACCAGCTGCGCGTCGATCCGACCATCGCCGACCGCGAGGGCCTGGTCGAGCAGCGACAGCGCATCGCGCGCCGAGCCGCCGGCGCGCCGGGCGATGAGGTCGAGCGCCTCGGGATCGGTCTCGACGCCTTCCCGGGAGAGGATGTCGGCGAGATGGCCGACGAGCTGTCCGTGCGAGAGCAGCGTGAACTCGAAGTGCTGCGTGCGCGAGCGCAGCGTCGGGAGCACCTTCTGCGGATCGGTCGTGGCGAGCACGAAGACGACGTGCGCGGGTGGTTCCTCGAGCGTCTTCAGGAGGGTGTTCGACGCCGCGGCCGAAAGCATGTGCACCTCGTCGACGATGTACACCTTGCGCCGGCTCGACGCGCCGACCCCGAGATGCACGCTCTGGATGAGCTCGCGCATCGCGTCGACACCGTTGTTCGACGCGGCGTCGAGCTCGACGAGATCGAAGAACGTGCCGGCCGCCACGGCTTCGCAGTTCTCGCACTTTCCGCACGGCTCGCCGTCGACGCCGAGGTCGAGGCAGTTGAGGGCGCGGGCCAAGATGCGCGCGGTGGTCGTCTTGCCCGTCCCCCGCGGCCCCGAGAAGAGATACGCGTGCCCGACCCGGTCTTCGCGGACCGCGTTGCGCAGGGCGGTCGTGACGTGTTCTTGACCGACCAGCTCTGAGAACCGCTGGGGCCGATATTTGCGGTACAGGCTGTGTGACGCCACGGCGGCAACCTTACCGATGCCCACTAGGGTGTAACCGGCCCGCTCGCGCCGTATCGGGTCCGGCGCGACGAGCGCCCGTGAACCGAGTCAGGTCCGGAAGGAAGCAGCTCTCAGCGGAAGCGCTCGAGTGCCGCCGGGTCGCCTGATACGTGCAGCGAGCGGGCCACCTCGACCGTCCGAGCGACGCGCACACGGGCCGACGAGCCGCTGGACGGATGGCCGTCGCCTAGCATCGCCGTCTTCCGGGAGGGATGCGAGAGCGGCCGAATCGGCACGCTTGGAAAGCGTGTGAGGGGCAACCCTCCGTGGGTTCGAATCCCACTCCCTCCGCTCCGATCTCGTTCGAAGCCTTACCTCCGGTAGAGCCGATGTTCCGGGTCGGATGGCGCGGACACCGGATGAGCCTCGTTCAAACCCTGACCGCCGGCGCAAGTGATCGTTCCGTTTGTGCGCAGGTGCCGTCGGGGACGGTGACGCTCTTGTTCACCGACTTGGAAGGTTCGACGCGCCTGTGGGACGAACGCCCGGGCCGCTCGCATAACGCGCCCCATCATCATCCGGGCATTATGCGCTCGGTCTTTCGAGGTCAAGGGCGGCGAGAACAGTCAGACGGGGGATGGGCATGCGTGGGTTACGACGCCTGACTGGCGTGAGCGGCATTGTGGGTGCCGTACTCATCTCGACCGCATTCTTCGGTGGCACACCGCCTGGCATCGACGACACAGGTCGAGTGGTGTTGGCGTACGCGGCCGATCATCGAACCTTCCTACTCGTCTTCTTCTTCCTCGACGGAATAGCCACTTGTCTCATGCTCTTGTTCTTCGCTGGGTTGCGGCATCTGCTCGCCGTACCCCAGCAACCCGAACGGGACGTGTGGACCTCCGCGATGTTCGCGTCTGCCCTCGCCGTATTCACGCTCGGCATCGCTGGGCAGGCGTGCGCCACTGCGTTGGCATTCCGAGCCGATTCGCAGACGCCCGACGCGGCGAGAACACTCTGGGATCTGTTCGTCGTGCTGGTCGGCGCGTCCAATCTCCTGACGATCATCCTCGGCGTCGCCGCCGCGGTTGCGATCGCACTGAGCCCCCAGCTTCCCCGCTGGCTCGCAGTAGGCGCCGGAGCATTCGCGGCTGCTCACCTCGGCGCGACGGTGTCATGGGCGCGATCGGGTGCGTTCTCGCAGACTGGGGTCTTCACGATTCTCGCGCCAGTTCTGTATCTCGCGTGGGTTATCGCGTTCGGGGTTGTACTACTCCGCACCCGGAACGAACGCGACTGAGGACCAGGACGGGCATGAGCCAAGCGACACTGCTCGCACGTTTGACGAAGATCTGTCTGGGATTACCAGAAGCCAGTGCCGACGACCGGCACCCGCCTCACCGAGGCTTCGTGGTCAACAAGAAGAACTATGCATGGTTCACCGTCAACGAGCACGGCGACGGACGAGTGGCACTCGGCGTTCGAGCAGCCGGCAGAGAAAACGAGGAACTGGTCGCGTCGGACCCGCAACGCTTCGGCCTTCCCAAGTACGTCGCTCGCCACGGCTGGGTGAACTACTACCTCGATTTGGCGGACCGTCCCGTCGACTGGGTGGAGGTCGCCGAGCTCGTTCGTGATAGCTATCGGCTCCAAGCTCCAAGGCGTCTCACGAGTCTGCTCGACGACCGATAGCCGGCATAAGGTCGTGCCATGAGCGAAGCCGCAGCCAAAGCACTCCCGCTGTTCCAGGCCGACGTCGGCAACGACGAAGGGACCGGCGAGTGGTTCGAGGTCACTCAGGACCAGATCAACCAGTTCGCGGACGTCACCCACGATCACCAGTTCATCCACGTCGATCCGGAGGCGGCGAAGGCGACACCATTCGGCACGACCATCGCCCACGGCTTCCTCACCTTGTCGATGCTGACCAGGCTCACGGTCGGAGCGAGCTCTGCTCCGCAGGACGCCGCGCGGTTCGACGGGATTCTGATGGGCATCAACTACGGGTTCAACAAGGTCCGCTTCATCAATCCCGTCAAGGTCGGCTCGCGGATCCGGGCTCGCGCCGTCACGTCGAACGTCGAGCTGAAAGGCAACTCGCTCGAGATCAGCCGGAGCATCACCGTGCAGATCGAAGGCGAAGAGAAGCCCGCCCTCGTCGCCGAATGGGTGACTCGCGTGGTGTACGCCTGACCCACTCGCGCGTTACCGCGCCGCTTGCTCGCGTGCACCGATCGCCTGGAGCGACTCGGCGAAGTGCCAGTGGTGGCCTTCGAGATCGTCGGCCTCGTAGCGCCGGTACCCGTAGAAGGCGTCCTCCATCGGCATCGTGATCGTGGCGCCCTCGGCGACGGCGTGTTCGTAGTGCGAGTCAATGTCGTTGACGGAGACCTGGATCACCACCGTCGCGTGGCCGACGACGCCGGGGCTGTACAAGTGGTGGACGTCTCGCGCGGCGTCGGTGGCGCGGCCGATCATGACGACGCCGTCGCCGAATTCGAGCCAGGCAAGCATCCCCTGGTCGTCATCGCCACCCATACGGGCTTCGCGGCGTTCGGTGAACTGGAAGACGCGGGTCAAGTACTCGAGCGCCGCGACTTCGTCCGCGTAGGCGAGACGCGGGTACATCGCGGGCGTGCGACTCCATGCGTCTTGCTGCGGTGTCGACGTTCCGATCGTGGACATGAGCCGCTCCTTCTCGCGCTTGAAGAGTCCGGGATCGCCCGCATCGACGGGGAAGACCCGGTCGGGGCGAAGAGTCGCTGTCACCTGTTCTTCTTCGCTCGCGCCGACCAGTTCGCGGAGTCGGCCCCTCGCCCGATTCAGCCGCGAACGCACCGTGCCGACCGGAACGTCCAGCGCGGCCGCGATCTGGTCGTACGGCATTCCCTCCCAGGCGAAGAGCAGCAGGGTGTCGCGTTCTCCCTGCGGCAGCGCGGCGATCGCGGCGGCCACGTCGGCCCACAGACGCGAGGCGTCGACGCGCGCGTCGATGTCGGAGAGGAGATCGGATGCGGTGACGGAGGTGTTTACCAGCCGAGCGGTCGCGTCGAGCCGTCGAGCTTCTCCGTGCCGGTGCCGGGCCAGGAGATTGCTCGCGATGCCATAGAGCCAGGGACGCGCCTCCGCTCGTCCGGTGTCGAAGGTCTCCCGCCGCTCGAACGCGATAGAAAGAGCTCCCCCAGCAGCGAGTCGGCCTCGTCGGGACCGACCCGGCGCACGAAGTACCGGAACAACGTCGTCGCGTGCCGGTTGAACAGCTCGCCGAAGGCGGCCGGCGCGTCGACCGACGACGCGATGACCTCGGCGTCAGTGCGCGGATCCATACCTTCATGTTCCTCGCGGTCACCGATGAGTTCGGCGCTACAACCGTCATGAACCATCGCAGGCCCGTCCACAAGCCGGCGAACCGGGTACGGTTTTCACGCCATGCGTGGGAGATCGGAGATTGAGACCGACTATCTCGTTGTCGGCGCGGGTGCGCTAGGTATGGGATTCGTCGACACCCTGATCGAGTATTCCGACGCCGATGTGGTGATGATCGATCGGCGGCATCGGCCGGGTGGTCACTGGCTCGACTCCTATCCCTTCGTTCAGCTGCATCAGCCGTCGGTGAACTACGGCGTGAACTCGACGCCGCTCGGATTGGACAGGGTCGAGCCCGACGGGCGGGATGCGGGCTTCTATGAGCGAGCGAGCGGAACGGAGATCTGCGGTTACTACGACGAGGTCATGCGTCATCGCCTGCTGGCTTCGGGCCGGGTGCGTTTCTTTCCTATGTGCGATTACCTCGGCGATCGGCGGTTCGGATCGAGGCTGACCGGTATCGAGACGGGTGTGTCGGTGCGACGGAGCGTCGTCGACGCGACCTACATGGCGTCTCGCGTTCCTGCGTCTGACCCGCCTCCGTTCGAAATCGGCGAAGGCGTTCGGTGCGTGCCGGTTGGTGCGCTCACGAGTGTCGCGAAGCCTCCGGCCGGTTACGTGATCATCGGTGGCGGCAAGACCGCGATGGACGCCGCGTGTTGGTTGCTCGATCAGGGTGCTCCGCCGCGCGAAATCACTTGGATCCGTCCTCGCGAGTCGTGGATCCTGAACCGCGCCTTCTTCCAGCCAGGCGTGGGGGTCGTTCCTACGTTCGCGGGCGTCGTCGCGGAGCTGGAGGCGGTCGCCGAGTGCGGCTCGATCGAGCAGGTCTACGAGCGGCTCGAGGAACAGCAGGTGGCGTTGCGGATCGACCGTACCGTTCAGCCGTCGATGTTGAAGGGCGCCACTGCAAGTCTCGGCGAGGTGGACCAGCTCCGGCGCATCGAGAACGTGGTCAGACTCGGACACGTCGAGCGCATCGATCGGGACGCGATCCTGCTCCAGCAAGGATCCATCCCGACGAGCCCTGGTCACCTGCACATCCACTGCGCGTCGGCCGGACTGAGTGATAACCCGCCCAAGCCGATCTTCGCCGACGACAGCGTCACCCTCCAGCCGATCACGCGTGTCAGCCTCAGCCTTTCCGCAGGGCTGATCGGCCTCGTCGAGGCCTCGACGCGAACCGCCGCCGAGAAGAACCGCCTGTGCCGACCGAACCCTTGGCCCCACACGCCATTCGACTTCACACGACACCTACTCACGGGGATGAAGACCGAGATGGAATGGCAGAGCGCTCCCGACGTCGTGGAATGGGTGGAGACCTCTCGCCTCAACCTCGTGAGGGGTCTCGACCAAGACCCCGACAAGGCCACAGTCGCAGACCTCCAACGCCGGTTCCTGATGGCGCTGTTTCCGGCCCTGGCGAAACTCGACGAGCTCGCGTCACGCGCCACACCCGCCGAACGCGCACGGATGTTCAATCCGGCCGCGTAAACGCCGACACCGAACCCGCGAAGCGCCGCCGGTCGCCGGCGAGTCGCGCGAACCCCGCAAAGGTTGAGGAGTGGCGATGGACTACGGAGCGCACCTTCCGTTGATGGATTTCGGGGGTCATCCCTACACCCTCGATCATCTCGTCGCGTACACGAAGGCTGCCACTCAACTTGGATTCAGTGCCCTGTCGACGAACGACCACATGGTCTTCTCCGTGCCCTGGCTCGACGGACCGGTCGCGCTTGCCGCCGCGCTGGAGCACTCGGGAGACATGGCGCTCGCAACAACGGTCGCACTGGCAGTGGTCCGCGGACCCGTACCGGTTGCCAAGACCTTGGGCGCAATCGATCGTCTGTCGGGAGGTCGCCTGGTCGTGGCCGTCGGTCCGGGCTCTTCGCCCGACGACTACGCGGCCGTCGGTCTCGATTTCGCAGAACGATGGCCGCGGTTCGACGAGGCGATCAGCACGCTCCGGGCGCTCTGGCGCAACGACGATGCGCCCTTCGTCGGCCGTTTCTATTCGACCGAGGGTCTTGCGTTGGAACCCCGGCCTGCCCAACCGTTCGGACCGCCGATCTGGGTGGGCAGCTGGGGTTCCGACGCAGGGTTGCGTCGAGTGGCCCGCCTGGCTGATGGCTGGCTGGCTTCTGCCTACAACACAACGCCGGAACTGTTCGGTCAGGCGTGGCACTGCCTCCGCTCGCAGCTCCCCGATCACGGGAAGGCTCCCGACACGTTCCCGAACGCGCTCGCCACGATGTGGTGCTACATCACCGACGACCGCGCCGAAGCCGACCGGGTCTTGAGGGAGCGAGTCGTTCCCACGGTGCACCGACCGGAAGACATGCTCCGCGAACGACTCCCGATCGGCCCACCTGAACTGTTCGCCGAGAAGCTGACCGCATTTGCGCAGGCAGGCGTACAACGTGTCTTCATCTGGCCGGTCGCCGACGAAGTAAACCAGCTCGAGCGCTTCTGGAACGACGTGCGACCACTCGTCGCAACCACCTGAACCCTGGGGCGCGCGTTCTGCTCAGCGATAGCCGTTGGCGTCTCCACGGGTTCCTGAGACTCTCGATTCCAAGACGGCCGGAGCGCCTACGCACCTACATTGCCTACATGGCGACGGAAGAGGCACGACTGGCGGCGGCCGCCGGCTTGCGAGCGCTCAGCCACGCGTTCGCCGCGCACGATCCCGAAGACGATGCGCTGGCAGCTATCCGGGAGACGGCGACTGAGCTCGCACGCCGGGTCGAAGAGACGCCGGCACGCGATCGCCTGGCGCTGATGCGGACCCGGCCGGACGGGTCGGTCCTGGGCGGGCGCGGGTTCGAGGACCGAGCGGTCGGCGGCTGGTCGAACCCGACGAGCCTCGAAATCGAAGTCCGCTACGACAACGATGAGGTGGTCGCCGACGTCGTGTTGCGGCGCGCGTTCGAAGGCGCGCCCGGTCGTGCCCACGGCGGTATCGTCGCCGCCGCATTCGACGACGTGACCGGCTTCGTGATCGGAAAACTGCAGGAACCGGCCTTCACCGGCGAGTTGACGGTGCGCTACGTCGCACCCGTGCCGGTCGACGAACCCTTGGAGATTCGGGCCCGGCTCGACGGGCGGGAACGGCGCAAGCTCTTCATCAGTGCCGAAGCCCGCGCCGGCGATGCGGTCGTTGCAACATGCCGCGCCATCTACATCACCGTCGATCCCGCCCGCTTCGCGGGAGCGCCCGACCCACGCTGACCCGGCGCGAGCGCGGCAAGTTGGCGATGTCTACGCCAGTGACACGTGGTCGCCCGCGCGGACGGTTCCGCCGGCCTCGACGACGGCATACACGCCGGCACACGGGTAAAGGCCACCGGCCACCTCGATCCGGTTGTTCCGGGCGAGCGTTCGCAGGACCTCGGTGTCCTTGGGGAGGTCGCCTTGCGCGAGCGTGGTCATGACGCAACGAGGATCAGGCAGGAAGACCGTGAGGCGCACGCTCTCGCCGACCTTCAACGAGCGGCCGGGCCACTCATTCTCGACGAACCCGTCTGCGAGTGTGTCCACGACGACGTTCATGCGGAAACGGCGCTCGTCGAAACGACTTTCGGGACGCAGTGTCTGTAACCGGTCGAGGGTCGAGGTCGTGAGCAGCGAGACGGGGAACAGATCGAGGAACGAACCGGCCGGGACCGGCGACGGGATCCCGACTTGGGCGAAGAACGACGCTCCCAGCTTCGATTCGGTGACGGTGTCGCGATGCCCCTCAGGATCGAGGTCCTCCACGTCGGGGTGATACTGATCGATCGTGAAATCGTCGGGAGCGGCGCTCTGGAGCGCGACCTCGCATCCCAAGAAGCGGGAGAGGGTCGCGTCGGCATCGGGGTCGTCGCTGGTGACCGCGGTACCGTCGGGCAGCGTGACGCGCACCGCCGGCCGCTCGTCACCGGATCCCGGTGTCTCGACGAACGCGGCGCGACAGCTCAACAGCTGCGTCCCCAGACGAGGGTTCTTGGCACTCATCACCTTGCCGGTCTCGGTGTCGACGAGCGCGTACGCGCGGTCGCCGACGACCCCGTGTTCCGTCAGCTCGGCGGTGGTGAGCCGCTCTCCCTGCATCGATTTGACCGGGAACCGCGACAGCGTCGCGACCGTGCCGACTGTCTCACCGAGCTGGTCGTTCACGCCCGCACAATACGGCCCGCCGAACGAGACAGCAACGAACCCAACATCTAGGCGCAGGTAGCGCGGCGGACGACTTCCGCTTCGACACTCGCGACGACTTCGCCGTTCGCATCGAGGTCGAAGAACTCGATGCCGTCGGCGACCTGCGGGGCGTCAGCCGCAAACGCGACCGCGATCTTGTTCGCGGCGTTGCGCACGATGTCGAGCACGATCTCGGTCGATTCGGCATTCGTGAACGCACCATGCACCTGCGCGACGAGTTGATCGTCGATTTGCGCGGGTTGCGTGACAACGGCATCCGTGAGGCGAAGGGCGATCTTGTGCCGCGAGCTCAGCACGCTGTGCTCGAAATCCTCGACTGCAGAAAACGGAGAGCTCTCACCAGCCGCGTCGAGCGCGCGCACGCTCAGGCGCGATTGGCACAGTCGACAGCGATGAACGGTCGCTCCCCGCAGGCGGATCAACTCCGTCGTCAAGGGATCGAGAGCTGAAGCCCGGGCCACGACGCGCATGTACTCCTCGATCGCGGCCCAGAGATCTCCCGGCTCGGCCGGTGGCCCGTCGTCCGTCACGGCGTACAGCCGGTGCAGAGCGATACGCGCCCGCTGGAACATGTCGACGACGAACAGTGCCTGTACAAATGTGAATGTCTCGCGGCCGAGCGCACCTGAGAGCGCGGCGCGATCGGCGTCGGTGATTCCGGCGACGTCGACGACGAACTGCTCCGCGAACCGGGCGCAGATCAACGCGCGCGGATCGGACCCAAGTTGCGCGGGGCCGGACGTACGCACAAACTCGCCGTCGTTACGCAGGAGTCGGGCAACCGCCTTCCGCACGGGAAACATCAGCGCCTCGTCTACCGCAGCCGCAGCGATCGCTTCGACACGGTCGAACGCGATGAAGGCTTCGGGCGCTTCGGCTCTCCACACCTCGGAGGCAGTCATGCTCCGACGTTACTCATCCGCGCCGGGGAGAGCCGCACTGATCCACCCGACGCGGGCAGGATGCAATGGTGATTATCGAAGCGACGCGCGGCGACATCACAACCGAGCGCGTCGACGTGATCGTGAACGCGGCCAACGGTGCGCTACAGCGGGGCGCCGGAGTGTGTGGCGCAATCTTCGCGGCCGCGGGTCCCGAGCTCGATGCCGCCTGCACAGCGATCGGCAGCTGCGCAACGGGTGACGCCGTCGTCACGCCCGCTTTCGCGCTTCCCGCGCGCTGGATCGTGCACACGGTCGGACCGGTGTGGCACGGTGGTGATCGCGGCGAGCCCGCGCTGCTCGCATCGTGCTACCGGCGATCGATCGAAGTGGCCCGGTCCGTAGGGGCGACCTCGGTCGCGTTCCCCGCCGTCTCGACCGGCATCTTCGGATACCCACCCCGCGCCGCAGCCGAGATCGCAGTCGCGACCGCGCGTGAGTACGGCGGAGCGTTCAAGATCGTGCGCCTCGTCGCATTCGACGAGGCAACCCTGCGCATATACCGCGAGATCCTCGACTCACTCGACTAATGGTGCGCCTACGTCAGCTCGGCGCGGGACTGGACTCCTCCGCGACCACTGCGAGGCGTTCGAGCGTCTGCGCCATGCCCGCCCGGTTGTGCGACGCACGGTCGCCGACCCCGCTCACCGGTTTGCCGAGCGCCTTCGCGATACGGCCCCGCTGATCGACCCATGTCTCGGTGACCTGGCATCCGGCCGCCGTCGGCTCGAACCCGTAGCTCCACTCGGCAATCTTGAGACCCGCGGCGGTCACGCGGAACGAGAAGCGGCGCCCGGGATCGGCATCGACCACCGCGCAGACGGTGTTCCACTTCTTCTTCCCACTTCGATTCGTGCCCCGGAACTTCGCGCCGGGATTCGGTCCCGTCGCGCCACCCAGCCACGAGCCGCCAACGTTCTCGGGCGACCACTCGCCCATGCGGGTCACGTCGGACACCATCGCCCAAACGTGTTCCGCGGGCGCGGCGATCTCCCTGGTAACGCTCAGCTGTTCGACCACGCTCCACACAATAGAGTTGCTGCGTGCGCCCAGCACCCACGATCGTGCTCATCGGTGCCGGAAGTGCTTCGTTCGGCCTGACGACACTGCACGATCTTTACGCCGATCCGGTCTTCGCCGGCGCCACCGTGCGCCTCGTCGACCTCGATCCCGCGCCGTTGGAACGCATGTCCCAGCTTGCCTGCGCACTCGAGGCCGCGACGACACGCGGCATCACCATCGAGCGCTACACGCGACGCGTCGACGCGTTGTCGGGCGCGGACGCCGTCGTCGTGTCGGTCGAGGTCGATCGTGTCAACAGGTGGCTGCTCGACTTCGACATCCCGCGCCGCCATGGCGTCGACCACATCTACGGCGAGAACGGCGGGCCCGGTGGGCTCTCGCACGCCCTGAGAACCGTGCCGCTCGTCGTGGCGATCGCGCGCGACGTCGAGCGGCTTTCCCCCGACGCCTTGTTCGTCAACTTCACGAACCCCGAGGGCCGAATTTGCACGGCCTTCCGGCGGCACCTCGACCAGCCGATCATCGGCTTGTGCCACGAAGTGAAGATCGCCAACGACCGATTCTCCCGGCTGCTCGGCCGGCGAATCGAGTCACGCGCCGCAGGACTGAACCACTTCACATTCCTCCTGGCGGCATGGGACCGCGAAACCGGCGACGACCTCACGCTGCAACTGCACGCCGCGGTCGACAATCTCGAAGACGGCGACGGCGAGACGTTCGCGTTCGTGAAGCATCTCCACGACCGGTTCGGTGCCGTCGTGGCGACGAGCGATAGTCACGCCGGCGAGTATTTCCGGAGTGCGACCGAATACACGGAACCACTCGACATCGCGGCACGCCAATACGCCATGCGATCGATGATCGACGAGGTCGTCGACGCGATCCTCGCGGGCACGTTCGATCTCGGGCCGTTCCTACGGTGGGTGACCGACGATGCGTTGCGTCCGATCCTGCGCGCCGCGATCTCCGGTGAGTCCGAACGCGTCGCGTCGGCAATCCTGCCCAACGACGACCTCGTGCCGGCCCTTCCTCGCGGCAGCGCGGTGGAGGTGAGCGCGACGGCGACGGCCGGCGGCGTCGTCGGCGATCGGAGCGACGACCTGCCGACGGCGATCGCCGGCGCGCTCCACACCGAGGTGACGATCCAGCAGCTGGTTGCCGACGCGGCGCTGCTCGGTTCGCGCGACGCCGCGCTCCAAGCACTCGAGCTCGACCCGGTCGTGAGCTCCGCGCGCGTTGCCGAGCTGATCCTCGCCGATTTCGAAGTCGCACATCGCGATCTCTGGCCCGCCCTGCACTGAGGCGCAGCCGACCGCGTCAGTGTGGTCAGTTGACCTGGAAGTCGTAGTGGCCGGACCCGATCGTGACGACGACGGTGCCGTCCGTCTCGTGTGTCGCCTCGACGCCGGGATCGCCCCCGAGTGTGCGTGCGTTCTCGCGGACGCGATCGCGGCTCGGCGCCGGGATGTGCACAACCGCGGTCATGTTCGCGGGGATCGTGACGTCGAGCGTGAAGTGACCGGCGCGACGCGTCCATGAGATCGGGACCGATCCGCGTTGCGTCGCGACGACGCCGCGTGCGGTCATCGTGAGGTTCGGAGTGCGGATGTCGACCTGCGCCGCCCCGGGCGTAACGATGCTGACACCGAGGATGTCTTCCTGCAACGCCGGCAGGATACCGGCGCCAAAGCCGTGCGATTCGCTGTCACCGGTGGTGCGCGCGTCCCAGGCTTCCCATGTGAACGTCGCGCCTTCGCGAAGTATCTGCGCGTAGCCCGGCTGCGTCGGGTCGGTGAGCGCGTTGACGATCGCATCGTCGCGGCCTGCGGAGTGCAGCCCGTACACCAGATCCTCGAACGTGGGGACTCCGACGCGATTGCCGAGGCCGACGACGTAGTCGGCCACGGTCGCGACGTGACCCGCGGGCACCTGGCCGTACTCGAGCGCGAGCGCATTCGCGAGTTGCGACGCGTGCCGGCTCGGCGTCCGGTCGGCCTCGAGCCCGTCGACCAGGACCCCGTCGGATCGAGTGAGCCGCGCACCGATGGCGCGAGTGACGCGTGCGGCGAGCGAGCGCTCGTCCGCAGCTTCTGTGTTGGGTCGTCCCAGCTCGCCCGTTATCTGCGCGACCCGGTCGAAGACGTCGACGGCGAGGACGTTCTCGGTGGTGCGAGCCGCAGTGCCCACGTCGTACCCGAAGCGCATGTTCGGCGGCCAGTCGACGATGCCACCGAGGTAGTCGCCGGTCCCGCCGGGCAGGTTCGTGACGAGGTCGGTGCGCGGATCGATCGCACGCGCGACATAGGCCGAGATGTTTCGCATGACCGGGTACAGCGAGGCGAGCTGCTCGCGGTCTCCCGTCGTCATGTACACGCGCCACACCCACTCCACGAACCCCTCGGTGGAGTCGGGAATGTCGCGGCCGCCGTCGCCGTTCGGGTAGACGACGTTCACGCGCCCGTCGGGCCAATAGCGAGCCTGCGACCGTGCGAAATCGCGCAGCGCCTGATACGTGATGGCTCGCTCACCGAAGGCGAACATACTGGCACGCGAGTCGCCGAGCGCGTTCATGAACGCACCCTTTTCCCGCGTCGGAGTGTCCAGCACCTGCTCCTGGGTGTCGTACAGCGCCGAATAGCGCGCCAGGTTCCAGACCGCGTCGACTCCTGCATTCGATGTCTGGAAGCTCGCCGCGTGCTCATCGGGCATCGACGCGTGACGCGCGTCGACGACGACATCGTTGGCTGACAGCGCCTCGCCCGACCCCGACACCTCGAGGTAGCGGTAACCGAGATAGTCGAACGGTCGGAACACCTGCGCACCTGCGTACTCGTCGTAGTCCCAGTGCATGTCC
Organism: Acidimicrobiia bacterium; assembly: GCA_038323195.1. Taxonomy (GTDB): domain Bacteria; phylum Actinomycetota; class Acidimicrobiia; order IMCC26256; family PALSA-610; genus PALSA-610. The sequence continues at coordinate 21,420 of JBBQGQ010000009.1, read as the reverse complement.
GTCTGCTGAGTTCCCCGCGTCGTCGAAACGTGGCCGTTCCGGTCGAGGAGGTAGCCGCCGGTCACCTTCACGGGCCGTCCGGTGACTCCGTGGTGAAACGTGACGACCGGCGTCGCCGCGATGACCGCACCAAAGTCCGCGACGTACGCGCCGTCGGGAAGTCGCGTGAGACTCCGCGCCCGAACCCGCTGCTCGACGATATGACTGCGCGCCGCGATCAGATGGAGAAACGGGGCGACCGGATGGGGGCCGAGCACGAGCGCATGCGCCCAACCACTGTCGTCGAACCCCGGACGGTCCCAGCCGATCGGGTCGGCGCCGCCGTCGACGTGCTCGACGTGGTCGCCTTCGGAGTTTCGCAGCGGCGCCGGCAGCCACGGCCCGGACCGCACCCGCCACGTGCCGTCGGTCGTGATGACCTCGCGTGTCCCGTCGGCGTGTTCGATCGTGATCCGGGCGATGAGCGCCGGCACGGACGCCGGGCGACCCTGACCTGGTGATTCCCAATGAGCAATGACACCGATCGCGTTCGTCGCGCCCGCGCGGAGCGACGAGGTGACATCGGTCGCCTCGTAGTACTGCTCGTCGGGATACGAGAAGGAAGGACCGTGCGCGACGCGTACACCGTTGACCCGAAGGTCGTATTGCTGACCGGCCGAGACGTATGCGACGGCCCGAACGATGGGGCTCGCCCCGAGGTGTCGCTCGGTACGCGCGAGCGTGAAGTCCTCGCTCGCATTCGGGTCGATACCCGGCCGACGGATCCAATTTGCGTGCCAGTCGCCGTCGCCGAGTCCCACCCCGAAGCTCGCGGGCTGGGCGAACGGACCGACGAGCCCGCGCCGATCCCACGTGCGTACCGTCCAGAAGTACCGGTTCCCGGGCCCGAGCGTCGAGACGTTCGCGGTGACGTACGCCTGCTGTCCCGACGAAACTCGACCGCTCGTCCACACCACGTGCGGATCGCCCGGATCGGCCGTCGGACGGGTCGAGACGAGGAGCTGATAGCCCGTCTGCACCTCACCACGATCGGCGTCGACGACGACCCAACCGAACTCCGGTGCCCCTTGCACGGCGAGCGGCTCGGCCGCGTCGTCGACGGTGAGACGAGTGGGCGCGCCCGGCGGACGGTCGCCCGCGGCGGTGCCGCCACCGGAGGCTGCCCGCCACACCGCTCCCGTCGCGATCGCGACGGCGACCGCCACGACGACCGCGATCCATCCGCGTCGTGGAACGCGGCGACGCACGGCTGAAGTCTCGTGACGAACGGCCGGTGCGCTCACGAGGCCCCGGCGATGCAACTCGCCGAGGGTCCGAACCGGTGTGCGCACTCGTCGGCAAGAGCAACCGCTCGTGCGAGCACCTTCGTCGAAAGCACGGTACCGGCGCCGCTCAGCAAACCGTTGCTCACGCCGCGACAGCCCACAAGCGACGCGAGAAACTGTTCGACGCGCAACCCATCGGAAACGACGATGACCACCGACGCGCCCGCGCCGGGTTCGCAACGTGGACCCGACACGGGATCGATTCCCGCGACCCCGTTCACCGCGTTGACGATCGCCGTGGCGGCCGCGCCGAAGAAGGCGACGTGGCTACGCGGCGCGCCCGGCGCCACCGACCCTCCGTAGGTGCACACCTCGACGTTGACCACCGCGATCGCGACGAGCGAAATGTCGAGGCGGGCAACCCCGCGCTGCGGGAAGTTCGCCGGCAGACGACCCGGGCACGACGAGGACCCGGTCGCCGCACGCACGGCCGCCGGCAACGACGTCGATCCCGGAACGGAGATCGCTACGAACGCCGGGATCGGCGCGGTCGGAGCACTCGTAGTTCCGCGACTGGACGAGCACGACGCGAAGGCAAGGACCAACGCGCAGGCGCCGACACGGCGCCGCCGACTGGACACACGCGCAGTATTGCCGAAGCGGTGGTTCGCGCCCAGGCCTTCCGCGAACTCGGTGACCCGGCCAACGGGCCGCGCCGAGTGGTCGCGCGGCTCGGCCGGACGTAGCTTGTTGCATAGACGGTGCTCTGCCGTCGCACGTTTCCGCCGCGCCAAAGGGACGATGCAGTGCAGCTGAAGCACAGGGGGTCGCGCCGGGCTCTGCTCGTGGTGAGCGCAGCCGCGTGCGTCGCAGCGCTTTCGTCGAGCTGTAGCTCGTCTTCGAGCTCCTCAACGCCTCCTGCGTCGAGCAATTCGAGCTCTTCGACTTCTGCTCCTGCTGACTCCTCGGCTGCCGGTCCTACTGGAGTCACGTGGATGGCCGGCTTCACCGCGCCGGGCACTCCCGCCCGGTACGACAAGGTCGGCGTGATCAAGGTCGGATCGACCGGCGCCAAGAACGTGTTGGTGCTGGAGCCAGGTACGTCCGCCGGCAGCAGCTACTTCGTGCCGCTCGCCAAGTGGATCGTGAGCAGAGATCCGAGCTGGCAGGTCTGGTCGGTCGAGCGCCGCGAGAACCTGATCGAGGACCAATCGGAGCTGAACCTGTTCAAGCACGGTAAGGCCACCTCGACGCAGCTCTACAACTACTACCTCGGCTACCTCAAGAGCTCGAGCATCAAGGATCACTTCCAATCGATCCCCAACTCGACCGTCGCGTACGCGAAGCAATGGGGCATGGGCGTCGCGGTCGAGGATCTGCACCGGGTGATCGAAGCCGCGAAGGGCCTCGGCGGCAAGGTCGTGCTCGGCGGCCACTCGCTCGGAGGAACGGTCGTCACCGCGTACGCCACCTGGGACTTCGGCGACCGCGCCGGAGCTGCCGACCTCGCGGGCTTGGTCTACATCGACGGCGGCAGTCGCCCGGCCTCGATCAGCGCGCAGCAGGCCACTCAGGAGCTGCAGTCGCTCGACGCGCCGAGCGCCGGACCCTGGCTCACGTTCGGGGGTATCCCCGCACCCTTTGCCGGTCTCTACAACGCGGCGGGATCGGCGGCGGCGTTGCTCGATCCGAACGCGCCGTCGCTCGGTCAGACCTCCGGACTCCTGCCCGCGGCCATCGTCCCGCCCGTGCGCGTCACGAACGTCGGCCAGTACGGATACGCGCTCAACGTCGCGACCTCTCCGTCAAGTCTGATCGCCGCGCAAGCGCATCTCGGCCGGGGAATCACGTCCACGGGTGCGGTCCGCGGCTGGGACGGCACGGGGGCGATCACGCCGATGACGCGTTACGCGACGATGTTCTCCGGCGCCGGCATGGACAATGTCGACGGCACCGAGTGGTACTTCCCGCAGCGATTGACCGACGACACCGCTGTCGTCGACAACGGCAACGCCAACCCGGCCCAGAGCGTGCTCGGGGTCAAAGCGACGATGGGTCACGACCTTCCGAGCGATCTCCTGATCTACGCGTTCGGCGCGCACCTCGGTGGACCGGCCGTGCTCGACGGCGTGCGGCTTCTGGCGACGCAGTCGCACATTCCCCTGAGCAACCTGACACTCGTCAACCGTCAGAGCACGTACGCGCACAACGATCCCGCCGGCGCGTATCCCGACAACGACTTCTTCAACCAGCTCGTACCATTCCTCGACAAGGTCAGCGCACACGCCTAGGTGTAGGCGGTACGCGAACCGTCGCGATCAATTGGCCGTCGCAATCAGTGGGACGACTTGGCCGCGTTCTGCTTGCGGTGCATGACGAGGAAAACGAGAAGCGCAACAATGGCGATGACGCCGACGATCACAATCACGATGACAGCCCTCCGCTGCTATGGCGAGCACCCTGCTCACAAACAGCCAGATCGGCATCGTCGGCGCCTACTTGAGGCGGCGTGACCGCACGGGTGGCAAGGAAGGCTCGGTCGTGCGCCTGACCAGGACATTCACGCGCCCTGGGTCCGTCGTCGAGGTGGGTGGCATTCGAGCTGCACGGTTCTGACGAACGCCGCGAATGCCTCAATAACGCTCCGAGCCGGCGCGCGGGTGTCGGGGCAGCACGCGTTCGTTAGCATCGCTCCTCTGGCGACGCACAGCTCGACGGCAACTGTCGGCACCCCGGCGCCGTCGTTCGCGCTCCCGAACGCGTCGGGCGAGCGGATCGGCCTCGATGACCTGCTTGCCCGCGGCCCGGTTGTCTGCGTGTTCTTGCGCGGGTTCGCCTGACCGTTCTGCCGTCGGCACCTCGCGCAGTTGCGTGACGACCACGACGATTTCCTCGCAGCAGGCGCGTCGGTCGTTGCCATCGCTCCCGAGTCGGAGGCTGCCGTCCAGCGTTACGTCAGCGAACATCCGGTGCCGTACGAGATCCTGGCCGACAGCGAGCACCAGGCGTTCGATGCGTATGACGTCGCAAGCCGCGCGCTCAGCCTGGGCCAGCGGCCGGCGCTGTTCGTGATCGACCGTGACGGCATTGTCCGGTTCGACTCGGTTGGAACCCAGCAATGGCAGATACCAACCAATCGCCGCGTCCTCGACGTGCTCGCCACGATCACCGGTTCCCCGAAGCCACCCGACTGACGTCCAACGCGCGGACGCTCGGCCGCGCAAGCCAGCACGTGCAATCTTCGTAGAGTTCGGCTGCGAACCTGGGTCCGCGGTGGGGTCTGCACGTCGACGACGTGAACCTCGCGCTCGGGAACCGCGTCGAGCTCGTCCGCGACCAGGTCCGCGGCGATCGGCCCTGATCGATTCGCATGCGCGCTCACGCGGAGATCGTCCCGTCGCGGCGTGAGCGCGCACGATTGCGAGGCGAAGCGCGCCGTGGTGAAATGCCCGCGTGGAGCTGAAGGTGTCCGAGACTCGTCAAGCCCTCTATCGCGCAGATCGGGCCGCCGCGGAGGCTCTTGCCGCTCGAGGCACCGAGATGAACGTGTTCGACGCGGCCGCGATCGGCGACGTCGTTCTCCTTCGGGAGCTCCTCGACGCTGATCCTTCGCTCGCGCATGCCTGGTCCGCAGACGGCTTCACTGCCTTGCATTTCGCGGCCTACCTGGGTGGCGTAGGTCCGGTGCGCGTCTTGCTCGATGCCGGAGCCCACGTCGACGCGGTCGCCCGCAACGCGATGCAGGTGCAACCCTTGCACAGCGCGGCGGCCTTGGGCGATGTCGAAGCGTGCCGCGCGTTGCTCGACGCCGGCGCCGACCCGAACGCCGAACAGCAGAAGGGCTTCCGGCCGCTCGACGAGGCACTGATGACGAAGAACGAACCGCTTGCATCACTGCTTCGCGAGCGAGGCGCGCAGACTTCCGACGATCCCCTCCCGACCTAGGCGGGCTCACCTCTTTGAAGAGCACGCGGTCACGTCGTGACGTCGTCATCGTCGGCGGCGGGCTCCTCGGCCTCTCGACCGCGTGGGCGTTGCGCGGCCGGCGCGAGGTGGTGTTGCTCGAGCGGGACACCATCGGAAATGCGCGCAGCGGTTCCCACGGCGCGACACGCATTTTCCGGCTGGGCTACGCCGACCCGCGTTACGTCGCAATGGCGCAGCGGGCAGAGGAGCAGTGGCGCGCCCTCGAGCAGGAAACCGGCGTGCAGCTGTTGCACCCGACGCCGCAGCTCACGTTCGGGCCGGGCGCCGAGGAGGTGTTCGACGCCCTCGTGGCGGCCCGTGCGCCGGTGGAGCGGATCACCGCGACGGCGATCGAACAGCGGTTCCCCACCTTCGCAGGTCGGGGAGACGCGGTGCTGGAACGGGCATCGGCGGTGATCGCGGCCGATCGTACGTTGACGACATTGGGCGCCCACGCCGGCGCGGAGCTGCGCGAGCACGTGCGCGTCGAACGTCTCGACGCGCACCACGTCGAGACCGAGACCGAGATCATCGAAGCGCGAACCGTGGTCGTGTGCGCGGGACCGTGGACGCGTTCACTGGTCCCCGCCATCACGACGACGACGACACTGGAACACGCGGGCTACCTGCGCGCCGGTGCAGGGTTGCCGATCTTCATCGACTTCACCACACCCGCCGTCTACGGACTCCCGTCGCCCGGCTCGGACCTCTACAAGCTCGCGGTCCACCACGGCGGTCCCGCAATCGACCCTGACGCCGACTTCGCACCCGACCCGGTAGCGACTTCCCTACTGCAGCACGCGATCGCACGTTGGCTGCCCGACGCCGATCTCGTCGACATCGATGTCTGCCCCTACGACAACACCGTCGACGAGCACTTCATCGTGGAGCGAATCGACGGAGTCGTCGTGGGCGCCGGTACGTCCGGCCATGCCTTCAAGTTCGGCCCGTTACTCGGCGAGCAGCTCGCCCGACTCGTGCTGGACGGCAGCTGACTCAGTGCACGCGCTCGTACGCGTGTCATACATTCCAAGCCATGGCTTACGCGGACTATCAACTTCTGCGCATCCGCGTCGACGCGGGAATCGCGCGCGCGACGATGGATCATCCCCCGATCAACCTCCTCGACCTCGCGCTCATCCTGGAGCTCGACCGTTTCGGCCGCGAGGTCGAGGCGGACAGCTCCGTTCGGGTGGTGGTGCTCGACTCGGCTGATCCCGAGTTCTTCGCCGCTCATGCCGACGTGGGTCTGATCCAGAGGCTGCCCACCGATGACACCGCCCGCCACGCGGAACTCGGCCTGTTCCACGCCATGGTCGATCGGTTCCGCACGATGCCCAAGGCCACGATCGCCATTGTCGAAGGCATTGCCCGCGGCGGGGGAAGCGAACTGGCTCTGTCGTTCGACATGCGCTTCGGCGCCCTCGGTCGAACGATCCTCGCGCAACCCGAAGTCGCGGTGGGCATCATTCCCGGAGGCAGCGGCACGCAGCGACTCCCTCGTCTCGTCGGCCGCGGCCGGGCGCTCGAGATCGTGCTCGGATGCGACGACATCGATGCCGCGACCGCCGCACAGTGGGGATACGTGAACCGGGCCTTACCCGACACCGAGCTCCGCCCGTTCGTCGACGCACTCGCGACCCGCATCGCTTCCTTTCCGGCCGAAGCCATCGCCCGCGCCAAAGCTGCCGTCGACGCCGCGCTGCCCGATCCGATCGACGGACTCCTCACCGAAGATCAGCTGTTCCGCGCCTGCCTCGCCGACCCCGAAGCTCATCCCCGCATGGCGGCGTTCCTCGACGCCGGAGGCCAAACGCGCGACGTCGAGCTGCGCGGCTTCCCGACCCAATGAGGTAACCGGCGCGCTACGCGGGCTCGGGCGAGGGCGTCGCGGTGTCGGTGTAGCCGGAGAGCTTCTCGACGACGCGGGCTCGGAAGTCGTCGTACGTCGCGCCGAGCTGAGTGAGGGTCTTGGCGGCGAGGCCCTCGGCGTCGACGAACAATGCGAGCAAGACGTGCTCGGTGCCCACGTAGTTGTGCCCGAGTCGCCGCGCCTCCGCGCCGGCCTCGTCGATGCACGCGGTCGCGCGGGGCGTGAACGGCGGCGCTTCGTCTGCCGCCGAACCGCGCGGCGCCGAGTTCGAGACGTGTTGATCGATGGATGCATGCGCGATCTCTGCCTCATTGAGGATCTGCGCGGCGAGGCTCCCCGGGTCGGCGAACAATGCGAGCAAGATGTGCTCGGTACCGACGTAGTTGTGCCCGAGTCGCCGTGCCTCGGCCTCTGCGCCCGGCAGCAGCGCACGCGCGCGCGGCGTGAAGCGCTCGAGCGCCGGAGTTGCGAACGAGAAGCGCTTGTGCGCGGCCTGCTTCGTCACGCCGAGCGCCCTGCTGATCTCGGACCACGACCGGCCGGCGAAGCGACATCGATCGACGAAGTAGGCGAGTGCCGCGTCGGCGACTTCTTCGATTTCGGCGACGGTTGTCGATGCCGTCGCGAGTTGGTCGAGCGCGTCGTCGCTCGTGGCGTCGGCACGAACCGTTGCGATCAGCTCCCGGAGGTTCGGTCCCGGTGTCATGCGTCAACTCTAGGTTGACGGAGCCCACCCGTCAACCCTCAGTTGACGCATGGGTGAACCGAGGTCCTGGAACATCTCGGTTCGCATGGGTTGAGGCTGGGTCATGGACGTCTGGGCTGGACGAGCCCGTTGTCGAACGCGTAGCCGATGGCTTCGGCGCGGTCGCGCAATCCGAGCTTGGTGAAGATATGACTGATGGGCGATTTCACCGTCACCTTGTCGAGATCGCACCCGGCATCGCGGACGCGATCGCGCATGCGGGAACGATCACACCCGTTCGCGCTCGACGCCCTCGGTCGATCGGCGCAGGCACTCTTGCCGAGCCCGTCAGAGCTCGACGGTGAAGTGCGCGCTGGTGGCAGAGCCCTGGGGCGTGACGATGGTGACCGGTCCTGATTCTGCGAGCTTCGGTACCACTACCTTCAACTTGGTGTCGGAGCGAACATCCGGCGCAGCTGCCGCGACCTGCCCGAACCGCGCTTCGGTTGCGCCCGAGAGCGCGCTGCCTCGGATCGTCACCGGGGTGCCCTGAGGACCGTGACTCGGCGTGATCGCGCTGATCGATGCCGGCTTCGACGGCGTGTGATCTCTTCCGGTCTGAGCTTTGGTGAGGAGCGTCTCGAAGACTTGTTTGAGTTTCTCCGCGGCCTGGCTGGAGAAGAGGCCGACCAGCGCCGCGATCGCCGTCACCCCGTAGGGACTCACGCCTCCCGTGGAGCCTTGAGTGGAAACCAGTCCGGCGCGCAGGACGAGATAGAACACCACCGCGATCAACGTGCTCACGGGCACGAGCAACAGGTAGAACGCGACCCAGCTCCACTTGAGAGCTCGGTTCCCCGCGTACCAGGCCATCGACCGCAGTGCATGGATGAGACCGCCCAATGCTCCCGCCACGGCCGCGAGCAGGATCAGGTTCACGTCGGGCGTCACCGAAAAGCGATAAGTGAGAACGTCGAGTGGCTGCGACGCCGGAGTCGTCCCGGCGGTGGCCCCTGCGGTTGCCGCGGCCGGCCAGAGTTGGACGAGCACCACTAACGCGAGCGCTGCGGACGCGGTCAGCAGAAGTGCGAGCGCGACGGTGCCCAAACCCTTGACGTGGCCTCCGCCGACGCCTGAATCGAGACCTTCCGTAGCCATCGCGCCCCTCCACCGAACAGTCTCGGTCACCGGCGGACACCTGTCCACACGCCCGGGGTCTCGGACCGACGGGCGAATCGATGTCATCGCATTCAGTTATCTGCAGGTAAAGATCGTCGCGCCCGACCCGGATTCGCGCGTCGGCGGTTGCACTATGTCCCCGGGGCGCGCGTCCGCGTGCCCGTCGGGAGCACCACGTGTCGACCTCCTCTCACTCGATGCAATCGTCGGCCGACGCGCCAGTGATGAGTAACGTCGCCGGCAACGCGCGCATCACGGGCTCGCTCGGAGCGGTGATCTTCGTGCTCTTGTTCGTCGAAGGACTGACGATCGTGCGCGTGCGGCAGCTCATCTCCTGGCACGTGTTCGTCGGCATGCTCCTGGCCTCATTCGTGCTGGCGAAGATCACCAGCACGATGTATCGCTTCGCCCGGTACTACGTGGGGCAGCGCGACTACGTCGACAAGGGTCCACCACCACTCGTGCTCCGCACGTTGGGCCCGATCGTGACGGTCACGACGATCGCCGTCTTCGCGACCGGGATTGCCGCGGTCCTCGACACCGGTGGCCCGCGATGGTTCGCGCTCGCGCACAAGGCGAGCTTCATCGTGTGGTTCGCGGCGATGACGCTGCACGTACTCGGCCATGCCCTCGAGACGCCCTCCCTGGCGTTCGCCGACTGGCGGCGCTCGCGACGCCGGCAGGCGCCCGGCGCGTGGCCGAGGTTCGCCATCCTCGGAGCGGCACTCGCGGTCGGCGTCCCACTTGCCTTCGCATCATTGAGTTGGGCCCACCATTGGCATCAGCTGCACCGGTGACGCGACGACCGCGTCGCCGCATCTCGCGCCGAACCCGAAGACGGCGAACGTTCACGGTGGCCGCGCTGGCCACCATCACCGCGCTCACGCTCACTCTGACGATGCGCTCGGGCTCTGGGAGCCATCCGAGCCTTTCCGCCGCGCCCAACGTCTCCGCGCCTCGAGGGTCGACGAACGCCGCGCGCGCCAACGTGCGCCTCGACGTCGCGTCCGCACCCTGGCAGCTCAGCTCGCCGCGTTCGCGCGCGGTCGCTTTTTCCGACGGCACCGGCATCCTTGTGGCCGGTGGGCTCGACGCCGCACAGAACACCGTGTCGACGGTGTTGCGCATCGACCCGGACACCGGCGCGACGACACCGGCCGGAAGGTTGACCGTCCCGACCCACGACGCGGCCGGTGGGGTACTGGGCTCGCAACAGTTCGTATTCGGTGGAGGTGCGCAGCACGTCAGTGACGTCGTGCAAAGGCTGCAGCCGAACGGTGCGTCGATCGTCGTCGGACATCTCCCGCAACCACGCGCCGACCTCGCTTCGGCAACCATCGGGACGACCGTCTACCTGGTCGGAGGATACGACGGGACGAACGCGACGCGCGACGTGCTCGCGACGTCGGACGGCGTGCGCTTCCGGACCATTGCGCAACTCCCGATCGGCGTGCGGTATCCCGCGGTCGCCGCGCTCGGCGACAACGTGCTCGTGTTCGGCGGCGAGCTGTCCGGCAGCGAGTCGAGCGCCGTGCAACAGATCGACGTCCGAACCGGGAGCGCACGCGTCATCGGCCGGCTTCCGAGCCCGCGCACCGAAGCCGCCGCGGTGTCCATCGGCGGAGCTCTTTTCGTCGTCGGCGGACGCGCGGGCGGCGCCGCGTCGACCGACATCCTGCGATTCGACCCGCTGAGCACGCAGCTCTCGATCGACGCGGCCCTCCCCGGACCGATTGCCGACAGCGCAGCCGTCACCGTGAACGGTCGCGCGTATCTCGTCGGCGGCGAAGCCGCGTCGATCTCGTCGAGCATCGCCGTACTGGAACAGTCGCGAGCGACCCTGCCTTCGACCACTGCAGCCGCGAGCATCCGACCCTTTTCGGGTCGGCTCCTGATCGCCGATCGGGGCAACAACCGCCTGATCCTCGTCGACGCCAACAAACAGAGGTCGTGGATCTATCCCTCCGCCTCGATGCCTCCGCCCGCGGGCGGGTTCTACTTTCCCGACGACGCCTTCTTCGCCGACCACGGGCGATCGATCGTCACGAACCAAGAGGAGAACAACACGATCGTGAAGATCGGGTTCCCGTCCGGAGCCCTCGAATGGACCTACGGACAGCCGCGGGTCGCGGGCTCGCGTCCCGGTCTGTTGAACCAGCCCGACGACGCGTTCCTCCTGCGCGACGGCACGTACACCGTTGCCGACGCGAAGAACTGTCGCATTCTGCACATCAGCGCGGCGGGTCAGCCGCTCTCGCAGATCGGGGCTACCGGGAGCTGCGTGCACGATCCTCCGCGGAGCGTCGGGTACCCCAATGGCGACACGCCGCTTTCCGACGGCAATCTCCTCGTCTCGGAGATCAACGGCTCGTGGATCACCGAGTACACGCAGACGGGCACGCTCGTGTGGACCGTGCACCTTCCGATCGCGTATCCGTCCGACCCACAGCAGCTCGGACCCGATTTGTATCTCGCTTCCGACTACGCAAAGCCGGGCGGCATCCTCGAGTTCACGCGCGAGGGACGCATCGTGTGGAGCTACCGGCCTGCCAGCGGACCGGGGATGCTCGACCATCCGAGCCTGGCCGAACTGCTACCGAACGGGCTCATCGCGGTGAACGACGACTACCGCCACCGCGTCGTGCTCATCGATCCCGCCACCAGCACGATCGTCTGGCAATACGGCCAGACCGACCTACCCGGTACCGGTCCGGACCAGGTCAACACGCCCGACGGATTCGATCTGTTGTTGCCCGACGGGTCGACGCCGACGCATCCGCAGACCGGCTGACCGCCGCGACCGCCCGACCTCCCCGGAAAGCAGGACGCGACTTGCGAACACGTACGCGACCAGTTACGATATATCGTAATCACTCGATATATGTCGCCGGGCAGACGCCGTCTGCCTGCGAAGAAGGAGCAAACAATGAGGGATTCCCACGATCAGAGTCGGGGCCGCCGGGGCCACCGCCACGATGCCGAGGGCTGGGAGGGACGCCGCCGAGGCGGGCGAATGCGCCGCGGCGACATCCGCACCGCGCTCCTCGCGATCCTCGCCGAGGAATCGGGCCACGGATACGACGTGATCCAACGCCTCGAGGAGAAGACGTCAGGCGCCTGGCGTCCGAGCCCGGGCTCGGTCTACCCGACCCTGCAATTGCTCGAAGACGAGGGCCTCGCGCGCTCGGGCGAGCACGACGGGAAGCGGGTGTACGAGATCACCGAGCCGGGCCGCGAGGAAGCGACGCGCCGGATCGAAGAGGCGGGCGGCACGCCGTGGGAGATCGCAGGTCGCAACGACACGGGCGTCGGCGAGTTCCGCAACGCCCTTCGTCAACTCCTCGTCGCCTCGAAGCAGGTCATCGCTTCGGGCAATCAGCAACAGGTCGAGCGCATGCTCGAGATCCTGAAGCGCGCACGCAAGGAGATCTACACGATGCTCGCCGACGACTGACTGCCGCCGGCGACACATCGAGCCCATAGATTGCGTCGCGCATGGCATCCGCCTCCTACGAGCACCGCGATGAGCTCACATGGATGGGACACGCGCTCGATGAGGCCGCGGAGGCGCTCGAGCACGACGACGTGCCGGTCGGCGCGGTCGTCGTGCACCTCGCGACCGGCGACATCGTTGCCCGCGCCCACAACTCTCGCGAACGCGACCACGATCCAACCGCCCATGCCGAGCTACTCGCGTTGCAGGCCGCGGCGCGCCACGCCGGGACCTGGCGCCTCACCGGCCACGCACTCGTCGTAACGCTCGAACCGTGCCCAATGTGCGCCGGCGCGGCGTGGGCGGCGCGCATCGGGCGCTTGGTCTTCGGCGCAGCCGATCCGAAGGCCGGAGCCGCGGGCAGCCTTTACAACTTCGCGGCCGATCCGCGCCTCAACCACGAGATCGACGTCGTACCCGGGGTTCGGGCCGAGGAGTGCGCCGACCTGCTCACCTCGTTCTTCCGATCGAGACGCACGTCCTGATCCCGTACTATCTCGCCCCGGAGGGATGCGAGAGCGGCCGAATCGGATGGTCTCGAAAACCATTGTGGCGCAAGTCACCGTGGGTTCAAATCCCACTCCCTCCGCTCGCGTGACGGCCCGGCCGGAATCGGTCGGGCCCGCTCACGCGCACGGTGCGGGCTAGGAGCCGAAGCCGAGGTTGGAGTAGATCTCGCGCGTCGCCGACGAACGGTTCAACGTATAGAAGTGGAACGAATCGACGCCTCCCGCCATGAGCTCGCTGCACAGCTCGGTCGCCGCCTCGATGCCGACCGCTCGCATGGCATCTTCGTCGTGTTCCACCGCACGCAGCCGGCTCTCGAGCGCGCCGGGGAAGTCGGCTCCCGACATCTCGGCCATGCGCTTCACCGACTTCACATTGAGCACAGGCATGATTCCCGGGATCACGCGCGTCGTCACTCCGAGCTCGCGCAGGTCGCCGAGGAACTCGAACCAGACGCTCGCCTCGAAGAAGAACTGCGAGATGCCGAAGTCGGCTCGGGCGAGCTTCTCGGCCTGGCGCCGGCGGTCGGTCGCCCGGTGCGTCGACGCGGGATGTCCCTCGGGGTGCACCGCGACGCCGACGGAGAAGTCGCCCGCGTCCCGCACCAGCTCGATGAGATCGGTTGCATGGGCGAGATCGCCGGGCGGCAGGTTCAAGTCCTTCGGAGGGTCGCCGCGCAACGCGAGGATGTTGGAGATCCCCGCGTCGTGATAGCGCGTGACGATCTCGCTCAGCTCTCCGCGGGTGTGTGCCGCGCAGGTCAGGTGCGCCATCGCGGTGAGTGACGTCTCGCGGTTGATGCGTGTGACGATGTCGTGGGTCATCTCGCGCGTCGTGCCGCCGGCGCCGTAGGTCACCGACACGAAGGTCGGGTGCAGCGGCTCGAGGTCTCGCAGCGTCTCTTCGAGCTGGCGTTCGGCGGCCGGTGTCTTCGGCGGGAAGAACTCGAACGAATGGCTCGGTCCGGCCGCGAGGATGTCGACGATCTTGGCCATTGGTCGGTCAGGATACCGAGAGCCGTCGTCGCGCCCTCCCCTAGACTCCGCGCGATGGTGGAGACCGAGCCGCAGGCCGCCAAGAAGGAACGCTGGACCTACTCGTGGAAGCACCTCTACTCCGAGGTCGTCACGTCGGGACTGTGCACCGGCTGCGCCGGATGTGTGATCGCGTGTCCCCACGACGTGCTCGGCTACGACGACACGAACGGCGTATACAAGCCGCTCCAGATCGAGAACTTCGGCGGGCCCGGCGACTGCAGCCACGGCGACAAGGCCTGCACGTCGTGCACGCGCGCCTGCCCGCGATTTCGGGCGTGGGAACCTGAGATCGACACGTTCATGTTCGGCCGGGCGCGTGAGCCGGAGGAAATGAGCGGCGTCTTCAAGGACATCTGCCTGGCGCGTGCCTCCGACTCGGAATTGCACGACGTCGGCCAGGACGGCGGTCTCGTCTCCGCGATGCTCGTCTACGCGCTCGAGCACGACATCATCGACGCCGCGTTGGTTTCGTACCTCGAAGGCGACGGCTCCACGTGGAAGGCGGTTCCGGGCATCGCGCGCACGCGCGCCGACGTCGTCGCGTCGGCGGGAAGCCGCTACACCTACTCGGCGAACACGCTGGCGTACCTCGACCTCGACAAGGACGACGAGCGGATCGCCTTGGTCGGCATGTCGTGCCAGTCGTCGATCCCACCCGTGATGAAGCAGCGCAAGGCGGGCAAGGTGGCCCGGCGGCTGGCCCTGAGCATCGGCCTGCTGTGCTCGAAGACCTTCGACGACGCGATCTTCGAGGAGCTGTTCGAGGCGAAGTACGGGCTGAAGAAGCCCGACATCAAGAAGATGAACATCAAGGGCGTGTTCCAGATCTGGATGCACAACGGCGACTACCACGAGGTGCCGCTCAAGGAGTGCCACCAGTGGACGCGCGAAGGCTGCAAGCTCTGCCCGGACTTCGCCGCGGAGCACGCCGACATCTCGACCGGCGGCATCGGCAAGTACAACGACTGGACGCTCACGATCGTGCGCACCGACGCCGGACGTGACCTCATGGAGCGCATGCTCGCCGACGGCGCGATCCAGGTACGGCCCGGTGACGACGACCCCGATGCGATCGCGCTGATGCACAAGCTCTCGAAGAAGTCTCGCAAGCGCTGGCCGGATTTCGCGTTGCCGGAACCCGGACTCGGCGTTTGACCAGGTGATCGTCGCGGCAACGACGACGGATCTCATGGACCGGTCGCGGATCGGTTCGGCGATCCCCGACGTCCGGTTCGCAGTCGATGGCGCAGCCGACGTCGTCATCGTCGATCTCGGGCGCGGTGCAGCCCAGGTCGCCGAGATTCGCGGCGCGATGCCAACGGCGCGCATCGTCTGCTACGGACCGCACGTCGACGACGACGCGGCCGACGCCGCCCTCGCCGCGGGCGCCGACGTCGTGATGCCCCGCTCGCGCTTCTTCCGCGATCCCGCCGCGGCGATCGAGGTGCCGGAGCCATAGGCCACCGGTGCTAGATCATCGGCCAGGGAAAGCAGTGGTAGTCGTTGTCGGCGTGCGGGAGCTCACCCGTGGACAGAAGATGCTCGGTGCGCGCGCGGAGCGCGTCGAGCTCGAACCGGTCGAGCGCCCGCCCGAGGTTTTCGCGCACCGCACCCGCGCGTAGCTGCTCGGCGAACCCCCGGAGATCCCGGCATACGTCGGACGGAACCGGTTCGCCGCCGAAGTCCCAGATCACCGTACGCAGCTTCCATTGCGCGTGAAACGAGAGACCGTGGTCGATCCCGAAGATCCGTCCGTCCGCGAGCGCCCGAAGACAGTGCCCGCCTTTGCGGTCGGTGTTGTTGATCACCACGTCGAACGCGGCCATGCGCCGGAACACGTCGATGTTCTCCTCGAGCAGCGTGAAGTACTGCTCCTCGGGGTCGTGCTCGACGAAGCGTTGCATCATGCCGATCCCGGCGGGTCCGTCGCGCAAGACAGTGTCGGGCACGATGTTCCAACCGAGCGCCTCCGACACCTCGAACGCCGCGACCTCGCGTTGGCACAGCGTGCCGCGCGCGAAGTCCCAGAGCGGTCGTTCGCCCCGTTGCGGTTTGTAGATCGCGAGCATCTCGTCGTCGCCGTCGGCGAGGTTCACGAGAAAGGTGGCGTTCGACGACCATGGCATCCGGCCGAGCACGTCGACTTCGCCGACGCGCAACAGCTCCCGCGCTCGATCCTCCGCGACCGCCATCACCGGGCTCGTCAATTCCAGCGCGGGCAGATGTGCCCGTCCGGGTTCATCGGGAAGTCGCACAAGGGGCAGCGCGGGCGACCGCCTTCGACCGCGGCGACTCCGTTGCGCATCATCACCCGGATCTGCGCGCGCGTCGCGTACAGCCTCGCGATCCGGCCTTCGGCCTCGTCCGGCGGCGGGGGCGGATCGTCGTCGTCCTCGTCGGCGGCGTCCTCGCGGAGCTCGATGAGCACGAGCCCGCGCTCGGAGTCGTAGCCGATCCCGATCAGCCGCGCCCGGAAGAGCGGCTCGTCCTCCCGGACGGCGCCGCCGCCCACCTCGAGCGCGCTCGGCGGTTCCTCGGGCTCGTCTTGCGCGATGCGGTCGAGGAACTGGCCGGCCTCGACGGCGAGCAGGCGGACCTGCTCTTTCTCCACCAGCACGGACAGCACGGCTCCACCCTTGCGGGCCTGGATCACGAACGTGCGCTCGCCGGGAAGACCGAACGCGCCCGCGGCGATGTCGTCGACGGGATCGAACTCGATGAAATCCGTCACGACAGCACCTCTTCGGACACCTCAGGCTCGGACGCAGGCGGCTGCGAGTCGGAGGGGTCGGGCTCCGGCAAGAGGTCGTCGAGCCCCCCGGTGTCGTTGCACTTCACCATCGTCACCCCGTAGGAGTGAAAGTCGAAGACGGTCACGGAGGCCGGGGAGACGTGCACACGCTGGAACAGGTCGAGATGCATGCCGCTGTAATGCGCGATCGCCGACTTGATCGGGTCGGCATGACTCACCACGACGATCGTCTCGTTGGGGTGTCGAGCCACGACGTCGTCGAGCGCGGCAACGGTGCGCGACTGCATTTCGGTGATGGACTCTCCGTTCGGGAATCGGGCCCGGGACGGCGCGACCTGCACCACCTTCCACTCGTCGCTCTTCGCGAGATCGGCGATCTTGCCACCCGTCCAGTCGCCGTAGTCGGCTTCGACAACCCCCGGCAGCGCACGCACCTCGAGCGCGTGATGCGCGGCGATCTGTTGCGCGGTCTGCGTCGTTCGCTCGATCGGGCTCGCGTACACCGCCGCGATCGGCAGCTTCGCCAGCCGCTGCGCGGTCGCCTCGGCTTGTCCGACGCCCTTCTCCGACAGGTCGATGCCCGGCATGCGTCCGGAGAGCAGCGGCCCGGTGTGTGCCGTTACCGCGTGCCGGACGAGCACCAGGCGCGTCGGCGGCTTCGGATTGTCGGGCGACGCGGCTTTGTCGGCCGGCGCCTCGCTCTGGGTCGGCGCCTCGGTCTCGGGCATGGCCGCCAAGTTACCGGCCGCAATCCCGTACGATCCCTCGCGATGACTGACGTGCATCTTTCCCCGACGGGGCCGCCGGAGACGATTCTCGACCCCGAGCCCGACGACGCGCTCGAAGCCCTGCGGGCCGCGCTCGCGCAGGTCGACGGTCGGCGGGATGCGGTTGCCGATGTCTGCGCGCGCTGGCCACGTTTCCTCGACGCGTGGGCGCAGTTGGGTCGCCTCGGGCGCGACGACATCGAGGCCTATGCATACTTTCGCGTCGGCTATCACCGCGGGCTCGACCGCCTCCGTCAGTCGGGCTGGCGGGGCTCGGGCTACGTCCGGTGGCGATACGAGACGAACCGCGGCTTTCTCCGCGCGCTCGACGGCCTGCGCAGCACCGCCGACGCGATCGGCGAGCCCGACGAGGCGCAGCGGTGCGCAGAGTTCCTGCGCCAGCTTGACCCGGATTACACCCCGGGCCGCGAGTAGCGTCATCGCGGTGAAAACGGCCAACGGATGCACAACTCGAAGCAACGCAGTGGGCGAGTCGTCCCTGTGAAG
The DNA here is from genome assembly GCA_038323195.1 of Acidimicrobiia bacterium. Lineage (GTDB taxonomy): Bacteria > Actinomycetota > Acidimicrobiia > IMCC26256 > PALSA-610 > PALSA-610. The sequence continues at coordinate 3,389 of JBBQGQ010000009.1, read as the reverse complement.
CGCGCGCTCATCACCGGAATCACCGGCCAGGACGGACGTCATCTCTCACAGTTCCTCGCCGCCAAGGGCTACCAAGTGTTCGGGCTCGTGCACGGCCAGGCCAACCCGAAGATCGACCTGGTGCAAGGCGAGAACCCGGCGCTGGAGCTTCTCGAAGGCGACCTGCGCGACCTCTCCTCGCTCATCGCGGTCGTCGAGCAGGTCCAGCCCGACGAGGTCTACAACCTCGGAGCGATCAGCTTCGTCCAGCTCTCGTTCAAGCAGGCCGAGCTGACGGCGGAGATCACGGGTCTCGGCGTGTTGCGCATGCTCGAAGCGGTGCGCATCGTCGGCGGGACCGACAACAACCCGATCCGCTTCTACCAGGCGTCGTCATCGGAGATGTTCGGCAAGGTGCAGCAGACACCGCAGACCGAGACGACAACGTTTCACCCTCGTTCGCCGTACGGCGCGGCAAAGGTGTTCGGGCACTACACGACGGTCAACTACCGCGAGGCCTACGGCATCCGCGCGAGCAGCGGCATCCTCTTCAATCACGAAGGGCCGAAGCGCGGTCTCGAGTTCGTGACCCGCAAGGTGACGAACTCGGTTGCGCGCATCCAGCTCGGTCTGCAGGAAGTGATCACGATGGGCAACATCGACTCATCGCGCGACTGGGGCTACGCCGGCGACTACGTCGAAGCGATGTGGATGATGCTCCAGCAGGACGAGCCCGACGACTTCGTGATCGCCACCGGCGAGACGCACAGCATCCGCGATCTGCTCGACGTTGCCTTCAGGCACGCCGGCATCGACGACTGGACGCCCTACGTCCGCCAAGACCCGCGCTTCTACCGCCCGGCCGAGGTCGACCTGCTGATCGGCGACTCGTCGAAGGCCCGCCGCAAGCTCGGATGGAAGCCCCTCGTGAGCTTCGAGGAGCTCGTGCGGATGATGTACGAGCACGACCTCGCCGAAGAGAGCGCCAAAGCCGGGATCTGACGCTCAGCGCACGACCGTACGGGCGGCGCGGGCCAGCGCGTGCTCGGCCTCGTCGACGATCCGGCGCACGAGATCGCCCGCGGGCACGAGCTCGTCGATCGCGCCCACCCCTTGGCCGGACGGATAGCACTCCTTGTCGGGGTCGACGGGGGTGCTCTCGTCGCCACCGAGGTGCAGCGCGTTCGCGGCGACCGCCTTGCCCATCTGCTCGGGGAACTTGCTCAACTCCTCGGGATGCTGCTCGATGTACTGCGTCCACTCATTGCGTATCGCGCGCAACGTCTTGCCGGTGAATCCGCGGCTGATCACCGTGTCGTCCTCGTGGGCGCGCAGCAGCGCATCCTTGTAGCCGGTGACGGCGCGCGCCTCCGGAGTCGCGATGAAGCGCGTGCCGAGCCAGACACCGTCGGCGCCCAACGCGATGGAAGCGGCGAGGCCGCGGCCGTCGAAGATCCCCCCGGCGGCGACTACCGGAACGCGCCCGCCGACGGCGTCGACGATCTGCGGCACGAGCGGCATCGTGGCAACCGTGCCCGTGTGACCTCCCGCCTCAGTTCCCTGCGCGATCACGAAATCGCAGCCGGCCTCGACCGCGGCGATCGCGTGTCTGACCTTGCCGCACATGCTCGCCACGAGCACGTTGCCGTCGTGCAACACCTTGATGACGTCGCGCGGGACACCGAGCCCGGCGACGAAGAGCGACGCGCCGCCTTCGACGACTTTGCGCGCGTCGTCGACCAACCGCTCCGGCAACGCGGCGAGCAGATCGACGCCGAACGGCTTGGTGGTGAGCTTGCGCACGCCGCGCATCTCGTCGTCCATCTGTTCCGACGACATCGTGGCCGCGCCGAGCGTGCCGAATCCGCCGGCGTCGGATACCGCGGCGACGACGCGCTGGTAGGAAACGCCGCCCATTCCGGCGAGCATGACGGGGTGCTCGATGCCGAGCATCTCGGTGAGACGTGTGCGCATCCGGCAAGTGTCCATTAGGGTCGACGACGTGGGCAACCCGCGCGTTGGGGTGATCATGGGCAGTGACTCCGACCTGCCGACGATGCAGGGCGCGATCGACGTACTCGTCGAGTTCGGCGTGGCGTACGAAGCCCGGGTCATCTCCGCCCATCGCACGCCCGAAGAGATGCTCGACTACGCCCGTACCGCCGCCGACCGGGGTCTCGAGGTCATCGTGGCGGGCGCCGGCGGGGCCGCGCACCTCCCCGGGATGACGGCGTCGATGACGCCGCTACCCGTCATCGGCGTGCCGGTGGCGTTGAAGCAGCTCGACGGACTCGACTCGCTGCTCTCGATCGTGCAGATGCCCGCGGGGATCCCGGTTGCGACCGTCGCCATCGGCAATGCCCGCAACGCCGGGCTCCTGGCGGTCCGCATTCTCGCGAACCGCGACGAGAAGTTGCGGGCCGCGATGATCCGCTACCAGTCCGACCTCGCGCAGACCGTACGCGAGAAGGACGCCAAGCTGCGCGAGCAGAACTGAGCGCGGGCGCGCCCTAGTTCTGCTGGATCGCCTTCAACACGTCGAGGCGCGCGGCGCGCCGGGCCGGGAGACTCGCCCAGACCAACGTGGCCAGCGCGGTGATCACGACGATGAAGACGAGCGAACCGGGCGCGGCCGAGAACTTGGTGAAGCCCTGGCCGTGCAGCGCGTCGACAACCGCCCAACCGAAGAACAACGACATCGCGAGCCCGAGCAGCGTGCCGAACAGCGCGATGATCGCCGCCTCCCACCGGACCATCGAACGCACCTGCCGCCGACTGCTCCCGACCGCACGCAACAAGCCGATCTCGTTCGTACGTTCGTAGATCGACAACGTCATCGTGTTCACGATGCCGATGAACGCGATGATCACGGCCAAGAACAACAGCACGTACACGAGGATGAGCACCTGGTTGACCTGTTTCTTCTGGTCGGCCTTGTACTGCGCGTTGTCCTTCAGATCCGCGTTCGGGTAGGGCTTCACCAGCGGCTCGATCGCGGCGCGTCCCTGCGCCGCACTCACCCCGGGCTTGAGCTTGGCGAAGATCTGCGCGTCGAGCTGGAACTGTGCGGGGAAGTTCTTCTCGAAGTTCGCCAGTGAGACGACATAGTCGCCCGCGAGCCCGTTGTTCTTGTAGATGAACGCGACGCGGAGGGGCACCGTGCCGGTCTGCACGAACCGCACCGGCAGGGTGTCCCCGACCTTCAGGTGCTTGTCGTCGGCCTTGCGGGTCGAGAGGCCGATGGAGCCCGAGGTGAGGTCGGTTACCGAGCCCGACTTCACGCCGAAGTCATAGAGCTGGCCGATCTGGGTGGGATCGGCCGCGGCGAGGAATGTCTGGTTCCCGTTGATCTCGGCCGCGCCGAGGCGAATCGGTGTGGCGGCCTGGATATCCGGCAGTGCCTTGATCTT
>JBBQGQ010000008.1:0-134639 GCA_038323195.1 Acidimicrobiia bacterium | reverse complement strand
GTCTGCACCCGCTGCGCCCTGTGCGTCGACCGCTGCCCCACCGGCGTCATCGTCTTGGGCAAAGTCACCGACGCCTGGCGCGACGGCGACCCCAACGTCCGCACCAACCGACACGGCTACGCCTACGGCGTCCGCTTCTGAGGACACCCACGTGATCGACATTCGACGCGCGAACGATCGCTTCCACACCGAGATCGACTGGCTCGACTCGTGGCACAGCTTCAGCTTCTCGGATCACTACGACCCGAAGAACACCCACTTCGGTCTACTCAGGGTCCTGAACGACGACGTGGTCGCACCCGGCGGCGGCTTCGGAACGCATCCTCACCGCGACATGGAGATCGTCACGTGGGTGCTCGAGGGTGCGCTCGAGCACCGCGACAGTGAGGGAAACGAAGGCGTGATCACCCGCGACGTCGCCCAGCGCATGAGCGCGGGAACCGGCATCCGGCACTCGGAGGTCAACGCGAGCAAGACCCAGCCGGTTCATCTGCTGCAGATGTGGGTGCCGCCCGACGCGTTCGGCGATCCGCCCGGCTACGAGCAGCGCGACGTGAGCAACGACATCGAGCCCAACGCGCTGTTCCCGCTCGCGTCCGGGGCGGAGCACGTCGACTCGGCGATACACATCAACCAGGACGACGCCACGCTGTGGATCGGTCGGCTGACTCCGGGCGCCCTCGTCTCGGTTCCCGGCGCGCCCTTCGTGCACGTGTTCGTCTCGCGGGGCGCGGCAACGCTCGAAGGTGCAGGAGTCCTCCAAACGGGTGACGCGGTCCGACTCACCGAGGCGGGCGCCCGCGAGCTCACGGCCACGGTCGACGACACCGAAGTCGTGATCTGGGAGATGGCGAGCGAGCTCGCGACCTGAGCCCTACTTCACCAACCGTGACAAGCGGCGGTCGGCGAGCACCTTGCCACCCGTCTGGCACGCCGGGCAGTACACGACCTCGTGCGACTCGTACGAGACCCGCTTCAGATCATGGCCGCAGACGGGGCAGGGCAGTCCGGCCTTCCCGTGGACCGTGAAGTGCTCGCCCAGCTTGTTCGCGGAGAGCCCGCCGGTTCGCAGCCGCTCGCGGTCGAGTCCCTCCGACAGCACCTCGCGCACCGCCGAGAGCAGGCGCTCGCGTTCGTCGGCATCGAGCGACTTCAGCGACGCGTACGGCGACAGCTTGGCGCGATGCAGGATGTCGTCGGCATAGCCGCGACCCACTCCTGCGACCGTCCGCTGGTCACGCAGGATGGTGTGTATGCGACGACCGTCGTCGGCCGCGCGGAGCCACTGCGCGAACTCGTCGCTCGTCGCCTCGGGCCCGAGCTTGGCCACCGGTCCCTCGTCGCCGAGCGCGAGGACCCACCAGCCGGCCTTGCGCTCCGTACCGAACTCGCGGAGCAACACCGCACGATCGTCCGAGAACCTCCACCGAACGACTGCGCCCTTGGGGCGCGTGCGCTTCGGCGGCGCTTCGAAGTCGAGCCGTCCGGCCTGCGAGAGATGGAACACGATGCGCAGGTCGTTGTCGAAGTGCAGTGTCACGTACTTGGCGCGCCGGTCGACGCCGACGACCGCCGCGCCGACGAGCGCTTCCGGCGGCGGATCGACCGTCTTCAGCCCGGTGAACCCGAGCGGGTCGTAGCCCTCGAAGGTCGCGCCGCCGAGCCACGAACCGACGCGCTCCGCGAGCGCCTGCATCTGGGGTGCTTCAGGCATGCCTCTGCGCGCCCGGTGAGCCGGCGTACGTGGTCGCGCCGCGCGTCCAGGCGGGACCGTTGCCCCAGTCGAGCCGCGTGCGCTTGCGGCGATGGTCGGGATCGAATTTCTTGCACGCGTCGACGTATTGCTTGAACGTCGCCGTGCCTTCCGGCAACGACCAGAAGTCCTCCTCCAACGAGAACTGTCCGTTGCCCGCGTACTGCAAGATGGTGATGCCCGGGAAGTCGATGGGCGACGCTCCCGGCTCGGGATTGTCCCGACGGTTCTGCATGTAGACCACCACGCGACCGTCGTCGCCGACCATGTGCCAGACGTATGCGGTATAGATCTCGCCGTAGTCGGCCATCGTCGGCTTGATCCACGCCCGCACGGCCTCGCGACCGTTCTTGTTGCCGAGGACGTGCTCGATGTAGGTGACGTCCTCGGTGAAGCACGAGTCGCACCACGCGTCCCAGTCCTCGCCTACCGCGCCCAACTCCCAGTAGGTACGGAACGCCGCCTCGACTTCGTCACGATCGAACGTCATGCCCGCAACGGTAGGTCACGACCTCACAACGTCGACAGCCCGCCATCGACGGCGAGGATCTGCCCGGTGATGTAACTGGCGTCGTCGCTCAAGAGGAATACGACGGGTGCGGCGACCTCCCACGCGGTCGCTTGCCGGCCGAGCGGTACGGGGGTGCGCCCACGACTCGGTCGGCCCTGGGTTGCCCTCCGGCCGAGCGGCGTGTCGATGAGTCCCGGCGCGATCACGTTGGCCCGGATGTTTCGCCGGGCCCCTTCGAATGCGACGTGGCGGCTCAGCCCCGCGAGCGCGGCCTTCGTGGTGTCGTACGCCGGGATGCGCGTGCCCGGCCTCAAGCCCGCGACCGACGAGATGAACACGATGGCGCCGCCCTCGCTCATCACCGCGAGCGCGGCGCGGCACAGGAGGAAATGACCGCGCACGTTCACCGCGTGCACGGCGTCCCACTCCTCGGCCGTCGTTCCCTCGAGTCCCCGCCCGAGGCCGATGCCGACGTTGCACACGAGACCGTCGAGACCACCGAGCGCCACGACGGCTCCGTCGACGATCTGCGCGCATCCCCGTTCGTCGGTGACGTCGCCCGCGATCACCTCGGCGCGCCCACCTTCGACACCCACCAACCGAGCAGTCTCGGCGGCCGCGTCGACGTTGACGTCGGCACACGCGACGACCGCGCCCTCGCGCGCGGCGAGCACCGAGATCGCGCGCCCGTTGCCGATCGGGGCGTCGGGATCGTCGGACGGTTGCGTCCCCGCACCGACGACGAGAACGCGCCGTGCGGCAAGTCGACCGGTCATGGCGTGCCGGCCCGATGCATCTGCACGGACCGGAGTGTACGTTCTCGCGTCATGTCTCCTCTCGAGAAAGTCGCGCCCGCGTTCGTCGGAATGGCCCATCGGATCGTGTGGTGCTCCGCTGCCACCGTCGACCACCAGGGACGCCCGCGTTCACGAATCCTGCACCCGTTGTGGGAGTGGGACGGCGACGCGCTCATCGGCTGGATCGCAACCGGACCGACACCGACCAAGCGTGCACACCTGCAACACAGCCCGTACATCTCGTGCAGCTACTGGACCGACAACCACGACACGTGCATCGCCGAGTGCCGCGCGGTCTGGCATTTCGACGACGCGACCCGAACGTCGGTGTGGAACAAGTTCGCACAGGCCCCGCCGCCCATCGGCTACGACCCCGCGATCATCCCCGCGTGGGACGAGCCCACGTCCGAGAGCTTCGCCGCGCTGCGCCTCGAGCCGTGGCGATTACGGGTCTTCCCGGCACCGCGCTAGTGAGCGGCACCGGCGACATCCTCGTCTGGCAGTGCTGAGGCTCGTCTGGCAGTGCTGGGCTCGTCTGGCAGTGCTGAGGCTCGTCTGGCAGTGCTGAGGCTCGTCTGGCAGTGCTGAGGCCGGGCCGGGTCAGGCCCGCTTGCGCTTTTCTTCGAGGCGCTTCCGGACGACTTCCCGGCGTTCTTGCACCTCCCGGTACGTCAGTGTCTCGACTCCCGGGACGCCCATCGCGGCCTTGATCGCCTCCATGTCGAACTGATTGGCGACCGAGGGATCGAGTCCGAGCTCGGCGGCGAGCCGGGCGCCGTGACGCAGCGCGATCTCGGTGTGCACCTGCTGGATCTCGCCGAGGATGTCGAGGTCGGGAGCGAGCCGTCCGATCGCTCCGTCGAGGAACATCATGTTCTTCACGAACAACATGAGCTCCTTCGGCGCGCGGGCCCCGTATGCGAGCAGCTTCTTCGTGAGGTCCTGCAGCTCGTGGACGAGCTCGTCGGCCGAAAGTGTCGTCGGGTCGATCGTACGGTCGAGACCGAGGTCGCGAAACACCGCCTCGAGATCGGTGTCGGGTGGGAACGCACCGAGGTCGCGCAGCGCGCCGAGCTGCGACATCGTGTCGCCGCTCGTCGCTCCGACGAGCAACATCAAGAACGCCATGCGCTTGGTCTCGTCGAGGCGGCCGGTGATGCCGAAGTCCATCAACACCGTTCGGCCGTCGGGGCGCACCATCAGATTGCCCCCGTGGAGATCACCGTGGAAGACGCCGTAGAGCATCGCGCCCTCCATGAACGACACGAGGCCCGCGTGCAGTACCGCCTCCGTGTCGACACCGGCTGCGTGCATCGCCTGCACGTCGTCCCACGGGATGCCGTCGAGGCGCTCCATGACCAGGACCCGTCGCGTCACCAATGTCGGATGGGGCCGGGGAACGATCGTCGCACGCTGCTCGGTCTCAGCGAGGACGAGCGCGATGTCGAGCATGTTCTGCGCTTCCAACCGGAAGTCGAGCTCCTCGACGATGGTCTCCGCGAACAGCTCGATGAGCGCGGGCGGGTTCGCGAGCGCGGCGACCGGGATGCGCCCGACCAGGTGGGGTGCGAGCCACGACATCGCCTCGATGTCCTCGCGTACGAGACGCGCGATCTGCGGTCGCTGCACCTTGACGACGACGTCTTCTCCGGTGCGCAGGCGCGCGGCGTGCACCTGGGCGATCGACGCGGCGGCAATCGGTGTCCGCTCGAACGACGCGAACACGTCGTCGAGTGATCGACCGAGCTCGAGCTCGACGACGCGCCGCACGTCGACGAACGACTCGGGCGGCACGCGGTCGCGCAGCAACTTGAACTCGGCGACCAACTCCTCGGGGAACAGACCCTCGCCGCCCGAGACGATCTGGCCGAGCTTGATGTACGTGGGCCCGAGGTGCCCGAAGGCGATGCGCAACCGGCGGGACAAGTCGCGACGCGAGTACGGCGGTCCCTTGCGGCGCGCTCCGGCAGCCCACAAGCCGAGCGCACCGCCCACCCGTCCGACCACGCGGGCCAACCGTCCGAGCGGCGGCAGGCGACCGGTCTCCATCCAGCGCGGGTACTCGGCGCGGGCCTGCTCCCGCCAGCGATCGACGTCACGCCGCCACGTCATCGCCTCGGGCTCGACGACCCAGGGTCCGTGATCGGTGAACGAACCGATCGCGAGATCCGGAGAGGGCGGGCGGTCGACCATCCGGAAACGATACGGGGGCGGGGGAGGTCGACCCTCCCCCGCCCCCGCATCGGTCGACGGGCCTTACCGGTCGATGCGCGATCGACTACGGCAAGCCGCCGCAGCGACCACCCCACGGCGCGGGTCCCGAGCGCCGGAAGAGGAAGAGCGCAAGCTGATCTTGGTCGGCGGGCGACGCCGCGGCGGGGTCGACACCGACCAGATCGTTACGGCCGGCCGCGGCCGCGACGTTGCTCCATGTCGAGCGCAGGAACTGGTAGGCCCCGCGGTACACACCGTCCGGGCTGACCGCGCGGTAGCCGCCGGCGCTATCGGACTCGTGCGCCCGCGTGCACCGGAGGAACGGATCCTGCGACGGCGAATCGGATGTGATCGGGTTCGGTGCGACGAAGCTCGCCACGATCCAGGCGCCACCACCGCGACGGGTTGTGAGCGCAACCACAGGATGCTGACTCGAGAGCGGATCGACCGGAGCCGCGACCGACGGTGCACCGCCGAGTCCCACGACACTGCCGTCCGTGCGCGCGACCTCGTAGCCCTTGTCGGCGATCGCGATCGCCGACGCCAGATGACTCCCGTCGTTCGCCGAACCGGCGAAGCGGGCATCGCCGAACGCGAACACGCCACCATCGGCGCCCAACAGGTAGTACCCGTACCCGGACGGGGTCGGCGCCATGGACACGATTCGAGCGGCGTGGGGGAAGGATGTCGCGGCGCCCTCGAAGGCCGCGTCTCCGAACGAGAACACGCCTCCATCAGCGCCGACCAGCCAGTAGCCCTGGCCCGACGGCGTCGCCGCGATGGCGACGATCGGGGCGATCATCGCTCCCGGGTTGCCGATCGAACCGTGAAACGCGGCGTCGCCGAACGCGAAGACCCCGCCGTCGCGTCCGACCAGCCAGTAGCCGTTTCCGGTCGGATCCGCCGCGATGCCGACGATCGGCGCGGCGAGCGGCCGGTTCGCGACCGAGCCCGCGAAGCGGGCGTCACCGAACGAGAACACACCACCGTCGGCGGCCGTCACCCAGTAGCCCTGGCCGCTGGGCGTTGCCGCGATGTCGACGAGGTCGGCGTTCACGCGCATGGCCGTCGGCGGTCCCAGCGCGGGCGCGCCACCGATGGCTCGCACCGTGTTCGCGAGCGGGTCGTCGACCGCGCTCGGCGAGCCACTGGCGACGGAGTACAGCGCGCCGCCCGCCAGCAGGAGGGCCAGCACGGCGCCGATGATCGCCACCGACGAGAGCGCGACGCGGCGCGACTCACGCGTCCGACGCGGCGAGTGCGCACGACGTCGTGACTCGGCGGTAACGGCCTGTCCAGGTACGGCTTGCGCCTGTCTATGTACGGCGGGTTTATGTAAAGGGTCGGGCCCGGGGGCCGTTCCCTCGCGTTCGTGCGGCCTTCCGGCCATGGATCCTCCTCAGGACGCGGGCCGCTCAGGCACCGGTCGGACGGGTTCTTGCCGAGCGGGGGCCTCGGCGAACAGGGGGCGACCGTATGAGGAGGGGGGCGCGCAGCAGGAACCCGACTTCTCCGAGGACCGCCTCCCGTAGTCCATTTGGACCATGTGGAAGAAGGCCGACCTCGTGACCCTGACCGGCCCGTATGCGGACGTTCCGTCCGCCGCTAGTGCGGGCGCGTCATTTTCCGCCGGACGGCCCGTCGGTTCGGACAATTGCGAAGCCAAGGGCGCTTCTCGCGGACGAGACGGCTGCCCGACCGGCGACCACGCGGAGCACCATCGAGTCCGTGCGCCGGACCCGACGGTGGTCGACAATGGCCTCGATGGCCGTGTTGCGAAGAGGCGAGTCGACGACCGGTCCGGTCGCGTTCGGCGGCCGCACGATCATGCTCGTCGCGCGGACGACTGCCGTACATCTCGGACGCGACGCGTCGAACGTGGTGCACGTCCGCTCGCGACCGTTGCACGTCGAGGTCCTCGACGAGCACGGGCAACGTCAGGTCGTACCGGTCCGAGACCTCGAGCGTGCGCTCATCGCCGCGATCGCGATCGGTGGCATCGTCGGCGCGTGCGCGCGGCGCGGCCGAGGCTCGTGGTCCAAGCGCAGGAGGAGATTCCCTTGAACGAGAACCTTTCGGTCGAAGCCGGCAACGACGAAGAACGCATCCGCGCCACCTTGAACGGAGGCCTCGATCGGCTGATGCGCGTCTCGGCCGATCTGGTGTTCGCACAGCCCGTACGGGTCGGCGACCGGGTCGTCATCCCGGCGGCGAGCGTCGAGTTCTCGGGCGGCTTCGGCTTCGGCGGCGACAACGCTTCGAACGGCGGGGGCGGAGGCGGAGGCCACCAGGCGGGCCGGCCGGTCGCCATCATCGAAGCGGGGCCGTCCGGCGTACGGGTGAAACCGGTGATCGACTTCACCCGGGTCGGGCTCACGGTCCTGGCCGCCGTGCTCACGGTCTGGCGCGCCGCCCGCAAGTAACGACTAGTGGTCGAGCCGCGCGAGCTCGCCGAGCAGGAAGACTTCCGAGCGGATCAGGCTGCGCCAGTCGGCGAGGTGCAGGCTCTCGTTCTCGCCGTGGATGTTCGAGCCCGGATCGTCGGGACCCATCAAGAGCGCGGGGATACCTCCGAATGCGTCGGCGAACGGCCCGACGAAGGGGATCGATCCGCCGACACCCATCAGAACCGGCTCGACCCCGAAACCGTCGTGCAGCGCGCGCCGGGCGGCGTCGAACGCCGGGCCCGTCGGATCGGTTTGCCACGCCGGGACTGACTCGAGCGGAGTGAACGTGCACTCGAGTCCCCACGGAACGTGTCGCTCGACGTGGTCGCGTAGGCGGGCGAGCACGCGCTCGGGCTCCTGTCCCGGGCCGAGCCGCAGACTCACGCGCGCGGTTGCGCGGGCCACGATCTGATTCGACGATCCCTTGATCGGATGACCGTCGATACCGATCACCGTCACGCACGGCCGTAACCACAATCGTTCGTGCAGGGTGGCGTCCGGATCGCCGACGAGCCGAACGCCCGGTCGCACCCCAAGCGCGCGGGCAAAGCGCTGCGGCGCGTCGTCGAAGCCCGCGAGCGGTGCCCGCTCCTTCGCGGCCGGCTCGAGCAGCCCTTCGAACGCGCCGTCGAACGCGAGGTCGCCGTGCGTGTCGACCAGCGATGCGAGCAGCATCGACAGCGCCATGACCGGGTCCGGCAGCGCGCCGCCCGCCATGCCGGAATGTTGCGGACCGTCGAGCGCCCGCAACTCGACGTCGGCCGCCGCGAGGCCCCGCAAGGAATACGTGAGTCCCGGAACTCCGACCTGCCAGTTCCCGGCATCGGCGAGCACGAGCACGTCGGACCGCAGCTCCTCGAGGTGGGCGGTGAGGAACGCGTGCAGGGTCGGGGATCCGATCTCCTCCTCGCCCTCCACCAACACCCGCACGTTGCACGGCAACGCGCCCGTGCTCGTCAGCCACGCACCGACCGCGTGCGCGTGCGCGACCGCGCCGGCCTTGTCGTCGGCCGATCCGCGCCCGTAGAGGCGGCCGCCGCGCTCCTGGGGCTCGAACGGATCGCTTGCCCAATTCTCCACGATGCCGGGCGGCTGAACGTCGTGGTGCGCGTACAGCAGGACGGTCGGCGACTCCGGACCGGCGTGCATCCACTCGCCGACGACGAAGGGCATGGATCCTTCGACCCCCGCGGTACGCACGTTCTCCAGCCCGTGCGCGCGCAGCAGCTCGACGGTCGACTCCGCGCTCGCGCGCACGTCGGCGAGATGCTCGGCGTCGGCGCTGATGCTCGGGATGCGCACGAGTGCTTCCAGCTCGGCGCGCGCCTCGTCGAGAACATCGTCGACCGCGGCGATCGCGGCACCGATCCCTGCACCCACCGAGGAGTCGTCTGCCATCAGCCGTTCCCCGGCGCCGGTCGTGGATCGCCCGAGGACCGACCGTCGCCGAACGGAGCGTCGCGATCGTCGACTGCGCCCTTCACGCCCATCGAGCGCAACTTGGGCATGTACTCCTGCGACGATCGCTGGTGGAGCCCGAGGGCCTGGAGCTCCGTGCCCGCGCGCACCCCGGCACGCATGCCCATCGCCTCGAGCGCGCGGTGCACGGTGCGCTTGTTGAGCGCGAGCAGGTCGCCGGGAATCTGCGCGACCCGCTCGGCCACCCGCAAGACCTGGTCCTCGAGCTCGTCGGCGGGGAACGCGCGGTTCGCGTAGCCGCCCTCGACCGCCTCGACCCCCGTGAGCGAGTCGCCGGTGAGCACGGCCTCCATCGACCGGCGCCATCCCAGCAGCCAGGGTTGCCACAGGAAGTCGGGCGACGACATCGTTCGTACCGGCGGATAGCCGATCGTTGCGTCCTGCGCGACGTACACGAGATCGCAGGCGGCCGCGAGCTCGGAACCACCGGCCAGGCAATAGCCGTGCACCTGGGCGATGATCGGCGTCGCCATGTCCATCATCTCGAACCAGCCCTCGACGAGATGTCGGCTCCAGAAACCGTCGCGCGCGGCGATCGGCCGTGGCAGCGGATCGTCGGGCTCGGGCGCGAGGTCGTAGCCGGAGCAGAACGACGGACCCGCACCGCGGATCACGATGACGTGCACCTCGTTGTCCTGATCGGCGCGTCGCAACTCGTCGAACAGCACACGCCGCACCGAGTTGCTCATCGCGTTGCGCTTGGCCGGGCGGTTGAGAGTGAGTCGCCGCACGCGCGGCCGGGGATCGTCGGCCAGCACCAGGGGTTCGGTCATGTCGAGAACCTAAAACGAATCGCCGAAGCGTGCTTGCAGCCGCTTCATCCCCTCGATCCACCGGTCGTAATCGGATGCCTTGCGTCGGAAGTACTCCAACACCCGGGGATGAGGAAGGATGAGGAAGGTTTCGGCCGCGAGCCCGCGCACAACGGCATCGGCGACGGTGTCGGGCTCGAGCATGCCGTCGACGCCGGCGACGCCTCCGTCGGGGATGCCCATGGTCATCGCCGTGCGCACGGCCTGAGGTGCCAGCACCGATACCTTGAGGCCCTGCTCGCCGTAGGTGATGGCCAGCCATTCGGCGAGGGCGAGCGCGGCGTGCTTGGTGACGGCGTAGGGCGCGCTGCCGATCTGGGTGAGCAATCCCGCGGCCGACGCGGTTTGCAGGAGATAGCCACCTCCCCGTTCGATCATGCGCGGCACCACGATCCGCGCCGCGTACACGTGCGCCATCACGTTCACGTCGATGCTCCGGCGCCAGATCTCGTCGCTGGCGTCGGCGCCTCCCGGAACGACGATGCCCGCGTTGGAGCAGAAGAGGTCGATCGGACCGAACCGGTCCTCCGCCCGATCGACGAGCGAACGGAGTTGCGCCTCGTCGGTGACGTCACACTGCACGGCCAAGGCGTCGCCGCTCTCGCGCGCGACCGCGTCCAGCGGTTCCTTCTGCACGTCGGCGACCACGACCCCGCGCGCGCCTTCCGCGGCGAACCGCCGCGCGAGCGCGGCGCCGATGCCGCCGGCCGCGCCGGTCACGACCACACACTTCCCGTCGATCAGCATCCGTCGTCCCTTTTCGCCACCGTCGCGCCGACTTCGGGGATCGCCAGCACGCGCGTTTTGCCGGTGGTCGGCAGCGCGGCCGCGATCTGCGCGGCGCACGCCGGCTCGGCGAGCGCCGCTGCGGACGGACCCGATCCCGACAACCACGCCGCGAAGGCCCCTGCTGCGAGCGCCGCGTCGATTGCGTGCCGCGTGTCGTGCTCACCGGCGAGCCGGCGCCCTTGGTGCAGGCGGTCTTCCGTCGCGATCCGCAGCGCGCCGACGTCGCCGGCCGCCAGGGCCGCGACCAGGAGCGCCGTCCGGCCGATGTTGAACGCCGCGTCCTCGAACGGAACTTGGCCGGGGAGCAGGCGGCGGGCCGAATGGGTCTGCGTCTCCCGATCGGGTGTCCACACCACCACGGCGAGGTCGCGGGGCAGCGGGATCCGTACGGCTCGGCCGCCCGCGACCGCAACGACACCTCCGAACAGGGACGCCGCGACGTTGTCGAAGTGACCCTCGAGCTCTCCGGCCGCGCGCAAGATCGCGGGCCGCGACTCGCGCAACGATCTCTCCTGCTGGACGCACGCGGCGACGAGGCCGCCGACGCGCGCCGCGCCCGAGAAGCCGAGCCCGCGACCGCCCGGAAATCGGACCCGGACCGCGATCGGTCCGACCCCTCCGCCTTGACGAAACGCACGCACTGCCGGATGGGTCTCGGGGGCAGGATCGTCTGCGCCGACGGACACCTCCAGATGCACGTCGAGTGCGAGCGCGACCGCGTCGAAGGCCGAGCCGAGGTTCGCCGACGACGCGGGGACCCGCACGACCCAGCCGCCGCGGTCACCTCCGAGATGGGGTCCTCGATGCATCACTTCAGACTGGCACGAAACAGTGTCGAACGCGCACTACCGTCTCGTGTGTGAAACGTCATTGTGCGAGATCGGGATGCAACGCTCCGGCCACCGCGACCTTCACCTTCGATACGCGCGACCTCACGGTCTGGCTCGACACTCCCGCCGACGGCGGCGCGAGAGCCGGCGAGCTGTGCGAGCGGCACGTGCGCGTCCTCACGACGCCTCAGGGTTGGCACCTCGAAGACCGCCGAGGGGCGCGCGACCGCGCCGCCGAGCAGCTCGAGGCGACGCTCGACGCGCACAGCCCGATGCTCGCCCGCGCCTTCCAGAATGCCGGCGCAGTCTGAGTCGAAGGCGCCATTTGCGCTCGTGCGGTGGCGCGGCCGCAATACTCGACATCCCCCGGGTATACCAATGCTTGGGTGGGCGGGCGAGACGAACGCAAGCCCGAACCGGTCGACCCAAATGTGCAGGAGGTGAACCCCCGGGCATGATCTCCGGCCCGAGTTGGACCCGGCGCTACGGCACCCGCCGCCCGCGTCTCTGCGCGCGCCCGGGATGCGGCGCGCCGGCGGCGGCAACCCTGCGCTTCCAGCCCACACAGCGTGAGGCTTGGCTCGTCGATATCGACGACAACACGTCCCGCACCGAAGGCGACCTCTGCGCCCGTCACGCCGCAGGGCTGGTACTCCCGCGCGGTTGGCAACTGCACAACAGCCTCGCGGCCGATCGCGGCGCCACGCCCGAGCCCGCCCCTCCTGTGCGGCGCGCTCGCGACGCGTCGGTCGCGCGATCTCGTCGCCGGCGCCCGGTATCGGCAGACGAGGAGCTGCCGGGGCTGAGCGCGGTCGCCGACACCGAACCGGATGCGCGCGGCGAACCCGAAGACGAAGCATCGCCGCCGCCCCTCGTCGCCGACGCGACTCCCGAGGCGAACGAAGCGCTCGCGGAAACTCTCGACGCCCAGACACCCTTGTTGCGACGGGCGTTCCGCAACATCTCGCCACCGGGCCCACCGGGCCCACCGGGCCCACCGGACGCCTAGCGGGGCCTACGCGCGCATCGGAACGCGCACGTGCGCAGGCACGAGCGCGACGAACAGCGCGATCGCGGCGAGCACCAGCAAACCCGTTCGCAGGCCGAACAGGCCGGAAAGGGTGCCCACGAGCGGTGGGCCGGCGACCATCCCGAGGTAACCGCACGCGGTGACTCCGCCGATCGCGAGCGCCGGGTGGCGGGCCTCGTTGTTCACGTCGGCGAGCAACAGCGGCCATACCACCGAGATGCCGACCGCGGCTGCCGCGAGCCCGGCAGCCGCGACTCCTGCCGCGCCGCAGAGCGCCTCGGTCGCGATCCCGGCGGCCGCGAGCGTGGCGCCGACGACGACGGCTCGGCGCGACCCCAACTTGCCCACCATCGGGCCGCCGCCGAGACGCGCGACCGTGGCCAGCCCCTCTCCCACGACATAGGCGCTCACGCCTGCGAGCACGCCCAGGCCGAGGTGCCCGCGGAGATAGAGGATGCCCCACGTCGCGAGGCCGCCCTCCACCATCGCCGACGCGCCGAACACCAGCGCGAGGACGAGCAATCCTTCGTGGCGCAAGCCGGCGAGCGCGCGCAGCATCGACGGATGATCGAACCGCTCTGGTTCGGGAACGCGCGCCCGGCGCGTCACGATGCCCGTGACCACCCCGACGATCGCCACACCGACCCACACCCCACGCCACGACGCACCGAGCCGCAGCGCCACGCCGGTGACCGCGGCGCCGGCGACGCAACCGCCGTTGAAGAGGCCGTGAAAGCGGACGAGCCGGCCCGCATCATGGGCCAGCGCGTCCGCGGCGACGATGTTCATCACGACGTCGACGAGGCCGCCGGCGGCCATGGCAATCATGAAGGCCGGTACGAACAACACCAGATGCGGAGCCGCCGCCTCCAACGCGAGGAACGCACCCCATACCACGAGCGCGCGCGTCAGCGAACGACCCGCGCCCCAGCGGTCGGTGATGGCGCCCCCGATCGCGGCCACCGCGGTCGCGGCGATGATCCCCGCGGCGAGCAAGGCACCGAGCCCGGTGTCGGTGAGGTGGAAGGTGCGCTCGACGTCGACGGTCGCGACCGCCCAACCGCCCGCGAAGACGCCGAACACGAAGAATGCGACCGCGACCGGGCGGAGGGTTGTGGGCACGCCGCAGTCTGGCATGGGCGGTGCGCGGGCTCGATGCCGGTGCCGACGTCATCGACCGTGCTCGATGCCCATGCTGACGTCATCGACCATGATGGGCGGAGCACCCATGCCGACGAACCGGAGGCCAGCGTGAACGTCGCAGTCGGTGACTGGTTCGCGCGCGAACAGGTCGGCGAGTCGATCTGGCACCTCTGGGAGCGCTTTGCCGATCCGTTCGTGCGCTGCAACATCTGGTTCGTACGCGGTCGCGATCGCGCGCTGCTCGTCGACACCGGGTTGGGCGTCGTGAGTCTGCACGAAGCCGCGCGCGATCTGTTCGAGCAGCCGACGCTCGCACTCGCGACGCACTATCACTTCGATCACACCGGTTCGCTGCACGAGTTCACCGAGCGGCTGGCGCACCGCGCCGGGGTTCCGTATCTCACGACGCCGGGAGCGATCGGCGGCGCGCTGCGACGCGACGGGTTCCCGGCCGCGGCCGTCGAGATGTACCGCGCCGCCGGCTACGAGGTGCCCGAGGAGCTCCTCGACGCACTGCCCGCACCGGACTTCGACGTGGTTGCCTACGAGGTGCAGAGTTGCGCACCGACACGCGTGCTCGACGAGGGCGACACAGTCGATCTCGGAGATCGCGCGTTCGAGATCATGCACTTCCCCGGACACTCGCCCGACTCGATCGGGCTGTACGAAGCGGCATCGGGAACGCTCTTCTCCGGCGACGCGGTATACGACGGACCACTTCTCGACGGGAGCCGCGACTCCGACGTCGATGCGTACGTCGCGACGATGGAACGGCTGCGCGCGCTCCCGGTCGAGGTCGTGCACGGCGGCCACGAACCCAGCTTCGGTCGCGAGCGCCTGGTCGAGCTGTGCGACGCGTACATCGCGGGTGTGCGGTCGAGATAGGAGCGATGGTAGGCAGGACCGGTGCGATCGACGTTCCGGTAGGGAGGTTCACAGTGGGCAAGACGACTGCGTTGCCGCTGCGAACGCTGCTCTTCACGCCCGGCGACCAGGAGTCGCGCATCGCCGAGAACGCGAAGTCGGGCGCCGACGCGTTGTTCCTCGACATCGAGGAACCCCGCACCCCGTGTCCGGAGGAGACGCGCGTGCGCGCTCGCGGGCTCGTGCGCGAGTTCCTCGACTCCGTGGCACCCGGTCCGGACGTGCCCGTCAACTTCGTCCGCGTGCAGCCCGTGAGCTCGGGGATGATCCTGCGCGACCTGCAAGCAGTGATGGGTCCGAACCTGGCCGGGATCTTGTTGCCGAAGATCACGGGACCGGCCGACGTGCATGCGGCCGACGCGATCTTGACCTGTCTCGAGATCGAGCTCGGCCTTCCCGTCGGCGAAACGATGCTCTATCCGATCCTCGAGAATGCGCAGGCCATCCGCAACGCGTACGAGATCGCGACGGCGTCCGAGCGCGTCTGTTACATGGGCGGCGCGGTGTCGAGATTCGGCGACATCGTCGCCGACATCGGCTTCCGCTGGACGCGCACCGGCACCGAGACGCTGTACATCCGGGAGAAGGTGCTCATCGACGCGCGCGCGGCCGGGATCCGCTACCCGATCAGCGGGATGTGGGGCGGCGCGAACGACGACCTCGACGGGCTGCGGGCGTGGCTCGCCGAGCTGCGCGACATCGGCTACTTCGGCATGATGATGGGGAACGCGGAGCACGTACCCGTAGTCAACGCGGCGTTCACTCCCACGACCGAAGAGGTCGCGTACTGGAGCGAGATCGACCGGCTCACCCGCGAGGCCGAAGCGGCCGGCGGGCGGGTCGTCTACGGCGAGGCGAACCAGGGCGAAGGCCACGAGATCCACATCGCGCACGTCGCGACGGCGCGCAAGCTGCTCGGGTGGGCCCGCGAACTGGGAGTCGAGGTGTGACCGAGAAGGCGGCCGTCGTGCGCGCCGGGCTACCGCATCCGATCATCGACGCCGACGGCCATTTCGTCGAGCTCGCACCCGTCTTCGACGACGAGATGCTCACCTACATCGAGGAGATGGGTGGGCGCGCGGTACGCGATCGCTACGTGAAGAACACCGGCCTCACCGACACGTCGACGGTCCTTGCCGCGCACCCGGGCGCGCGCGGGCCGGGATGGCGCGCGATGCCGTCGTGGTGGGGCTGGCCGACGAAGAACACTCGCGACCGCGCGACGTCGCATCTGCCCGCGCTGCTCTACGAGCGGCTCGACGAGATGGGGATCGACTTCACGATCCTGTACCCGTCCATGACGCTCTCCTACCTCGAGACATCCGACGACGAGCTCATCGGCCTGCGCTGCCGTGCCGCGAACCGCGTGCTCGCCAACCTCTTCGCCCCCTACCGCGATCGCACGACCGTGGGCGCGCTGATCCCCATGCTCGACCCGAAGCTGGCGGTCGACGAGCTGGAGTACGCGGTGCGTGAGCTCGGTTTCAAGACCGCCGTGTTCGCGGGCCACGCGCGCCGCGCGATCAGCACGGGCAGTACTGGCAGCACGGGCGGTGAGCACCGGCTCGACACGTTCGGCGTCGACAGCGCCTTCGACTACGACCCGGTGTGGGCCAAGTGCGTCGAGCTGGGGATCGCGCCAGTGTTTCACAGCTCTTTGCAGTCGCATCGGGTGACGCGCTCGGCGACCAGCTACGTGTACAACCACATCGGCGGTCTCGCCGCGAACCACGAGTCGCTGTGCAAGTCGCTCTTTCTCTCGGGTGTCACCTACCGCTTCCCGACACTGCGCTTCGGCTTCCTCGAAGGCGGTGTGGCGTGGGCGTGCAGCCTGTTCTCCGACCTGGTCGGTCATTGGCAGAAGCGCAACGCGCACGAGATCCAGGGCCTCGACCCCGATCTCCTCGACGTCGACGCGCTCCTCGCGCTGTTCGACGAGTACGGCGACGATCGGGTCCGCGCCGCGCTCGGCGAGCTGCGCGCGTACTTCAGGCGCCCAAGTGGGCGCCCGGAACAGCTCGACGAGTTCGCAGCCGCGGCGCTGCGCTCGGTCGACGACATCCGCGACCGCTTCGTCCCGAGCTTCTACTTCGGGTGCGAGGCCGACGACCGGCTCGTCGCGTGGGCGTTCGACGAGCGGATCAATCCCGTCGGCGCGCGGCTGCGTCCGGTCTTCGGCTCCGACATCTCCCATTGGGACGTCCAGGACATGACCGAACCCGTCGTCGAGGCGTACGAGCTCGTCACCGACGGTGTCATCGACGAGCAGGAATTCCGTGAGCTCACGTTCGTGAACCCGGCTCGCCTCCACGCCGAGATGAACCCCGGATTCTTCGACGGGACCGTCTGCGAGCGCGCCGTCCGCGCCGAGCCCTCGCGCACCTGACCCCGCTCAGCCGTACATCAGCGATCCCGGTGTGGTGAGCAGCTCACCCGTCTCGAGCCACGTCTTCAGGCCGGAGAGGATCATCGGCCAACCGCCGTAGAGCTCGTCGTGCGCGCCTTCGCGGAGCTGGTCGTGAGTGACAGTCAGGCGGCACGAGTCGCCGACGGGCTCGATCTCCCAGGTGATCCTGGAGGTTCCCTCGCGCTTCACGTCGTCACTCCACAACGCGACCATGCTCTGGACGAGCCGCCGCGGCGGATCGACTTCGAGGTTCTCGCCCTCGCCGAGGAGCACGTCGGCCCGCGGGTTGCTCATCTCGAAGCGCGAGCCGGGCGTCCAGTCCGAGCTGACCCGGTTGCCGAACTGGTATTTGCTCCTGATCTCGCCGTCGGTGATCGCCTCCCACAGGCGCTCGGGTGTGGTTCGGATGTAGATCTCGAAAACCTTCTCCATGGAGTGCTCCAATCTGGTCTTGAGGCCGCTGAGCGCAGCCGCCCAGGGCTCGGCGTACTTGCTCACCCAGCGGTCGTGGACGAGCCGGATCGGGACCGGGTTCAAGTAGTGGAGCTTCTCGCGGCCTCGGCGCTTGGACACGACGAGCCCCGCCTCCTCGAGTTGCTTCAGGTGCTTCATCACGCCGAATCGGGTGATGTCGAACCGCGCCTCGAGCGCGCTCAACGTCTGCCCGTCCTCACGGAAGAGCTCGTCGAGCAGGCTCCGCCGGGTCGGATCGGCGAGGGCTTTGAACACTTCGTCCACGGGCTCGACAATACGTGACCGTTTAGTCACATGTCAAGGCGTTCGCCGTGTCAGTGATAGCCCTGGCCCGCGAGGTGGTGGCGGTAGGTCATCGGTAGGAGCTCGACGAGCTGGCCGTCGGGGTCACGCACGAACACTGCGGCACCGATGTGCGACGACGCGACGACCTCACCGCCGTACTCGCGAACCCGCGCGCAGACCGCGTCGATGTCGTCGACCGACAGCGAGAGGTGCGTGAGGCCGGGTTCGTTCATCTCGCGTTCTCGGAACGCCTGTGTCTGTCCGGCCGCGGCGTAGTGGAGCAGTTCGAGCACCAGCCCGTCGCGCACGAGGTACGCGGCGGTCATCGCGAGTGGCGGCGTGAGCGACATGAGCTGCGCCGAGCTCTCGTCGGGCGGGTTGATCTCTCGTTCGAGCGTGAACCCGAGCAGCTCGCAATAGAACCGTTTCGATCGTTCGAGGTCGGTCACGCACTGGCCCACGTGATTGAACGTGCTCACGACGGCGAGTCTTCCACCGGTTCGCAGCGCAGGTGCCGGTCGTCGCTCGTGAGGCACCGGCCGGTCGCGAGCTCGAACTGCCAGTGGTGCAGGCTGCACGTGAGCACGCCGTCGTCGATCTCGCCGAAGCGGGTCAAGTCGGCCTGCCGGTGCGGGCAGAAGCGTTCGATGCGCCACCCGTCGCGCTCGAAGAACTCGTCGGCCTGCTCTCGGCGCTCGCGGTAGCAGCGCTCGACGTACGCGATCCGCTCGGGTGACAGGGCCTTGAAGAAGGTCATCACGAACTCGTTGAAGTTCGCGGGATCGGGCCGGTGACCGACGAAGCGGCACGACAGGAACAACGCGTTCACCCAGTCCTCGACGTGGCGCTCGAGGAGTGCTTCGATCAGTCGTCGATCGACGTCGGCCTTGTATACGTACGACTCCTCCGCGTCGCCCTTCCACACGCGCACCTCGGACTCGACGAAGTCGATGCATACGTCGCAGCCGGGCTCGCCGACGTCGAGCACGACGTTGCCCGCGATGCCGGCCGAGGTGATCGGTGCCCGCTGCAACAACGGCTCGAACCACTCCGCGAGCTCGGCGACGAGGTCGCGCCGTCCGTGCGACCACGAAGCACGCTCGCGCGCGAGCCACGGAGCCCAGTCGCGCCGGTACTCATCGAGGTACGCGCGCTTGGCGACGAACGGCCGCGCCGTCTCGGCATCGTCGCCCGGATGCGTCACCTTGCACTCGCCCGCGTCCAGCTCGACCACCGACCCGGGCACCACGAGCTCGCCTCGGTCGACCCCCGCCGCGCACAGAACGTCGAGGAACACCGTCTGGTCGGGGAAGATGTTCGCCGGATCTCGATCGAGGTCGTTCAGCCCGATGAGATCGTCGTCGAGGAAGGCCGGCGGTCCGGCGCAGGGGAACACGTGCGCGGCGTCGACCCACTCGACGTACTGGCGGGCACGCGCCATCTGGTTGACGCGTTTCTCGCGGGCGAGTCGCGTCTTGAGCTCGGGAGGGAAGTCGTACGCGATCGGGTACCAGATCGCCCCGGAGAACTGGACGATCTGCGCATCGAACGGACCGAGCGCCCGCAAGGCGTCGGGGTCGCCGGGCCGGGCATCGTTCTGGTTCAACAGGCGCGCGCTTCCGTCGTCGATCACGATGAGCGAGTCGCCGAGCGGGCCGTCGGCGGGAGTCGTGAACGCGAGGATCGTCACCGAGAGGCCGTCGAGGTCGACCGCCTCTCCATGTCGCGTCCGCACGAAATCTTCGAAGCCGATCGCGCGCAGCTCACGCTCCAGGAACGGCACGTCGAACGCGGGCAAGAGCACCCGCGCGCGATTGTCGACGTGGCGAGCGAGCCACTCGCGGTCGAAATGGTCGCGATGAAGGTGGGAGATGTAGAGATAGTCGGGCGACGAGAAACCCGCGGGATCGAGCCCGTCGTTGCGCGGGAACGGGAACCACGAGCCGAAGTACGCGGGCGTGAACCAGGGATCGCACAGGATCGACCCGCCTCGAGTCTCCACCGAGAAGCCGACATGCCCGAGGAACCTCATTCGCATCGTTGCCATTCTTGCCAATTCCGGCCGCGGCAACGGATCCGTGCGCCCCGCGCACCCCCCGCACGGTCAACGTTGCCTCGGTAGTGTGCGCAGCGATCGTCGAGGTCCGACCCCCACTCGGCCCTCGACTCGGGTCCCGCCGGTTCGCCGGCGGGACCCCATTTTCGGTCCTGGCGCGAACGAAGATTCGAACATCGGGTCGCGTAGGCTTGTGGTCGCCGTGACCGCAGCACCGATCGTGCGTCCTCGTCTCCTCCTGGTCGAAGACGAGGACGCGATCGTTGTCCCGCTCGTCGAGGGGCTCGAACGCGAAGGCTTCGAGGTCACGTCGGTGCGGACCGGTGGAGCCGCGCTGCGGGCCGCCGGCGACGCCGATCTCGTCCTGCTCGACCTCGGGCTTCCCGACGTCGACGGCGCCGACGTGTGCCGCACGTTGCGCCGCAGCTCCGACACGCCGATCATCGTGCTCACTGCACGCGGCGACGAATTCGACCGCGTGCTCCTGCTCGAGCTGGGTGCGGACGACTATGTCGTGAAGCCGTTCGGGTTCCGCGAGCTCGTCGCGCGCATCCGCGCCGTGCGTCGGCGAACGCACCGGCCCGACTCGACCGCGTCGGCCGGTTCCGGCGTTCAGCAGATCGGCGCGTTGCGCATCGACCGGCGGGCACGACGCGTGACCATCGACGAGAACGAGATCGCGCTCACCCCGAAGGAGTTCGATCTCCTGGCCCGGCTCGCCGACGACTCGGGCACTGTCGTGCGCCGCGAGCAGCTCATCGAAGAAGTATGGGACGAGCACTGGTGGGGACCGACGAAGACCCTCGACGTGCACATTGCGTCGCTGCGCAAGAAGCTTGCCGATCCCACCTGGATTGCGACCGTCCGCAGTGTCGGCTACCGGCTCGACGTGGCGCACTGACCCGACGCGATGATCCGGCGGCTCGTCGTCACGTATCTGGCGATCACCACCTTCGGGCTCGCGCTCCTCGCCATTCCGCTCGGGCTCACGTTCGCACACCGCGAGAAGGATCGACTGCTCTTCGACGTCGAGCGCGACGCCGACACGATGACGGCGATCGTGGACGACCCGCTCGAAGCCGGCACCGCCGTCCCGATGACCGACATCCTCCGCTACGCGAGAGACACGGGCGGACACGTCATCGTCGTCAACACACGCGGGATCGCGCTCGCCGACACCGAACAGCCCACGAAGCACCTCGACTACTCCACGCGCCCGGAAATCCAAACTGCGCTCCAGGGAAGGCGAGTCACGGGCACCCGCCGCTCGGACGTGCTCGATACCACCCTCGTGTACGCGGCGGTTCCGGTGACGACCGAGGGCCGGGTGATCGGTGCCGTGCGCATCACCTACGGCACCGGGACGCTCGACGCTCGCGTCCGCAGGGTGTGGACGCAGCTCGTGTTGCTGTGCCTCGGCGTGCTCGTCGCGGTCGCGATCGTGGGTTTCGTACTCGCACGTAGCATCACGCGCCCGATCCGGCGGCTGCAATCGGCCACCGACCAGTTCGCCACCGGCGACCTATCGGCGCGCGTCGAGACCGACGCCGGACCGCCGGAGCTGCGCCGGCTCGCGACGACCGTCAATCGCATGGCAAGCCGCCTGGCACGACTGCTCGACGCGCAGCAACGCTTCGTCGCGGACGCCTCGCACCAGTTGCGCACACCGCTCACCGCGCTCCGGCTGCGCCTCGAGAACCTCGCCAGCAACGTCGACGACCGCGACCGTGCCGCGATCGACGCCGCGTCCGCAGAGGTCGCGCGCATGAGCCGGCTGATCGACGGGCTCCTCATGCTCGCCCGCGACGATGCGAACGGCACTGACAACGCTCCGGTCGATGTTGCCGCGGTGGCGGGCGATCGCGTCGACGCGTGGCAAGAGGTCGTCGCCGAGAAGAACGTCGCCCTCGTTCCCGAGCTGCCGCGCGCGGCGTGGGCGCGGGCGGTTCCCGGCGCGGTCGAGCAACTCGTCGACAACCTCGTCGACAACGCGCTCGCGGTGTCGCCGTCCGGCTCTCGCATCACGGTGCGCGTCGATGCGACCAAGGCAGGCGTCGAATTGCACGTGATCGATCAGGGACCGGGACTCGACCCCGCGAGCCGCGAGCGTGCGTTCGACCGGTTCTGGCGCGGCGCGGACGCCGCGCCGACCGGATCAGGACTCGGACTCGCGATCGTGCGCCGGCTCGCGGAGGCGTCGCGCGGGACCACCCGCCTGGAGCCGAGCCCGACCGGCGGCCTCGACGCGATCGTCGTGCTTCCGGCCGGCGTCGAGCCCCGATCCGACGATGCCGCCTCGGTGAGAACCCGGGCACCGGGATGACCTTTTCCTGCCGCTAACCCGTTGCACACCGGCCCTTGAGGCGCGTGGCCGTAACGTCCGCAACGATGCCCCGGCAACGGACGTTCACGATCGCACTCATCGTCGCCATGGCGCTGAGTGCATCTGGGGCAACGCTCGTGTGGGCGGCGGGGATCGTCGACGGCCACCGCGCCGATCGCATCGGGAGGTTCGAGCCGATCTCCCGTCACATCGCACCCGCGAGCGCCCCCCGGAGCCCGAGCACCGGCCTGCAAACGACGATCGCACCGGCTTCGACGACCACGACTCCCACCGGCGACGACAACGGGCGAGACAACGACGACTGAGGGCGGACGACTGAGGACGGACGACTGAGGACGGACGACTGAACTCAGCCCGTCTCCTCCTGGCGTAGCGACGACTGGAGCTCCTCGCGGGCACGCGCCACCCGCGACCGAATCGTGCCGATCGGAACGCGACACACCTCGGCGGCGGCCGCGTACGGCAGCCCGACGATCTGGGTGAGCACGAACGCCTCCCGCCGCTCCGGCGCGAGCGCATCGAGCAACAGCTCGATCGTGACGGTCTCGGCCGCGTCCGACACCCGGCGTTCGCGGCGCCAGCGCGCCTCCAACGCGCGCCGGCGCTGCGCGGTGCGCACCGCGTCGGCACAGACCCGCCGCGCGATCGCGAGCAGCCACACCCGCCCGGAGGTCCGTCCCTCGAATCGCGGCAGCGATCGCAGGGCCCGTACGTACGTCTCCTGCACGAGGTCGCCCACGTCGTCGCCGTGCCCGAGATACGCGCAGTAGCGCCAGACGTGCTCCTGGGTCTCGCGCACGAAGGTCGCGAGCGCGAGCCGGTCGCCGGCGGCGGCGGCCCTCATGATCTGGTCGTCGTCGTCCACGGAGCTCGAAGCTACGACGTCGGAGCCCGCGGGAACCAGACGCACGCCGGATACGACTGTTGGGCATGGAGTGCTCGAAAGCCCGTGAAGCGTTGTCGGCCGTCCTCGACGGCGAACCCGCAGCCGCGACCGGCGCCGCGCTGACCGCGCACGTGCGGACGTGTGCAGCCTGCCGCCGGTTCCTCGACGGCGCGCGCGCACTCGACGCGCTCACAGTCGCCGCGCATACGGACGCGCCCGATCTGACCGCCAACGTCCTGGAAGCCGCACGTACGCAGCGGCACCGGCCCGATCCGTGGACGTCGGCGCTGCGTCTCGGGCTCGTCGCGGTCGCGATCGCCCAGCTCGCGCTCGCGGTGCCGGGCCTCGTCTACGGCTCCGACGAAGGCGCACCCGTACACGTCGCGCACGAGGTCGGGACATGGGATCTCGCGCTCGCAATCGCATTCGTGTTCGCGGCCTGGAGACCACTTCGAGCGGTCGGTCTCCTGCCGTTCGCGGCGGCGCTCTCGGGGGGCCTGATCCTGACCGCGATCATCGATGTCGCCCACGGACGCGCCGTGGCGTTGACCGAGACCACCCACCTCCTGGAACTCGTCGGTACGGTGCTCCTGTACCTGCTCATGGCCCCGCGAACCCGCCCGCGACCGGTGCTGCGCGTCGTCTCCGCGGCGTCACAGGGCGGCGTCGTGTAAGCAATCGGGAACTTTTCCGCACGGTCGAGCGACCGGTGCACGACACGACAGCTCATCGAGGGGAGAACTGGTGCGACGGTTTGCAATCGTCCTCGCAACGGCGGCTCTGGCGCTTGTCGCGGCCGCGGCCCCGGCCTGGGCCCACGTCAAGATCGAACCCGAGTCGGCCCCCAAGGGGAGTAACGCGGTGCTCGCCTTCGTCGTCCCGAACGAGAAGGACCCACAGACGACGACCAAGGTCGTCGTGCAGTTCCCGACCGACCACCCGATCGCCGAGGCGCTCGTCGAACCCATCGCGGGCTGGACAGCCGAGGCGACCCAGTTCACCGTGACGACGCCGATCCCGACCGACAACGGCCCGGTCACGAGCGCGGTCAAGGACGTCACCTGGACCGCCAGCGGCAAGGGCATCGCGGTCGACAACTTCCAGGAGTTCCGGGTCTCGGTCGGACTTCCGGACGACGCCGACTCGCTCTCGTTCCCGACGACCCAGACCTACAGCGACGGCTCGACCGTCAACTGGGTGCAAGTGACACCAGCCGGCGGTCCGGAGCCCGACAACCCGGTTCCGGCGCTCACGCTGACCAGTGCCACGGCCGATACGGGCGCCACGACGCCCGCGGCGACGAGCACCGTGAAGAAGAGCGACGTCGACAACGCGAAGACGATTGCCATCGTCGCGATCGTCGTCGGCGCGCTCGGATTCCTGTTCGGCATCGGAGGACTGGCGAGGGGTCGGCGCAAGAGCGCGGCGTGAGGCCGGGCGCACCCGTCACTTGAGGAAGATCGGCCTGTCACTTCAAGACGATGGGATTGAGCGGCGAGCCGCTCGAGCCGACGATCGGCATCGGCGCGGCGACGAACATCCCCGCGTAGACGCGATCGCTCGCGCAGTCGGCCGCGAGCTCGTCGAGATCGAACAGCTCGCCGACGAGGAGACCAAGGTCGCGCAGCGCGGCGACGTGCCACGTCAGGAAGTCGTCGCCCGGCTCCGGCGGGACGACGGAGCACGCAGCCGTGTCGGTCGCGATCATCGCGACGTCGTGATCGTGCAACCAGGGAATCGCCCGGGTCGAGATCCCGGGCTCGTGCCGGCTCACCGCCTCCGGAGCGTTCGGTGCCAGACTGAGCTTCCACCCCACGTGACCGGTGTGGACGAGGACGATGTCGCCCGCGCCGACGTCGACGCCCTGCGCACGGGCGGCCCCGTCGAGCTCGTCCGGTCCGACCGGAAACCCGGGTTCGACGTGCCCGACGCCGAGATGGCGCGCGACGTCGAGCAGCACCGCCCGCCCGACGATGCCGTGGCGCGCGAGGTGGTGCACGCCGAGGCGGCGCGCGCCTCCGGTGGCGGTCACCATGCCTGCCCAGTACCCGTTGTACAGCGTGTGCTCGCCGCCGACGTGACCGAAGCCGTCGAGCTGGGTCGATGCCTGCAGCGCCATGACGACGTAGTCGTCCGACACCTGATATCGCGATCCGCCGCGACCGCTCCCGAGCACGCCGTCGCCGGCCGCGAAGTTGTAGAGATGCAACGGCTCGGCGCGGTATCCGCCCGGAGTCGGCGGGCCGATGGGAAGCGCGAGCGCAAATCGCTTACCGGTCCTGACGAGGGCGGCGGCGGCCGCGACGCGATCCGGCGTCAACAGGTTCGCGGTTCCGAGTTGATCGTCCTCGCCGAAGCGACCCCAGTTGCTCGGGGAGCCCGGTTCGGCGCCGACGACCTTGCCGCGCGCGTCGACTCGGTAGGACGGGGGATCCCAACCTGCGAAAGGGGGATCGGGGAGGTCTCTCACGTTCGAACGGTAGCTCCCGCCCGTGCGGGGGCGGGGCGCCGCGTGAACCGCGCTCGGCACTACATTCACCCGGTGCGCTGGCAGGTACACGGTGAACGGGTGTTGTACGACAGCGCGTGGGTCCGCCTCTCACTCGTCGACGTCGAGATCCCCGGCGGCGAGCGTTTCGAACACCACGTCGTGCGCATGCCGAACAAGGCGGCCGGCGCCGTCGTGCACGATCGCGATCGCGGTGTGCTGCTGTTGTGGCGTCACCGCTTCATCACCGACGCCTGGGGATGGGAGATCCCGGCCGGCGGGATGAATCCGGGCGAGACGCCCGAACAAGCTGCGACACGCGAGACCCTGGAGGAGACCGGGTGGCGACCGGGTCGCCTGCGGCCGCTCGTGCATTTCAGCCCGACCAACGGGATCAGCGATCAGATCTTCCACACGTTCCTCGCCGACGGCGCGACCCATGTCGGTGAGCCCAGCGATGCCGGCGAGTCGGAACGCATCGAATGGGTACCCGTAAGCGAGGTGCGCAGGATCCTTCGCGAGAACGAGATGCTCGACGGCATGTCACTGACGGCCGTCGCGTACGCGCTCGCGTTCGGCGAGCTCGATGAGCCGTAGTTGTAGTCGGCCGGCGACGCGTCCTGTTGTGGAAGACGGGCCGATCAGGCGACGAAGGTCGAGCCTGCCGGCAGCAACACGATGTCGGTCGCGATGAGCCGGACGGGCTTGGACACGGTGGGCTGCACGTGCGCGACGACCTTCTCCCCGGGCTGGATATCCGTTCGTGGCGCCGCGGCTCCGACGTCGACAGTGGCACTGCTCATGTTGATCTTGGCCCCGAGCCGACCATCCTTCGTACGCAGCCAGACGAACCCGAACCCGACCTTGGCGATCGGCTGACCGATCTTCGCCGTGAGCGGCAGTACGAGAACCTCCTGGGCGACGCCCGGAACCCCGGCCTTCATACGGAGGAGACCGCGCGCCTTCACCTTCACGTCGGCGCCACTTCCCGTGGTGGCCTTCACGACGGTCGTCAATCGTGTGGTGACCAGCCGGCGCGGCTTGCCGTTGACCCGCAGGGTCACGGAGGCTCCGTCGACCGCCGTGACGACGCCCGCGACCTCGACCCCGGCCGCCGACTTCTCCTTCGCCGTGTCCAACTTCTTTTGCTCGGCGTTGGAGCGCGCCTGGTGGTAGTCGAGCCAGAAGACGGTCCCGGCGGCCGCGGCCAGCGCCAAGACGACGACAACGCCGATGATGGCGCGAGCCCGACGTCTCCTCCTCGTCAATGGATCTCCCCGGGCTGATCACGAACCGGCCGAGCCGACCATGATACCGGCCGAATTCGGGCGCAGTACTTCGGGACGACGACGGGGCCAAAGTTTCACCCTCGGCCTGCCGATGAAGTCGCTATGGGAATCTTCCTCGCCATCGTCGGCATCGGCGCCGCCCTGGCGATAGTGCACGGGCTGATGTCCGCCGTCCGGCACGATCCGTTCGCCGAACGGTTGGAGCGCAATAGCGAGGAACGATTGCACGGCCTGCCGACGGTGACCGCACCGGTCCGCACCGCCATCGTTCACGACGAGGCGTGGGCACTACTCGCCCCGGCCAAGAAGCCGGCCGGCGAAGATCTCGTCCAAGGTCCGGCGCCCGCGGTCGTGGTGGCAGCCGTAGACCCGGCACCCACGCGCGCGGACTCGCCGGCCTAGTCGGCCGCCGCGACGAGAGCGATCGGTGTCACTGGGGCATCGGCCCCGGGTCTCTGCGGCGCGCCCGCGGGGACCGGGGCACGAGGTCCGCGAGGACCAAGCCGAAGCCCAGAAGGATCAGCGGCGCGAGGCCGAGCAAGAGCAGGATCTTGGTCGAGGCCGACATGCCGGAGTGATGGGCGCTCACGGCCTGGGTCGCGACCGCGCTTCCCCCGCGCCCCAATCGGCCGCGACCAGGGTTCGACGGCAACAGGCTGCGAGCGACGGTCGTCGACGTCGTGCTCGTCACCGACTTCGAAGTCGTCGAAGTCGTCGAAGTCGTCGTGGTCGGCCGCAGGACGCGGATGCCGGTGCCCTTTCGCTTGCGGCGGTGCCGCACGGCCTTGCGAACGGGGCTCGCACTCTTCACCGTCGTCACGGTCTTGGAGGTGATCTGCGGCACAGCAACCGACCGCGTGCTTGCGCCGGCAGTCGCCACCTCGTTCACGACGACGGCACCCGCAATGCCGATCGAGACCGCGGCGATTGCGAGCGTCGCCACACGACGCCGCCGACTTCCGGTCCCGTAATCACGCGCGGGCCTCGACATCGATCAGCTGCCGCCCGTGGATCGGCGCAGAGACGTCATGCCCACCGCGAGCATTCCGACCCCGAGCGCGGCCAGCCCCGCGGCCAGCGAGAGGCCGCCGGAACCGGTGAAGGGAAGGTTTCGCTTCGGGGTGCTCGTTGTGGTCGTCGATGTCGACCCTTGCTCGTGAACGGTCGAAGACGTGGAAGGCCTCGTCGTCGACGTAGAGCCCTGCTCATGAACTGTCGAAGTCGTCGACGAGCCGATCGTGGTGCTGGTCGAGCGCGTCGTCGATGTCGACGAGCTCGTCGACGAACTGGTCGATGCGCTGGTCGAAGACTTGGGCACCGTGGTACTCGTCGTCGTCGACTTGGTAGTTGACGTCTTTGGCATCGTCGTCGTCGAAGACTCGGTAGTGGAGCTCTTGGGCATCGTGGTCGAAGTAGTAGCACAATCCGACAGCTCTTGATGCGCGTCCGCCTGCCCCTGCGGTTGTCCGTCGAATGACCATTGGTCATGCGCGTCGACCGTATGCGTGCCCGACCCGACCGAAATCGAAATGACGTCGGTCGCCGACGGACCCTCGAACGTGAAGTCGCGCGTCGCAACCTCGACGCTGTCGATACTCACCGACTCGTGCGACGTAGCCGTCACATCCGGAAAGCTGTCGTAAACGAATTCGACTTGCGTGCACGAGATGTTGATCGTGCTCGTGTGCGCGGAAGCCGCGGTCGAAAATCCCGCCAATACGAGCGCACTCAGTAGAAGCGGACTTCCGATGCCTATGCCCACCAGCGCGACAAGACGTTGCCCGCGCCGCGCGCGCTGACGCACATGGTGCTCGTAGTAGCTCTCGCCCCACACCTTCCGAGCAAGCGCCCGTAGTGCAACTCGCTCGCGCGCTCCGCGTCCCATGCAACTTCCCCCTCGTCGTCCGTAACCGAAACCCTGAGCCTTGGGCGTGGCGCACACAGCGGCTCTCCGCCGCGCGGAACGCTCGCGCTGGCGCGAAACATTGTCAAGGGACCGCCGATGCACCGACGCTCGCAGCCTCACTGCCAGGAACGATGCCGAAATCGTGCGCCTGACGATCTCGCGCCGATGCGCCGAAACGGTCCACGTTGCCGTTCTCCACCGATCTCTTACGATGGCAGCGCAAGCCGCGCGACCTTGGAGACGGCACTCACGTGAACAGCATTGCCATCGTGGTCTTGGGATCGCTGTCGGTCCTGTTTTGGCTCGCCGTGTTCGCGTTCGCGTTCCGACCGACCGACTTCCGACGACACGCCGTACGCAGCCCGAATGCGAGGCGGCCGAATGCCCTGATCATCTACCCACCGACCGGAACGATGCGTACTGACTACACGCGGCCTCGCTACACGCGGCCTGAGCGCCGGTAGACACCAGCCGCCGCGACGAGTCTGCGAAACTCTCGAAATGTCGATGCGCGAGGACTGCCGGCACTTTGCCAGTCGCACCTACAGCAGCGGCGAGACCGCGCGGTTCTGTGTCCTCGACCTCGCGCCCGAAGCACCGTGGCGTTGCCCCGAGAACTGCGCGAGCTACGAACAGACCATGATCGACGGCACGTTCGTTGCCGGATCGCTCGCCCTCCCGGCCGTCGAGGACGAGCCCGATGAGGCACCGGAAGCGATCGAGGATCTTCTCGACGACGCGGAGCGCATCGTCGACGAAGCCGAACCCGACGTGCTACGCCAACTCGGCACGAAACGGAGCGGTCGCCGCAAGTGGTGGCAACCGTGGAAGCGCGAACCGCCCGACGACGGCGACGACTGGCACCTGAGCAACCGATAAGGGACGCCCGGTCGTCGGTGTCCTAGTGAACGATCCGGCGGTTGCCCACCGGACGATCCAGGGTGGTGTCAACCCAGGTGAACGCGACCGCAAACGACACGTAATGATCGCGGACGTCGTCATCCGGCGCACTCAGCAAGACTGTGATGGCTACCGCATCGTCGGTCTGTTGAACGTCGACCGTCTCGACCGTCTCGTCTTGTCGGTGCCGAGCTTGGACCGACAAGGTGCGGCCGTCAGGATGCACCCGCACCTGCGTGATTGCCGCGGGGCGAAGACGCCTGCGACCGGTCGCGTCCGCGCCCGCGGGCGGAACGGTGAGGAGCGGCTCCGCGCGCGTCACTTCGTACTCGTCGACACCGAGGCGCTGGGCGAGTTGATCGGTCACATCGCGCCAGACCACGCGTTCGCCGATTTCGAGGTATACCTCGACGGTCTTCGCGTCGGCGAACGCCGAGACGATCCGGGCGTCGCCGCCCATCGTCAGACTCCGCAACTCGTTGGCCAAGCGGTGACGCTCGGCGGGGTCGTCGATCAGGAACGTGACCCGAAACATCGCAGTCACGATACTCCGAACATGCCCACTCCTTGCGGTCAAGGATGCTCGCTTCGGGAACATGCGACGGGTCGTGGGGCAACGGCACCCGGGCCCGCCGCGCTCGGAGAAGTGTCTCGACGAGTCAGCTCCGTAGGCAGACGTGGACAGGTTTGGCGTCGCCGGGCTCTTCGTCCCACACGTAGTAGCGGCCCGGATCGCGGTTGACTTCTGTCATGACCCATGGCGCCGCTCGCAACGTCAGCGCTTGCTGACAGCCCGGGCAGATGAACGCGACGGTCGCCGCGCGCTCGAGCGACGCTGTTCCGGCGTTTGCGCGCGCGGTCGGCGTCGTCGGCGTGGTCGGGGAGTCTGCGGCCTTCTCGCGATTTCCGTAAGCAGCAGCGATCAGCGGGCGCAGCACGACCGGATCGGCCACTGCCACGACAACCGGTGCATCGACGAGACGCCGTACCTCCTCGACTATCTCGGCGTCGTTGGGGTTCGCCATCGCGATGACGATCCGATCACCCCATCGGGCGACGGGAAGCACGACGTAACGGCGCGCGGCCGCTGCGGAAATCGCTCCGACGAGGGTCATGTCGGCAACGTCGTCGCCCAGGTCTATGTACGGAAGTCGCAAATGCTCGGCAAGCACGCGGGCGACATCGCCGCTCGTCACCGCGTCGATGGCGACGAGCGCCTCACCAAGGCGTTCACCGGTCTCTGCTTGACGTTCGAGTGCTCGGTCGAGCTCGGCTTGGGTGACGAGGCCACGATGCACGAGCATCTTCCCCAGGCGAGACTGGAGCCGGTCGGACTTCGCCAGCGCCGGGCCGAGCAATATGTGTTTCGATGCCTCCTCGACCGGGCGTGCCTGGTCGCCGTCGTCGGCCGGACCCTCGGCGGATTGGTCCGGCGGCGAGGCAACGATCTCCTCCACCCGCGCGCCGATCTCGGCTACCTCGTCGTGTGCCTGCCGCCGCGGTGTGGCGTCCGTCTCGTCGCTGCGAGCGGGCGTGCCGGGCGCGGCCGGGGGCCGGGAGTCCACGTCCACGCCTCCTTATCGACCGGAAGCCGGCCGATCTTCGCGTCCGGAAGGATCTCACCGTAGGTCCCAGCGCTCATGCGGTACCTGCGGGCCCAGAAGCAACGGTTCGAACTGCCATTCGGCCACTTTGTGTGGTGTGATCGTCGCGCCCTCAGACCGGGTTCGAGCGAGAGGACGACGATTTCCGATGCGAGGTCATCTCGGTCGCGTCGCCGTTGTGTGGCGCGGTGATCGTGATCCCACGGAGACCCGAAACTACGACCGACTGCGCCCGGTATTCGACGCCTTGACCTTCGCCGGCATCGATTCGGAACCCGTCGTGTACAACGATCAGACTCTCGACGCGGCCCGAGATCGGTTGCTTCGGGCCGACGGCGCGCTCGTGTGGGTCGATCCGATCGGAGAAGGCGAAGACCGCGCCAAGCTCGACGCGGTGCTGCGCGAGACGTCCTCGCGCGGGATCTGGGTGAGCGCGCATCCGGACACGATCCTGAAGATGGGCACCAAGGAGGTGCTGTATCGGACGAAGAGCCTGGGTTGGGGCACCGATACGCATCTGTACGCCACGATCTCGCAGTTCCGGGAGCAGTTCCCGAGTCGGTTGCGAGCCGGGCAACCACGCGTGCTGAAACAGAACCGCGGCAACGGCGGCATCGGAGTGTGGAAGGTCACGCTCCTCCGTGGCGCTCCGGCGGCCGCGTCTGCACCGATACCTCGAGAAGCGATCGTGCGCGTCCAGCACGCCGCTCCGCGGAACGACGTCACCGAGGACGTGACACTCGAATCGTTCATGAACCGCTGCGATCGATATTTCGCAGGGTCCGCGCCGCTGATCGACCAAGCGTTTGTTTCGCGTCTCGCGGCGGGAATGATCCGGGCGTACCTCGTGCAAGACGAGGTCGTCGGCTTCGCGCGCCAACAGCCCGCAGCGCCCTCGGATGACAGCGACGCGCCCGCGGCCGACAGGGTGCTCGGCATGCCCGCCGCCAAGACCATGTACCCCGCCTTCGAACCCACGCTCGCTGCTCTCAAACACACGCTCGAACGGGAATGGGTTCCGGGATTGTGTCAGCTGGTCGGCGTCGACGACGGCGAGCTGCCACTCCTCTGGGACGCGGACTTCCTGTACGGACCGCCAACGGGCACCGGTGCCGACACCTACATCCTGTGCGAGATCAATGTGAGTTCCGTCCTTCCGTTCCCCGACCAGGTTCCGAACAAGCTCGCGCGCGCCGTCGCCCGTCGCCTCACCCGACACGGCTGACCACGCTGTAGCTTCCTGTCAGGTGGTATCGATCGTTCCGACGAGTTCCGGCACGCGAACTGGGGCCGGCCGGACGATCCGATCCCAAGCCCTGCTCTTGCTGGCGGTAATCGTCTGGGCGGCCGCATGTGCGGGCGCGTCCACACCTGCCGCTCGGACCACGACGAACCCGTCGCCGACGACGGCCGCGGCAGCCGCGCAGCGTCGAGACCTCGCAGCTCGCTACCTCGCGATCGCGACGATCGGCAACCAAGGTCTCGACCGCGCGTTCCACGCGCTCGACGGGCCGGACCACGACCATCTCTCCGCAGCCCGAGCCGACCTTCGCGACGCCGCCGCCACCGAACGCCGGTTCGATTCGAGCCTGCTTGCCATCGCCTTTCCGTCAGCGATCGAAGCAACTGCCAAAGCGGTGGTCCGCGTCAACGAATCGCGCGCCACCCTCACCTCCGAAGCGGCCACGTCGACCTCGCTCCAGCAACTGGCTCGCTACGAGCAGAGACTCAGGGCGGCCAACGACGCCGTCGTGCCGCCGGTCAGGATCCTGCGCACGCAGCTCGGGCTTCCTCCGGCGCAGACAAGCTGACGCGCGTCGCGGTCGCGCCCGGAACCGCGGATCAGTAGTAGCCGCCGCCGCTCGACCCGGCGTTCGACGCGGAAGTCGTGGGCGGCGATTGCACCGGGGCCGGCGAATTGGTCGTGCCGCCCGAGGATCCGCCGCAGGCCGCGAGTGTCAGCACCGCGACCACGCCCAACGTGGCCAGAAGAGACTTCTCGAACCGCACGAACGGTCGGTGACGTTGACGCATGCGCCCTCCTCGGAGCCGCTGACCAGTAATACGAACGGGTCGCACGGAAGGTTCACCACGTGAGTGCGGGGCGTCGACAACATCTGAATCGCTCGAGAGGCGACGTGATGGAGTTGCGCGCATGGACCCTCGTGGTCGACTGAACGAGAATCTTCGCGTGGAGAAGGGCGACATCACTGCCGCGGTCGTAGCTGCGTTGGTCGCCGAGCAGTTTCCGGAGTGGGCCGATCTCGCAGTCGTGCCGGTCGCCCTCGACGGATGGGACAACACCACCTTCCGGCTCGGCGAAACGTTGTCCGTGCGTCTTCCGAGCGCCGACGCCTACGTGGTGCAGGTCGACAAGGAGCAGCGTTGGTTGCCGATTCTCGCCCGCGACCTACCACTTCGGATCCCTGAGCCCGTAGCCGTGGGACAGCCCGGCCGCGGGTTTCCTCGGCCGTGGTCGATCTACCGGTGGATCGACGGCGAGCCCGCGAGCGTGAATCGCGTCGCTGACGTGACCGCGTTCGCAACTGACCTCGCGGGCTTCCTCGCCGCGCTGTACGCGATCGATGCTCGCGACGGGCCCCCGGCCGGGCAGCACAGCTTCTTCCGTGGCGGGCCGGTCGACACTTACGACGCGCAGTCGCGAGAGTCGCTCCGGTTGCTGGACGGTGACATCGATCGCGACGCCGCGACCGAGGTATGGGACGCGGCCGTCGCCAGCCCGTGGGATCGGTCGCCCGTGTGGGTGCACGGCGATGTCAGCGCTTCGAACCTGCTCGTCGCAGACGGTCGTCTGCGCGCGGTGATCGACTTCGGGTGCGCGGCCGTCGGTGACCCGGCGTGTGATCTCGTCATGGCCTGGACATTCTTCACCGACGCCGGCAGATCGGCGTTTCGACGCGGTCTTCCGCTCGATGATGGAACCTGGGCGCGCGGGCGTGGATGGGCGCTGTGGAAGGCACTCATCACGCTCGCGCGGGAGAAGCAAGGTGGCGAGAGCGCGAACGAGGCCGCGCATCGGTTCGGATGGCGGTGCAGTCCCGACGAGGTCATCGCCGACGTCATCGGCGATGCTTCGTCGTGCTGATCGACCGCAGCGACGAGGCTCTACGAGCGCTCCCACCAACGTCGCCGCTTCAGCGTCATGGTCGTCAACTCCGACAGTGCCGCCATACGAGCAGCATC
The DNA here is from genome assembly GCA_038323195.1 of Acidimicrobiia bacterium. Taxonomy (GTDB): domain Bacteria; phylum Actinomycetota; class Acidimicrobiia; order IMCC26256; family PALSA-610; genus PALSA-610. The sequence continues at coordinate 100,067 of JBBQGQ010000008.1, read as the reverse complement.
GGGAACCGACGCCAGGGCAGGTTTCGCAGCAGATCTATGTACGGTGTCGCCACCATCGATTCGCTCCCCCGCGAGCTGTTTGCGGCTCGCGGCGAGCGACTCCCAGGCGGCGAGGGCGCTGGCCAGTGCTCGGCCACGTTCCTCGGCCACTCCACACCAGGTCTCGACCTCGGTTCGCAGGTGCGCCAGCTCCGCAGTGCACAGTGCCTCGACGATGTGCACCAGCATCGGATCGACGACGAGAAGGTCGGCCCGTGCGGGGGGCGCGACGGCGTCATGTCCGAACACCGGCCGCATCGGATCCCGTCCCGGCCCCGCGACGCGTTCGGTCCACAATCGCCCGTCCCAATAGCGGGCTTTCCACCGAAGGTACGGGTCGGGATACCAGCCCGGCGCCAAGACCGCGGCGGGTAACGCACCGCGTTCCGCCGTCTTCACACTGGTTCCGTGGCGGCCCATGGGTCCTCCTTCGACCCCGAACCGCCCGCGCATCAAGGATAGGGACACGCGCGCGTCGTGGTCGAGCACCAAGCTCACCGAGCTCGACCCGGCACACCTTGCCGAGCGCGCCACCGCGTCCACGGGACGCGCGGCCCGCGTGTCACGCCAAGCTGAGCGCGTCTGCGACCGAGGCGAGGTAGTCGATGTGGCCGTCGACCGAGTCCAGGCCGAGGCCCATCGTCACCACCGAGACGTGGGTACCACCTGCCTTACCCCAGGCTTCGATCTCGGCGGTGAGGTCGGCGACGACGCCCCGAGGAAGCGCCACGTGGTCCGCGCCGAACGCTTCGACCGACCTCCCGAGGCCGCCGACTCGTTCGCGCAGCCGTTTCCAGGCGTCAACCGTGTCGTCGATGCCGCCACCGAAGAAGATGAAGCCGTCCGCGAGCCGGGCGGCCCGATCGAACGCCGCTTCGCCGGATCCACCAAGCCAGATCGGAATGGGCCGCGTCGGCTTCGGTACGAGTGAGGCTCTGTCGATCCGGTCGAAGCGGCCCGAGAAGTCGACGACAGGCTCTGCGAACAAGCGGCGAAGCAGCTCGATCTGCTCCTCTGCCGGGCGCCGCGAGTATGGAAGTCCTGTCCGAGGGCCTCGTACTCGACGTGGTTCCAGCCGACGCCCACGCCGAGGCGCAGCCGACCGCCGGACAGGAGATCAACATCGGCTGCCTGTCGTGCCACGAGCGCGGTCTGGCGCTGCGGAAGGACCAGGATTCCGGTAGTGAAACGGATCGCTCGGTGACGGCGGCCAGATAGGCGAACATCACGAACGGGTCGCGGAACGGGTCGTGCTCGGTGTAGGGGCCCGTCAGCGGAGACGTTCGGTCGGCGTGAACGGCACCGAGCACGTGGTCGTACGCGAGGAGGTGGTCAAAGCCGAGGTCCTCGACCGCTTTCCCGATCCGCCGAACCGCGGTGGGATCGCCTCGAAGCTCGTTCTGCGGATACGCGACGCCGATCTGCATGCCTTAAGCCTGTCAGCAGCGGATGCGTTTCCGCAGACGGTCGCAGCGCGCTCGGAGGGAGTCGAACCCCCAAAGTGCGTTCTTTGCTGCGGTCGCAGCTTTTTCCTTCTTTGGCTCGAACAATGCGCGCTACAGGCCGGCACCCATCCCGATTGGCGCACCTACTTCGACCGCATGCTCGCCTTGGTCACTGCACAGCGTTGCGTCCTTGTTGCCACGATCAATACCCGGCTTCACGGCGAAGCCGCAACACCGATCGTCGCGAACGACATCAACCGCGCACTCATTGCCGCGGTCTGCCGCATCCAAACTTCCACGTCGTCGACTGGAACACCACCGTGCAGACGAACGAACCGACGCTGCTCACGCCGGGCCCACTTGCGCCGCTCATCCGCACCGCTGGTGTACCAATGTCGGGAAGTGACGAGCGCGCATTGCGCAGCGCGCTGCTCGTCATGGCGCACGCCGCGTGGTCGAGTCTCGGGTATACGCAGAGTCCGCCGGTAGAAGATGGCATGCATGCGGATAAGCCGCTGAAACCATCCGGAAAGTGGCGTCTGCAATGGTTGCGTCTGGCGCGCGCGGCGGGATGCTTTCCGCGACGAGAACCCCCCGCGAGACGCTTCGGCTCGACCGATTTTCCAACCGTGTTAGGGGAGCATCATGCGTGAAGTGCGGACTCAGACGCGTCGACTGCGAGATACCTCGCACCACCAATTGAAGTTCGTGGCGGTGGTGGGCGTCATCGCGCTCACGGCCCTTGCGTGCAAGCCGGCCGTCACCGGCACATTCGTCGGACCGACCGGCTTCGAGACTACCGACTCTCCGAGTTACCACACCGGATCGATCGACGGACAGAACGGCTGGGCGAGCACCGGACCGTACGACCAGAGCGTCTCGACCCAGTCCACCGCCGGCACGACGCCCGACTTCTACGGCTTCGGTAATCAGGCATGGCAGATCTCGGACGCCGTCAACTCCGGCAGCTTCGGGGATCAGCCCTTGACCCCACAGACGGCCGACCAGTCGGGCGAGACCGATGCGTCGGGTGCGTCGAACAACGGCGACACCGCCGGCGCCACGCACGGATTCTGGGAATCGAGCTTCGCGTTCGGCGATGCCGGCAACCCGGCGGCAGTCCAGAGCAATCTCCACGTCACCGTCAGCCCCGAGAGCGGCTCGGGATCCACGGCCGGCGCGCGGATGAGCTTCATCAGCATCGACGACTGCGGCACGACAGCACGTCCGAACCCGAACGACCCGAACCCGCCGCCGGCGGTCTATGAGTGCGACGGCACGACACCGGGGCTCCAGGTCAACTTCCAGGATTACCAGGACGCACCGGTCAGCGATTTCGTGATCCACCACGTCGCGACCGGGCTCAGCCGCACCCAGCCGCACACCGTGCGGACCCGCATGTGGTTCTTCGAAGGGCGGAACAACGACGTCGTCCAGGTCTGCGTCGACGCGTTGCCGTGCACCGTGGGCCACAGCTGGGAGGACTTCTACCGCGACGGCAACAACGGGCCCCAAACGAACACCAGTCGGGTCGACCGGCTTCTCTTCCGGCTGCATAACCCGGACACCGGCGACGCCACCCAGCCCAGCCATCAGGGCAACGGCCTGTTCATCGACAACCTCAAGCTCGCGTCGGAGAACTACTCGGGTGCGGCGTTCAGCGTGTCCGGACCGACGTCGATTACCGAAGGCACGGGTGGCACGAACTCGGCGACCTACACGGTCACCCTGAGCGAACCCCTGCCGTTCGCGACCTCTGTCAACTATGCGACGGCGGGCGGCACCGCAACGGCCGGCAGCGACTACACCGCGACGAGCGGGACGGCGACGTTCGCGGCGGGCGTCACGACCCAGACGTTCTCGGTGCCGATCACTACGGACTCGATCGACGAGACGAACGAGACGTACTCGGTGAACTTGAGCAATCCGAACTCGACCGGGCTCGACACCGGAAGCCAGTCGTTCGGGCCATACGCGGCGATCAACAACGGTTCGAAGACGACGACAATCGTCGATGACGACTCGACCATGCGGATCAACGACGTGAGCCAGAACGAGGGCAATTCGGGTACGTCGCAGATGACGTTCGCCGTCACGCTCGACAACGCGTCGCCGCTTACCGTCACCGCTCACTACCAGACGGTCAACGGTTCCGCCACTGCGCCGAGTGACTACACGGCGACCTTCGGAACGGTCACGTTCAGCCCCGGACAGACGTCACGGCCCGTCACCGTGTCGATCAACGGAGACTTGACCGTGGAGCCGGATGAGAACTTCGTCGTGAAGCTGTCCGCACCCACCAACTCTGCCATCGCCGATTCCCAGGGTGTGGGCACGATCCTGAACGACGACCACTAGGACGGAGCTGGAGCTTCCAGGGCAGCGGCCGCGCTCGATGCGGGCCGCTGCCCTACGCTCGTTGCGTCTCGGATGGACCGAGGACGCCCGGGAGCGCATGTGAGCAGCTGATGAAGGGACGCTACGGCTGGCTGTTGCTCGTGATCGTGATCGTGTCGTGGGACGTTGCGGCCGCGCTCACGAACGGCGAGACCCTGACGTGGACCTTCCGCCGGGCGGTTTCACAGACGTGGTGGCGTTGGCCCGTCCTCGTCCTGATCGTGCTGGTCGTGGTCCACCTGTTCCTGCCTGAGCACATCGCGGAGAAGTACGACCCGCTTGACCGGTTGTACAACCGGGTCGACCCCGCTGTGCAGGAGAAGAGACCACCCAAGGGTCCTGCGACCCCGACCGGACCCACGTCTCCGCAACCGTGAATGCGTGACACCCTCCGAATCCAACGAGCGGCGCACACCTGCGAGGAGCTCGGCCGCGCACGTTTCACGCTGCTTGCCGCTCAGGACGCACCACGGTTGTTGACGTCCGCTGGTTCCGACCCACGGACCTCTTGTGAGCAACCGTTAGCAAGCAGGCCGGGAGAGCCCAGGTTCAAGAACCGCAAACCGGCTCTGACCTGCACCAACTCAGCGCGCTCGGAGGGAGTCGAACCCCCAACCTTCTGATCCGTAGCGCCGCTCGGGAGTACCGAGTTGTCTGCCCGGTCCTCAGCTGTGTTGTCACGTCGGACGCTACCAGCGACGACGCTCAACCTTCATCCGTCGTTGTCCGCCCTTGACCGTGCTGTCTCGGAGAATTGGTTAGCCGCTGGTGAGCGCGTGTCCCGTTCGATTGACGCGCTAACTCGCCTGCAGGTAACGGCGCAGCGCGTCTCGAATGAGTTCCGAGTTCGTGCGCCCTTCGGTCTCAGCGCGCTCACGCAACGCTTCGCTCAGCTCGGGATCGAGCCGCACCGACTCGACCGAAGCCGCCGACGACCCCATCGCCGGCCGTCCACCGCGTCGGCGAAGGATCTCCTCGACGTCGAAGCCTGCTTCGGCCTTCGCGGCCAGCTTCTCCACGAGGTCGTCGGTGACCGGCTCACCACTTGCCGTTTGTCCGTAGTCCTTCTTCTTCGCCACGGTCACCCTCCCGGCAGAAGTCGTCGGTACTTCTCTCGCATCGGCATCGCGTGGATTGCCAAATCCGGACGGTCGCCTCCGCGCACCACGACGATCACCTCGAGCAACGCCGCACTTCGACTCGGCCCGAGATACAGACGAAGGTCGTCGTCCAAGTCGTCGCTCACCATCGCGTTGCGCACAGCATGTTCGATGTCCGCGACCGGGGACCCCGTGCTTGAGCGCCGACGGATGGATCTCCACACGAAGCAATCGTACTACGAAACCGGAGAGGTGGCCATCGCCGTGACACACACTGCATTCAACGGTATTCGAATGTATTACATTCGCTCCCTACCAGTGCCGGAACGACCGATGACAACTCCCCCGATGAAGTTGACTCACAACCAGGAGTACGACCGCTTCGCGAAGGCCAAGAACCAGACCCCGCAGGGTCCCGCGCGCCGACGCAAACAGAACCTCACCGAGATGGTCCCCGTGCGCTTCGAAGCCGACGTGCTCGACGAGGTACGCCGCCGCGCCGACGCCGACGACCGCTCCGTGTCCGCGTGGATCCGACGCGCCGTTGAGCAAGCGCTCCGCAAGACTGCGAGCTGACACCGTCGCAGCCAACGCCCGCTCGGGTCGTTTGGGCCGCCCGCGCCCGTCGGCTCCGCGTCTCGGACAGTCCGCGGAGTTTCCGTATCTGCGCGGGATCGGGCCACCATGCGCTCGTGCGTCGAGCTAAATGGGCCGATAAGCAGGCGTGGCTCATGCCCTGTCCCGTGCTCGAGACTGGTTTGCAGCAGTGGTGGCGGCGCTCGTGGTCGTGTCATGCAGCAGCGGCCAACGGGCCGCCGCCCCGCTACCCAGCGATAGAACCTGCACGTCAACGGCCGAGTGTGCGGCGTTCGTCCGCGCGGCGGTCGGAAAGCCCGTCCTCGCACCGACGAAGCCGACTCTCACGCTCCAGTACGGAACGGTCGTGATTCGACGCGACCTTCAGAACGGTTCCAACCTTGAGACCTTGCACTTTCTCGATTCGACGACACGGAGATCGTTTCGGGTGAACGTGTTCTTGGGCAGCAATATCAACTGTTCGTTCGACGCGGCACGGAGGCACATCCGTTCACCCGGCGGGAAGAGCGTCTGCTTCATAGCGGGCGCGGGCGACGGCGTGGATATTCGCTACACGAAGGACGGGATCGAGTACATCTTCTCCTTCGTTGACACGAAGGCTGCCGAACGCGCGGACCCGAAGAGCCCCGTCGGAACGTGGGCGCTCTCGGTTGTTGACAGCTATCGGTAGTTCGCAGGCGCTCAGACTGCCGTGCGGGCACTGACCGTGCTCCGGCTGCACGGACATCTCGGGTGAGGACCGCGGGGTTGACACGCTCGGACCTGCCGGATTGCCGGTGCCGGTCCGATCGGTGCGTCCTGGCTCGGCGCACCACCAGATAGCCGCCGGCTCGGCGACACCCGACACTCAGCCCGGTTGCGTATAAGCGCAGCCGAATCTGTGCCGATCTTGGAGGACCGTTTCTGGGATTCGGTGGCAATCGGCGGGGAGACGGTTGGAGAGCTCGCCAAGCAGGTCGCCGAGGTGTCGAGGATCCGGTTTACCGGTGTCGAGTTCTCGGGTCGCGAGCCGAGGTGCGTTTACGAATGCAAGTTCGTGCAGCGTTTTCGCGAGGGTGTTTTCGGTGGGGACGCCATCGTGATGCAACGTGTGTGATTCGCTCTGAAGGCACCGTGCGATTCGCTCTGAAGACAGAGTGCGGAGGATGGCGAACCGAGTGGCGACGAGGTCGGGATTCGTCTCGAGTGAGGTGCGCGTCGTGAGGTCGGGACTCGTCGGTGGCGGTGATTGTGCTTGCGGTGCGGCGGTGAGCTCGCACACGACTCGACAAGCGCCGGCGACCACGCGCCGGGGGTCGAGATCAGCGGTTCGCCGATTCCGGCAGAGGCTCTGAGGCGTCTCGTAACGGGTCCGTCACGGTCGCGGCCTCTTCTCCCGCGGGCGCCGTCGCCGCGGGCGTGTGCGCCGCCAGGAAGGCCTCGAACGCCATCTTCGAGATGACGACGCGTCGACCGAGCGTGAGCGACGGGATCTCGCCGCGGCGGATGCACATGTAGGCGGTTGATCGTGAGATGCCGAGCATCTCGGCGACTTGGGGGACGGTGTAGGTGCGTCGGGTTGTCATGCGTACCTCCTGGTAGGGGCTTGTCCTTCTGATTGGCGCACGGTCCGCGCCGAACGCGACAAATTCGCCGCGAGTTGTCGTGGTGCAGACCTTGCGTGCAGACATTCGTTTAGGTCTGCACGTCGTCAACGTCGAGGATCTCGCCGAGGCGGTCGGCGGCGTCTTCTTGCAGACCGGGCGTGAGGTGGCTGTACGTGTCGAGGGTGATCGCGACCGACGAGTGGCCGAGGCGCTCGGACACGACTTTCGGGTGGATACCCATCGCCAACGCGAGCGAGGCGGCGGTGTGGCGCAGATCGTGCAGACGGATCTTCGGCAACCCTGCAGCATCGACAGTCACCCGGAACAGGCGGCTGATGCGGTCCGGGTCCATCGGTGTTCCGTCTTCACGCACGAACACGTAGCCCGACTCGACCCAGGCGTCCTGCGCGTAATCACGTTCCTCCGCCTGACGCGTCTGATGCTCGCGCAACGCGGCGACAGTCCCCGCGTCGAGGGCGATGACGCGCCGAGATCGCTTCGTCTTCGGCTCCGAGACCTGCGCAGCCGAGTAGACGAGCACCCGCGTGTGCTGCACCGACAACCTGCCGGCCTCGAGATCCACGTCGATCCATCGCAACCCGGCGACCTCACCCCGCCGCATCCCCGTGACCAGGAACAGCCGCCACATCGCCACGAGGCGATCGTCGGCGACGAAGGCCAGAAACCGACGCACGTCGGGCGGCGACCACACGGACATCTCCGTATCGGCCCGCCTGGGCGCCACGACCGCGTCACACACGTTGCGATCAACCAGATCCCAACGCAACGCGTCCTGCAAAGCACGGCGCAACAACCGGTGGCAGTACCGGACGGTCGTGGTCGACAACGGACCATCACGGAACCGACGGGGCGTACGCAACAGCACCGCTTGCCACGAGCGCACATGCTCGGGCGCGAGGTCGCGCAGTCGCATCTGCCCGAGATGCGGGATCACGTGATCGCGCACACACCGCTCGTACGACACCGACGTGGTCGGTCGGCGCGTCGGCTCCGACGCCACCAACCACTCGACCAGGAACTCGCCAACCGTCGGACCCGTCGGCTTGGTAGAAGCAGCTGCGTCGTCCTCGAGCTCGATCAAGAACCGCCGCTCGGCCGACAGCGCATCCCACTTCGTGCGGTACCCGCCGCGCGCGACCTGCCGGCGCGGAACGTCGTCGTGCGCGGGAACCCACACCGCGAACGACCAACTCGCGCCGCGTCTCATCACTGCCATCGGAAAGACCTCCTCGGTGCGGATAAGCGCGCCGAAGACCGAAAACGCGACGAGAGAAATCGAAATTGGTTAGCAATTCGGACCCTGAAAGCCCGCTGCACCGCCCCTGCCACTGACCGCAGCGGGAGCAGTAACCCCGCTGATCAGGCAAGACGTTCAGCGCGCTCGGAGGGAGTCGAACCCCCAACCTTCTGATCCGTAGTCAGATGCTCTATCCATTGAGCTACGAGCGCTGGAGCGCACCAGTGTAGACGAGGTCCATATTGCCTTCCCGGGCGTTCAGCTAGTCGTCGTCATCGTCGTCATCGTCGTCGTCGTCCAGCTCGTCGACGAGGTAGCTGTACGCCTTGGCGAGTTCCAGGACGTCGTGCGCGTCGGCACTCACGGTGTGATATGCGATGCGCTCGAGCAACGCGTCGCGCACCTCGTCGGCAGTTGCCATTCGTGTTCCTCCTCGTCGGGCCCGCTCGGCCGACGATAGATGCCGGGAGGACGCGCGACGCGACCGGTCCACGGACCGGATCGACAGTGTGAATTGCGCTCCCGGAGGTGGGGCAATTACTCCAGCTTCGCCCGGAGAAGCCGATTGCCAGGTGTGGCCTCCAACAAGCGCACAGACGTAGCTACCCAAACGGCGCAAAACGCCAAGGTCGAGGGCGCCGGCGTGCCGGAAGCCGACAAAACCGCGACCCGGCTCGAGGAGATCCTCGAGTCGATGCAGGTGAATCCGCCGGCGGACGTGAACCCGCCCGCCGACGAAGTCGGCGACGACAGCCAGTCGTCGGGCGGTTACCCGGCCTTCATGCAACTCCCGATGCACGCCCACGCGGTGACTCGACTGGGCCAGGCGATGGTCGATCGCGGGTTGATCACGCAGGACGACCTCGATCGCGCCCTCGAGCACCAACGGGTCACCCGCAAACGCCTCGGCGAATCGCTCATCGACATCGGCGCGGTCACGAGCTTCCAGCTCTCCCAGGCGCTGGCCGACCACCTCGGCGTCCCGTTCATCGATCTCGAGACCCACCCGCCCGACGTCCTGCTCGCCGGCATGATCCCCGAGGAGGTCGCGCGTCGTTACTGCGCGCTACCGGTCGAACGCTGGAGCGGTCAGGTCGTTGTCGCGATGGCGAACCCGAACGACGTCTTCGCGCTCGACGACATCCGCGTGCTGACGGGACAGTCGATCCTCGCGGCACTCGCCGACACCGGACACCTCTTGGCCGCGATCGAGCGCGCGTACTCGGGGTCGGACCTGATCGAGAGCTCGCTCGACGATGCCGCCGACGACTACGACCTCCAAACCGAGATCAGTCAGGGCGCCCTCGTCGACGACGGACCGGTCGTCAAGCTGGTCAACGCGCTGCTCGAAAAGGCAGTGGGCGACCGCGCGTCCGACCTCCACATCGAGCCGGCAACGAAAAGCGTCACCATCCGCATGCGGATCGACGGCATCCTGCACGACACCTCCGATGCCCCGCTCAACATCCTGCGGCCCATGGTGAGCCGGCTCAAGGTGATGGGCAACCTCGACATCTCGCAGAACCGAATCCCGCAGGACGGCCGCTTCTCGTTGAACCTGCGGGGTCGTCCGATCGACGTGCGCATCGCGACCGTGCCGACCGCGGCCGGCGAGGCGGTGGTGCTCCGCCTGCTCGACCCGGTACGCGGCGCCATGGACATCGACACCCTCGGTCTCTCTGCGCAAGCGCGCGAGCGTCTCGTGGGCGCCTTCTACGCACCCCAGGGCGCGATCTTCGTGACCGGACCGACCGGATCCGGAAAGTCGTCGACGCTGTACGCGCTGATCTCCTCGGTGAACACGCGCGACAAGAGCATCGTGTCGGTGGAGGACCCGGTCGAGTACCGGCTCGACGGGGTCAAGCAGATCCAGATCAACACCCGCGCAGGCATGACCTTCCCGAGCGCGTTGCGCTCGACGTTGCGCGCCGACCCCGACGTGATCCTCGTCGGTGAGGTCCGCGACGCCGAAACGGCTCGGATCGCCGCGGACGCGTCGATCACCGGCCATTTGGTGCTGTCGACGTTGCACGCGACCCGTTCCGCCGCCGCGCCCATCCGGCTCATCGACATGGGCGTCGAGCCCTACCTCGTCGCCTCCGCGACCTCGTGTGTGGCCGCGCAACGACTCGCCCGCAAACTCTGCGACAACTGCGCGAAGCCGATCGAGAGCCCTGACCTCGCGCTGCTGCGCCGGCTCGGTGCAACCGACGAGATCCTGGAAGAGGGCATCCACGTGAGGGCAGCGGTTGGTTGCCCGACGTGCCGCCAGACCGGATACCTCGGCCGCGCCGCGCTGTTCGAGGTCATGCCCGTCACCGAGGACATAAGCCGCCTGATCGTCGAGCGCGCACCGAGCGCCGACATCGAGCGCATGGCGATCGAACACGGCATGGACACGCTGCGGGTCGCCGCCCTGCGCCGCGTGCTGCAGGGCGATCTCAGCATCGACGAGATGGTGCGCGTCATCTTCTAGAACGCGAAGCGCACGACGCAGAAGGCGCCGGCCGCGAGGCAGTAGATGCCGAACGGGGTCAGGCTCTGCGTCTCGAAGAACCGCACGAGGAACCGTGTCGACAGATACGCGGCGACCGCGGCGACCGCGGCACCCGCGAGCGCCTGGCCACGGATGCCGTCACCGAGGTGCCCCATGAGGTCGGGCACCTTGTAGACGCCGGCGGCGAGGATGATCGGCGTCGCGAGCAGGAACGCGAAGCGCGCCGCGTCCTCGTGGTCGAGCCCGCGCATCAGGCCGCCGACCATCGTGATGCCCGACCTACTGATCCCGGCGAACAGCGCGCCGATCTGGGTGACGCCGATGAAGACCGCCTCGCCGTAGGTGAGCGAGTCGATGCTCCGGCCACCCACGAACCCGTCGCCGCCGTAGCCGGCGCCGACCGCCACGCGTCGCCGCAGGCGTTCTCCCACGAGCAGGATCGCGCCGTTGATCGTGAGGAAGATCGCGGCCGCGGTGGGTTTGGCGAAGAGCGTCCGCAGCGAGTGCTCGAACACCAAACCGGTGATGCCGGCCGGAATGGTCGCGACGATGAGCAGCATGCCGAGGCGCGCGTCGGGAGTCGTGACGCGGCGCTGGCGCGCGCTATCGAGGAGCCCGCCGATGATCTTGACCCAATCGCTGCGGAAGTAGACGAGCAACGCGAGGGCGGTACCGACGTGCAGCGCGACGAGGAATGCGAGATACGGCGACTCGGTCGACTGTGCCTTGACGATGTCGTCCCACCCGACCAGCGCGGGGATCAGGACCGAATGGCCCAGGCTCGAAACCGGGAACAGTTCCGTCACGCCCTGGAAGAGGCCGATCACGATCGCTCGGAAGAAGGTCAGCACGACTCGATAGCCTCGCACGCGTCACGTCCGCTCACGAACCAGGGCGCCTCGAAGGAGCGGATCGATGCGCTCAGCGGCGGACGCCTTCGAAGTGCACGAACCGCGGATGGGTCCGACCGTGGCCCAAGCGCCGGGCCCACGTCGTCGGTAGCGCCTTCGCCTCGGCTGCGGCCAGGTAGCGGGCCGGTCCGAGCTCGATGCCGGCGCGGCGGAACTCCGGTTCGATCGTCTCGGAGACGTACTCCGGAGTCGGCACGGGAAGGTCGACGTATCGTGCCGGCGTCGAATCGAGCCAGATCTCACCGTTCAGCGTCACCTGTACGCGCGCATCGGGACGGGCCAGCGCCGCAATGCCGCCGATGAACTCCGGGCGCGCGCAGACGATGCCTTCGAGCAGCGCTCCCCACGGCAAGAGCACGTCGACCTCGTCCGCGATCTGCTCGAGCTCGCCGGGCAGTGCCTCGATCGCGGCGCGCAGCAACACGAGATTGGGACGGCCGCCCCGCGCCGGCTTTTGCGCTGCCCGGTGCGCGACCTCGCCCAACGGCTCGTCGAGCGCGTCGAGGCCGAGCACCAGCCAGTCCGGGCGCTCCGACGCGAGGTGATACGCGAAGCGTGCGTCGCCGGTTCCCACGTCGACGGCACAGTTCGCGTACGCGTCGCGCAGCGCCATGAGCTCGGCGGCCGGCATCACCGCTGTGCGGCCTTTGCCGACGACCCTCGTCAGCGTCATCCACGCTTCGCGATCGCGAGCACCCGTGTGTACGCCTGCTTGTGACTCACGCCGGGCAGCTCACCGAGCGCCCGGGCCAGCGTCTTCGGGGTCACACCATGCTCGAGCAGCGCCCGCACGAGACGGTCGAGCTGCTCATCGGTTGCTCCGTCGGCCTCGGTCGCGGCTTCGGGCGAAGCCACGGGCGGTGCGACGACGATCGTGAATTCGCCGCGCGCGTCTTCGGCATCCGCCGGCTCGGCGCCGAGATCGCGCGCAGTGCCCCGCCGGAACTCCTCGAACACCTTGGTCACCTCCCGACCCACGCACAGCTCCCACTCCGGACCGACCACTGCGAGATCGGCGAGCAACCCCGCCATGCGCCGGGGTGCTTCGTGCACGACGAACGCGTCGCCGCGCTCGATGAGACGCCGGATCTCGGACTGGCGCGCCGACGAACGCCGGGGCAGGAAGCCGACGTACGTGAAGCGATCGACTGCGAGGCCCGACGCGCTCAGCACCGCGAGCAACGACGATGGCCCGGGGATCGGGCTGACGGCGTATCCCGCTTCGACTGCACGGTTGACCACGACGTACCCGGGGTCGCTGCACAGCGGCGTTCCCGCGTCGCTGACCAGCGCGACGCGCGCGCCGCGTTCGAGCTGCGCGAGCGCCTCGCCCGCGCGCTCGGCCTCGTTGTGATCGTGATAGCTCAGCACCCGTCCGTCGACGTCCATCGTTGTCCGCCGGGCCAGATCGCGGAAGCGCCGCGTGTCCTCCGCGAGCACGAAGTCGGCCGCTTCGAGCACACGACGGGCGCGCGGCGACAGGTCGTCGTCGTTGCCGATCGGGACCGATACCACGAAGAGGGCGCCGCGGCGGTCGCCGGTCCCGAGCTCGCGGATCGTCACACGCAGCTCGGTGTCCGGGTCGCCCAACGCGACCACGAGACCGCGGTCGATCTCTGCGGAGCTCTTCGTCGCCTCGTACGCGAACGTGCGACCGCGCAAGCCCGGACCGCGCCGGAACACGAGCGCGTCGTCGCCGAGGAAGAAGGCGCTCGTCGTCGCAGTGAAGGTGTCGCGTACGCCGGCGCACTCGAGCACGACCTCCACGTCGCCGCGCAGGCTCCGAAGCCGCCGATCGTCATGCTCGCTGCCGACGCCGAGCACACACGTGGCCCGGGCGCTCACGTCGGCGTCGCGCGTGAGCTCGATGGTCTTGGTGTGGCTTCCCGAGATCCGCGGATGCCCATGGCAGCGAAACGTCACCGGGGGTGCTGCGCGCGGTCGATTCGGCGCCGCCATTACCTGCGAACCTACCGGACGGCGCGGTCCGGCGCCGTCCGCTACGCGGTCGCGGGTTGAAGATCGCCGCCCAGATCCTCGACGACCTCCACGACGGCGTCGGCGCCCCAGTCGCGTCGCGGCTTTCCGTGGAAGAGCGACAGCTTCGTCGACTCGTGCGCGAGGAGCCAGCGCTTGCAGTCGAGACCGAACGCGTAGCCGCCGAGCGCCCCGCCGGTGCGGATCACGCGGTGGCACGGAACGATCAAGGCGATCGGGTTCGAAGCGTTGGCCATTCCCACCGCGCGTTGCGCGTTCGGTCGGCCGACGCGCCGCGCCAACTCCCCGTACGAGATCGTCGAGCCGACGGGAATCTTTCGCAATTGCCGCCACACCTGCTGTTGGAACTCCGTGCCGCGCGTCTCGACCGTCAAGGTGTCGAGTGCTCCGACGTCGCCCGCGAAGTAGGCGTCCAATACCTCGTACACCCCGAACCGGTCACGCCGAACCGGCTGCGGCGTGAGATCGAACGTCGCGCCGCGCACCACACCGTTGTCGACCGTTGCGCGGAACGAGCCGAGTGCAAACTCCACCACTGCGAGATCTGTTGTCATGCCTACGTTCTACGCCGATCCGGTGGACGGATCCGGACGAGGACCACCCGTGTCCGGATCCGTCTAGCACGATGACATAGAACGGGGACATGGACGAGTTCACCGGCGTGGTGACCACCGGCATCTACTGCCGGCCCGGCTGCAGTGGTGCGCCCCTGGCGCGCAACACGCGGCCGTACACCTCCGCCGCCGCGGCCGAGGCCGCGGGATTTCGACCGTGCCTGCGCTGCCGGCCCGACCGCGAGCCCGTGCCCGGCTGGGTGGATGCGCCCGAGCTCGTGTGCCGGGCGCTGCGAGCGATCGCCGACGGTGCGCTCGACGACGCCACCGAGGACGCGCTGGCAGCACGCTTGGGCGTGAGCGGCCGCCACCTGCGGCGTCTGTTCGACGTCCACGTCGGCGCGACGCCCGCCGAGGTCGCGCGCAGCCGGCGTGCCCATTTCGCGCGGCGGCTGCTCGACGACACCGATCTCCCGTTTGCCCACGTCGGCGCCGCAGCCGGGTTCAACAGCGTCCGGCAGTTCAACCGGGTGATGAAGGACGTCTTCCGATTCACGCCCCAAGAGTTGCGGGCGCGCCGGCGCGCACCCGATCGTTTGGTGACCGACGGCGGCCTCGAGCTGCGCATGCCCTACCGTCCGCCGCTCGCATGGCGGGCGATGCTCACCTTCCTCGCGCCGCGCGCGATCCCCGGCGTCGAGACGATCGACCTCGACGCCGGCGTCTACCGGCGCGTCGTCGAGCTCGCCGCCGCCCCCGGCGTCATCGAGGTGTGGGACGAGCCCGAGCGCGCGGCACTGCGGTTGCGGGTCCACCTGCCGGCCTTCGACGGCCTCGTGCACCTCCTCGCGAGCGTGCGTCGTCTGTTCGACCTCGACGCCGATCCGACGGTGATCGACACCTCCCTCGCACGCGACCGGACGCTGAGGCCGTTGGTACGAGCCCGGCGCGGCATCCGGGTTCCCGGCGCGATCGACCCGTTCGAAGTGAGCGTGCGCGCCATCCTCGGTCAGCAGGTGTCGGTGGGCGCGGCGACCAAGCTGGCCGGTCGCGTCGTCCAGCGTTACGGGTCCCCAGTGCCGGGGATCGGCGCGCTCGGGCTCACGCACCTCTTTCCCGACCCGGCGACCCTGGCCCGCGCCGATCTCGGCGAGGTCGGCCTGACCCGGGCCCGAGCCCACGCCGTCAACGCCTTGGCCGCATCGGTCGCGGCCGGCGACCTCGAGTTGCACCGGGCGCGCGATCTCGACCACACCCTGGCGGAGCTCCGGGCGCTGCCCGGGTTCGGACCCTGGACCGCGCACTACGTCGCGATGCGGGCGTGCGGCGAACGGGACGCGTTCCCCGGCTCCGACCTCGGCCTCCGGCGTGCCCTGGGCGACGATCCGTCCGGCCGGGCCGAGACGTGGCGGCCGTGGCGCGCCTACGCGGCGATCCAAATTTGGCTCGGGCCGGTTGAACCATCACGGCGCGGGTAGGAGAGAAGCTCGCTCGCGTCGCGTTTTCCCTGGTCAGAGCCGATATTCCAGCTTGAGAACCCAGCCTGGATCGGATATGATTGAGGGCCGGCATCGTCGGCGGTAGCCCGAACATTCCCCCCAAAATTCCGCCCAGTCGTATCCCAGCTTCGAGGAACAACCTCCCGCTTGGCGAGCGTTGCACCAAATGCTCGCCCGCCCCAGGTGCACGCCGAGGGCGGGATACTCGCCCGAAGACGGCGTGCAGCCGATACTGATTGCAACACCTACCAACGATCGAAGCCCAGTTCCTTCGACTCCGAAAGTGAAGAAATGGCCGTAAAGCACGTGAAGGCCCGCTTAGACCGGGATTACGAAGATCTCGTACGGCTCTACCTCGAAGACGTCGGTCGCCACAACCTCCTCACGAAGGACGACGAGGGCCGGCTCGCACAAGCGATCGAAACCGGGACGGCGGCGCGCGAGCGCCTCGAGACCGCGAAGAAGCTCACGCCCACCCAACGGCGACAGCTTCGGCGCGAGATCCGCCTGGGTGAGGAGGCGCACCGTCAGTTCGTCAACTCGAACCTGCGGCTCGTCGTGTCGATCGCCAAGAAGTACCAGAGCTCGGGTCTCCCGCTGCTCGACATCGTCCAAGAGGGCAACCTCGGCCTGATCCACGCCGTCGACAAGTTCGACTGGCGCAAGGGCTTCAAGTTCTCGACGTACGCGACGTGGTGGATCCGCCAGGCGATCCAGCGCGGCATCGCCAACTCCGCGCGCGTCATCCGGCTGCCCGTGCACGCGGGCGACATGCTCACGGCGCTGCTCAAGCTCCGTGCCCAGCTCGAGGGTTCGCTCGGCCGAACGCCGACGCTTGCCGAGCTGGCCGGCGAAGCCGAGCTACCGCTCGAGAAGGTCGTCGAGGTACTGCGATACGCGGTCGACACCGTCTCGCTCGACGAGCCGGTTCGCGACGACGGCGACGCCGAGCTCGGCGACTTCGTCGAGGACCGCAACGCGGTCGCGCCCTTCGAGCACGCCGCGACGAGCCTGCTGCCGGGCGAGGTGGCGAAGGTGCTCTCGGTGCTCGACGAGCGGGAGCGCACGATCCTCACGCTGCGTTTCGGGCTCGACGGCGGCGGCGAGCGCACGCTCGAGGAAGTGGCCGAGCACTTCGGCCTCACCCGGGAGCGCATCCGTCAGATCGAGGCCCGGGCGATGTCGAAGCTGCGGCATCCCTCGGCCGACGTCGGCGCCCGCGAGCTGCTCGAAGCAGTCTGAGAAGTCTTCGCCTCAGCCCGAGGCGAAGCGCTCGAAGAGGTGGGCAAGGGCGGCATCGGTGCCGGCCTGGGGGAGCGAGATGCCGCCGTCGACGACGAGGGTGTGGCCGGTGACGTAGCTCGACCGCTCGGACGCGAGGAAGAGCACCACCTCGGCGATCTCGTCGGCATGACCGATGCGACCGAGCGGGATCGCCCGAGCCACCGGGTCGAAGACGTCGGGAAACTGTTGCCACACCGCGGTCAGCGGGGTACGGACGTGGCCGGGCGCGACGCAGTTGACACGGATCGACGGCCCGTATTCGAGGGCACCGCTCTTGGTCAGCGCGATGACGCCCGCCTTGGCCGCGGAGTAGGCGGCTTCGTTGCGAGTGGGCGTGAGCGCCGACACGGATGCGTTGTTGACGATGGCGCCGCGTCCGGTCTCCTGCATAAGCGGCACCGCCGCCCGCATGCCGTTGAAGGTGCCGGTGAGGTTCACGTCGATGAGCCGGTGCCACAGCTTGTCGTCGACGGTGTGCAAGGGGCGGAGGTCGCCCGAACCCGCGTTGTTGAACAGCACGTCGAGCCGTCCGGTCGCGTCGGCCACCGCGCGCACCGCCGCCGTAAAGGCGTCGCCGTCGCGCACGTCGACCGAGTGCGCGCTCCCGCCGACCTCCCGGGCGACCCGCGTCGCGGCTTCGACGTCACGATCGAAGATGGCAACCGTCGCTCCTTCGGCCGCGAACCGCACCGCGGTGGCGCGCCCGATCCCCGAAGCACCCCCGGTGATGATCGCAACCTGCGCGTCGAGCTCACCCACGGGCGGCGACGCTAATGGGTCGCGCTACCCGTACGCACCGAGCGCCGCGACCGCGCCGCGCGCGTAGGCGTCCGCCTGGACGACGTCGACCGGCCGGTAGCGATCTCCGCGGGGGGCGACCGCCTCGAGCAAGGCGAGGACTTCGTCGCCGCGCCGCATCGCCACGACGAGCACGCCCCGGTCGTCGACCGTCACCTCGCGTACCGCTCGCCGGTTTCGCAGAACTTTGTGGGCCGCGGTCGGATCGTCCGGCACCGAAGCGCGGGCGGCAAGGTCACGCTCCGCCGCCACCGGGACCTCGCCGGACGGGCCGAGCAGCCGCACGCGCGTGCACTCGGCGCCGACGACGTCGGCCAGACCTGCCGCGAGCCGCCCGGCCGCGCGACCGATGCCATCGCGCAGGTCGAGCAGCTCGGGATCGCTCGCGAGGGCGCCCGAGAGCATCAACTCGCTCGCGACTGCGAGCGTGATGCGCATCGAGTCGCCGCGAAGCGATGCGAGCCGTCGGAGATGACGGTCCTTCTCCACCGCGTACGCCCCGAACAGGGCCGCGAGCATGATCGCGCCGGCGCGAACGAGCCCGGCCGCGACGAACATCGCGAACAGGGCGACGAACCCGCTCGCTCCGAGCACGATCGCGATCTGGAGTCGTCGCCGCGCGATCGCTCCGTCCGTGAGTGGCTGGTTGGTCGGTATCCCGACCCGACGTTCCTCGAGCGTGATCTCACGATCGAGAATGGTGACCGCTGCCGGCATGCTCTCCCCCTATCGAGCCCGCCCGATCCGCGTTCCTCACTCTCTTCATCGAGCGCGGGGGAGGTCAGACTTGAGCGGGGACTTCGAATACGACCTCGTAATCGCGCGTCAGCCACGCGATCCCGTTATCGGCGGCGTAGCCACGGCCCTGCACGTTGAAGATGCGCACGGACGGGGCATTCAGTGGGTACGGGCCCCAGTGCCAGGTGCCGCGGTGCAGATGGACGCACGTGTGGCGCGCCAGCGTGAACGCCCGAACCGTGTCGAAGTGTCCCGACTCCGAGAAATCGACGGCCGCGGGGGCGACGACCACGATCGCATCGCCGCTCATCGGCATCAGCGTCTGCGTGTGCGTGTCGTGGCGATTGAGCAACTCGCAGCGCAACCACCCGTCGACGACCTCGAGCTCGTCGATCGTGTGCCCGATGAAGTTCACCGAGCCGTCGTTCAAGAGGAACTCGAGGTCGGCGGTGGGATTGCCGTCACCTTCTTCCGGAGGCAGGGCACCGAACGGGGCGAACGACGCGCGCGTCGCCGCCGGCGCATCGAGCCTCACCGTCCGCATCGCCTCTCCATTTCTATGGGTCGCTCGCGCTACGCCTCCCTGCTCATGGGTTGCTCGCGCTACGCCTCCCTTCGGTCGGCTCCGCTGCCGCTCCTCGGTCGGCTCCGCTGCCGCTCCTCTAGGCTGACGTGGGCGTCAGTCTTACCCATCGCGGTCGCGGAGGTCACGAAATGGACGTGCGGTCGATCGAGGGCGTCGAGCCGGTCATCGAGCACAACGGCACCGTTCCGGTGTGGTGGTTGGTGAGCCCCCGCGAGATGTTCGACATCACCAAGGGCGGACACCTCGAGCTCGTGAGCGAATTCGAGGTCGCAGGGGGCGGGCTCGTCGACCCGCACCACCATCCGACGCACGAGTTCTATTACGTCACCGCCGGTCGGGGGATCATGACGATCTCCGGCGAGGAGCGCGAGATCCGCCAGGGCGACCTCGTGCACATCCCACCGGAGGCCGTGCACTCGCTGCGACCGGTCAGCGACCACGCGCCGATCCACTGCTTCGCGTTCGCAGTCGGCGTCGACGGCGCCGGTCCGGTCGACTACACGAGCTGACCGCGTGGGCCGGGTGCTCGTCACCCGCCGTCTTCCGGACGGCGGACTGGATCCCCTCGCCGGGCACGATCACGAAATCGTCGGACCGAACGCCGACGACACCCCGTACACGCCCGAGGAGCTGTGCCGGTACGCGCGCGACTGTGACGCGATCGTGGCGTTGCTCACCGACAAGATCGACGGCGAGGTGCTCGAGGCCGGTGCGCAGGGCGGGCGGTTACGCGTCGTGGCGAACGTCGCGGTCGGTTACGACAACATCGAGGTGAAAACCGCGGCGGCGTACGGCATCATCGTCTGCAATACCCCCGGAGTCCTCGACGACACGACCGCCGACACCGCGTTTCTCCTGATCCTCGCGGCGTCCCGGCTCGCGTCGACGGCGGAAGCCGATCTGCGAACCGGCCGATGGAAAGGCTGGGGTGTCACCCAGTACCTCGGACGCGATGTGCACGGCGCCACGCTCGGAGTCGTCGGCTTCGGTCGCATCGGGCGCGCGGTCGCTCGCCGCGCCGAAGGTTTCGGCATGCGGGTGCTTCACCACACGCGCCACCCGACGAACGAGCCGGGCTACGTCGCTGCCCTCGACGAGCTGCTCGCGGCCGCCGACATCGTCTCGTTACACACGCCCGGCGGTCCGGCAACCCACCACCTGATCGACGCGCGCCGGCTCGCGCTCATGAAGCCGACTGCGGTGCTCGTGAACACCGCGCGCGGCACCGTCGTCGACGAAGTCGCGCTGGCCGAAGCGCTGCACGACGGGCGTCTGTTCGCGGCGGGCATCGACGTGTACGAACACGAGCCCGCGATCGAGCCGCGATTGCTGAGCGCGCCGCGCACCGTGTTGCTCCCCCACATCGGTTCGGCGTCGCACGCGACGCGCACCCGCATGGCCACGATGGCAACGAGCGCAGTCGCGACCGTGCTCGCCGGCGGACGGCCGCCGAACACCGTGACGCCGACGTGATCGCCGCGTAGCCTCGACGGCATGAGCGAACGAGTGCGCGGGGTCGTGGCAAGCGCGAAACATGCGCCGGTCACGGTGGAGACGATCGTGGTTCCCGATCCCGGGCCGGGCGAGGCGAAGGTGCGCGTGCAGGCGTGCGGCGTGTGCCACACCGACCTCCACTACCGCGAAGGAGGGATCGGCGACGACTACCCGTACCTGCTCGGTCACGAGGCTGCGGGCGTCGTGGAGGCGGTCGGTCCCGGCGTCACAGGCGTCGAGCCGGGCGACTTCGTGGTCCTCAACTGGCGCGCGGTGTGCGGTGAGTGCCGGGCGTGTCGCCGCGGAAGATCCTGGTATTGCTTCAACACCCACAACGCGACGCAGAAGATGACGCTGGCCGACGGCACGCCGCTGTCGCCCGCCCTGGGAATCGGCGCGTTCGCGGAGAAGACGCTGGTGGCCGCGGGCCAGGCGACGAAGGTGGACGCTCGTGCCGACCCGACCGCGGCCGGGTTGCTCGGCTGCGGAGTCATGGCCGGATTCGGCGCCGCGACCTACACGGGAGGCGTCGCGCGCGACGACACCATCGCCGTATTCGGGTGCGGGGGCGTCGGCAACGCCGCGATCGCCGCCGCCTGCCTCGCCGGCGCGCGCACGATCATCGGCATCGATGTCGACGCACGGAAGCTCGAGTGGGCGGTCGGGTTCGGCGCGACGCACACGGTCGACGCGTCCAAGGTCGACCCGGTCGAGGCCGTCCGCGCGCTCACCGGCGGTAACGGCGCCGACCTGTGCGTGGAGGCCGTCGGCCGCCCGGAGGTCTTGAAGCAGGCGTTCTACGCACGCGACCTCGCGGGCACCGTCGTCCAGGTCGGGGTGCCGACGCCCGACATGGCCCTGCCCGACATCCCGATGATCGACTTCTTCGGGCGCGGCGGCGCGCTCAAGCCGAGCTGGTACGGCGACTGCCTGCCGTCGCGCGACTTCCCCACCCTCATTGACCTGTACCTCCAGGGCCGCTTTCCACTCGACAAGTTCGTCTCGGAGACGATCTCGCTCGACGAGGTCGAGCCCGCGTTCCACAAGATGGAGCGCGGCGAGGTGCTCCGTTCCGTCGTGGTCATCTAGGCAGCACCGGACGTCGCACGGCGCGATCGGCCGCAATAGCATGCGGCGCATGAGCGACAACGCCGAATGGGGACCACTGGCCGCGCTGATCGGTGAATGGGAAGGCGATCAGGGCCTCGACTTCGCCTACGCCAACGCCGAGGGCAAGGCCAAGGACACGCCGTACCGTGAGAAGACCTCGATGAAGCCCTTCGGCCCCGTCGAGAACGGCAAGCAGGTCTTGTTCGGTCTCGACTACCGCATGGCCGCGTGGCGCGGTACCGAGGAGAACCCGTTCCACACCGAGGTCGGCTACTGGTTGTGGGACGCCGCCGACGCGCAGGTGTTCCGGTGCTTCGTCGTACCGCGCGGCAGTCTCGTGCTCGCCGGCGGCGACGCAACACCCGATGCCAAGGACTTCACGATGCACGCCGAGTGCGGCTCGGAGATCTACGGCGTCTTGTCGAATCGGTTCCTGGCGACCGCAGCGCGCACGTCGAACTACAAGTGCACCGTGACCGTGAACGACGACGGCACGTGGGCCTACGACGAGCTCACCACCGTGGAGCACGCGCGCTTCGGCGCCGTCGTCGAGCACACCGACCGCAATCTGCTGCACCGCGTCGGCTGACGCGTAACGCGCGATCGCGAGTCAGTCGCGGTCGATCGGCGCGTCGTCGAGTGAGAGCAGCTGGAGCGTGGTGCGTCCGGCGCGCAGTTCGCCGAAGAAATGCTCCTCCTTCTCGGCGCGGGCTCGGCCGGCGGCGAGCACGTCGTCGAGATGCACGCTCGACACGACCGTGACGCCGTCCGCGTCGGCGACGATCCAGTCACCCCGAACGACTTCGACATCGCCGACGATCGCCGGGCCTCCGATGCGACCCGGTTCCTGCTTCGTCGCGCCGCGCAGCGCGATCATCGTCGAGAACACCGGAAAGCTGTGCAACTCGAGCGCCTCGACGTCACGAACGCCACCGTCGATCACCAGGCCTCGCAGCCCGCGCGCCTCGGCTCCGGTCGTCAACACCTCACCCCAGTAGCCGCGCGCCTGCTCGTGACCGACGTTCACGACCAGTACCGAGCCCGCGGGGGCCTCCGCGACCGCGACGTGGATCGCGAGGTTGTCGGCAGTGCTGCAGTTGACGGGGAACGCGGGCGCGCTGATGCGGGCGCCACGCCACGCCGGTCGCAACCGGGGCGCCATCGGCCGGCCGCCACTCTCCCCGAGAGTGGCGGCACCGAGCACGGCGAAGGCCGAGGCGTAGTCGTCAGACATCCAACTCAAGGTACTGCCCCGACCGTCAGGACGCGCTCATGGACCGTTCGCGCCGAGCTCAATCACCGTCTACGGACGCGCTCCGGTCTCACGTCCCTTGTTCGTCAACATGCGTTCCCGCAGAAGTTGACGCCGGGGCCCATCGTGTTGTTCGAGAACGTGTTGTTCGACGATCGGGCGTCGCCGTCGCCGTCCCACTCGAAGATCCCGAAGTTGTTGTTTGCGAGCGCGGCTTCGGCGGGCGTGCAGTCCGTGCTACGACCCGTACACGCCATGACTGCGTTGTTCCAGAGGTGGACGTTCGCGACGTTGCATTCCGCCCCGCAACTTCCGCCACTCGCGCCGTTGTCCAAGCCGGTGATGCCGTTGCAGTTGCCGGACACGATGTTGTAGTCGATGTCGATGTTGGCGTTGCCGGAGCCGGTACGACCAGAGTCAGAAATCGAGATACCGCCGCCCCAGCCCGGGTTACAGCCGGCAGGGCGGTTGTCGAACGTCTTGAAGCCGTTCCCTCTGACCACGTTGTACGTGATCGAAACGCCCATCGAGACTTCCCAGAAGATGCCGGAGTTCCAGTTGTTCGTGACGGTGTTGTTCGCGATCACGCCGCCATTCGAGTTGATATCCGCCCATAGACCCATGCACGCGTTGTCGTGGACGTTCGTGTATTGCACCCGAATGTTGTCCGCGACCCATTTGAACCCACCGGCCTCGTGCCCGCACTCGCCTCCGCTGGTGACGTGATCAGCCTGGAAGCCGTTGTGGTCCAGTTCGGGAACCAGCCGACCGTAGGCGGTAACGATGTCGTTCGACGCACCCCCACCGGCGGTGAGCCCTTCCTGACGGTTGTACGAGTAACGGCCGCCGATGACGATCCAACCGGTACCGAGTTCGGCGCCCGCTCCGAGCCACGACCCGCCGAAGTTCTTGCCGTTGTCGTGGACGTAGAGCTTGATCAGATTCCAGCCGTTCGACGTCGGCGGGTCGGGGACGGTGATCGCCCCGAACGCGTCGCCTTGTGTCGCATAGTTGCGGATCTCGATGTTCCAGAGCCTGACATCGGATACTCCGGGCGCGGCTACGACTGCACTGGTGGTCGACCAGTGGTTGCCGTCGAGCACGGCGTTACCGGTGCCTCTGATCGTGTCGTTCGACTTGGGCCTCAGCGTCCAGTTGTGTGTCCCGGACAAGCAGAACGTCGTCCCTTGCGGCTTCGCGTCGATGTCTGCCTGACCCGAAAGCATCGGAATCCCAACGCAAGGAGCCGCAACGGCGGCCAGCGGCGAAAGGCCCATCGTCGACAGGGCGCTGACCGGTGCGGCTTTCGTTGACGTCGATGCGGTGCGCGGACTGCTCGTCGTCGTCTTCCCGACCGTCGTCGAGGTCGAGTGTCTACTCGCGCCGCGCGGTCGCGCCGCCGGCACCGTGCGGCTGTTCGCTCTGTGCGTCGTCGTCGCGACCGCGACCGATCCGGTCGCCGCGACCAAGAGCAAGACCGCGAGGAACCAGGCCGTGTGCAAGCGCTTCATACGAGTCTCCCCCTCCGTGCATGGCAGTTGCCACGTTCAGTAGTTATCAGTAGTTATCGGCCCCTCCGACCTCCGTCCTTGAAGTCGTCACTGCAGACCGGGCTGAAGTCCGCCAAAACGGAGAACTGGATGTCGGATCGCGTCAGCGAATGCGTACGGAATGCGGCGCATCGACAGACATGTCGGGCATGCACCAATACGTTCGGCATTCGACAGAAGCGAGGCGTGTCAGCAAAGACCAGACGTTGAACTGCGCTTTGCGCGCCGCGTTGGATGTGTCGCGACACGTTCCGGGGCTACGACACACATGCGTACTGCACCATTGGTGCTGCGCCGTTCATGAACGCGTTCGTGGCGGAGGGCGAGGGATTTGAACCCTCGAGGGGGCTTATCACCCCCTACTCGCTTAGCAGGCGAGCACCTTCGGCCACTCGGTCAGCCCTCCGGAACCAGCGAGTATACGGCGGCGCCTCGACGCGCCAACGGGCCCGGTCACGGGTTTCGGGCGCGGCCGACGTACATGTAGCCCCACGCCTTCGGACCCTTCAGGTAGAGGTTGCGCAAGGTCTCGATCTCGAAGCCGACGCCGGTCAGCAGCGACGCGATCTCGCGGTTGAGGTTGCAGCCGCCGGCCACCCGGCGCTGCACTCCGTTCCATCGATCTTGGCGGCGCGCCACGCGGGAGTGCGGCGCGTGGCCGTGCTCGGCGAAGTGAAACAATGCGCCGGGCTTCAGTACGCGTCGCAGCTCTTCCAACGCCACTCGTACGTCGGGGATCGTGCAGAGCGTCATCGTCGACAGCGCGGCGTCGAAGCGCGCGTCGGGTAGCACCAGTCTTGACCCGTCCAACCCGGCCTCGTGCAACGGCACGGGTGACGCCGAGACGCGCTTCGCCGCGATCCGGCGCGCCACCGCCGACGGTTCGACCGCCCACACCCCCGTGACCGCGGGCGGCAGGAACGGCATGTTCAGCCCGGAGCCGAAACCGATCTCGACGATGTCGCCGTGCAGCCCCCCGCAGACCTCCTTGCGCAACTTCGCGAACTCGCGGTTGCCGAGCATCCGGTCGGTCAACCGGGGAAGCACCTGTTCGCCGTAGAACCCCATCGCGGGAGGGTACGGTCGGAGCGTGACGCCCGTCGAGGCACTCGAGCGCATCGCCGACCTCCTGATGCGGGGACGCGCACCGGCGCACCGCCAGCAGGCGTTCCGCCGGGCCGCACGCGAGATCTCCAGGGTGTCGGAATCGGAGCTGCAGTTCCTCGCCGACGCCGGGCGTCTGAAGGATCTTCCGGGGATCGGCGACACGACCGCGGCGGTGATCGCGGAGGCGCTGGCCGGGCAGACACCGAAGTACCTCGAGAAGCTGCTCGAGCACGCGGAAACACCGGGAACCGAGGGCGGAGAGGCGTTGCGCGCGCGGCTCAAGGGCGACCTGCACGTGCACTCCGACTGGTCGGACGGCGGCGACACGATCCGTACGATGGCCGAGAAGGCCCGGGCGCTCGGGCACGAGTATTTTGCGCTCACGGATCATTCGCCGAGGCTGACGATCGCCCATGGCCTGACACCGGAGCGGCTGCGTGAGCAACTCGACGTCGTCGCCGAGCTGAACGACGAGATGAAACCCTTCCGCGTCCTCACCGGGGTCGAGGTCGACATCCTCGACGACGGTGCGCTCGACGGTTCGGAGGAGCTCCTCGGGCGCGTCGACGTCGTCGTGGCGAGCGTGCACTCGAAGTTGCGCATGGAGTCGGCTGCGATGACACGGCGGATGGTGGGCGCGATCGCGAGCCCGCACGTCGACGTGCTGGGTCACTGCACGGGACGTCTCCTCGTGGGTCGAGGTCGCCCGCAGTCGGAGTTCGACGCCGACGTCGTGATCGAGGCGTGCCGCGTGTTCGACACCGCGATCGAGGTCAACTGCCGGCCGGAGCGGCTCGATCCACCGAAGGAGCTCTTGCGCAAGGCCGTCGACGCGGGCATCAAGGTCGCAATCAGCACCGACGCGCACGCCGCCGACCAGTTGGAGTGGCATCCCTACGGCACCGACCGCGCCGCCGAATGCGGCGTGAGCACGGAACAGGTCATCAATGCCCGGAGCGCCGACGATCTCCTGGCGTGGTGCTCGTCGCACCCGTCCTGAACGGGCGAATCAGTCGCGCCAGACGATCGCGGCTTCCCACGGTGCGAGACCGAGCGCGCCGTCGACGCGCTCGTCGTCGCGGGTGCGTATCGTCGATATCCGGATCGTGCCGGGGCCGACGCCGGCCACCTCGACCGCATGGTCCGACAGATTGCACGCCACCACGGTGCGCTCGCCGCGCAGCCACGCCCACACGTCGTCGTTCGGGCCGGGCAACGTGCGGTACGAGCCATCCCGCAGCTCGGGCAGCGCGTCGCGCAGACCGATGAGATCGCGCGTCAACGAGAGTGCGGAGTCGGGATCGTGTCGTTGGTCGGCGACGTTGTAGGCCGCGAAGTCGCCGTACGGAAGCCACGGCTCGACGCCGGGCTCGGAGAACCCCGCGCCCGCGGCGGGCGACCACTGCATCGGCGTCCGCTCGTCGTCGCGGCCCATGCGCGCCCCGTGGAACACGCCGACCGGATCGAGGATGCGATCTTTCGGGACGTGGGTGTCGGTCATTCCGATCTCGTCGCCGTAGTACAGAAACGGTGTTCCGCGCAGTCCCAGAAGCATGACCAGCGCGGCGCGGGTACGCACCGGATCGTTCTTGCACCAGCGCGTCGCAAAACGATGATTGTCGTGATTGCCACCGGTCCACACGGGCCACGCGTGTCCGGGCAGAAGCTCTTCGGCGCGCTCGACCGCCTCGCGCAGTTGCGCGGCGCGGAACTCCGAGTGCAACAACATGAAGTTGAACGCAAGGTTCAGCTCGTCGCCCGCGCCGTAGAAGCTGGCAAAGGCCTCCGGCTCGAGTACGTACGTCTCGCCGATGAGGACGCGCGGCGGGTCGTAGCTCTCCGCGAGCTTGCGCCAACGTCGTAGCACATCGTGGACCTCCGGACGGCAGGCGTTGTAGACGGAGCGCTGCCCCATCATCTGCACGTACCAGTGATCGTCCTTCGTCGCCGGGGGGTTGTCGCGCAGCTCGCGATCCTTGATGACCGAGTGGGCGACGTCGATCCGAAAGCCCGCGACGCCGCGGTCGAACCAGAAGCGCAGGATCGCGTCGAAGGCGTCTCGGACTTCTTCGTTCCACCAGTTGAGATCGGGCTGCGACGGGAGGAACTGGTTCAGGTAGTACTGGCCGCTCGCCTCGTCGAGCGTCCACGCGGGCCGCCGCGGGTCGAACGCCATCGTCCAGTTGTTCGGGAAGCCGCCGTCGGCCTTGGGATCGGCCCACACGTACCAATCGCGATGACGCGCATCGCGCGATGTCTTGGCATCGACGAACCACGGATGACGGTCGCTCGTGTGGTTGGGGACGAGGTCGAAAATGACGCGGATCCCGCGCTTGGAGGCTTCCTCGATCAGCGTGTCGGCGTCGGCGAGCGTTCCCAGTGCCGGATCGACCGCGACGTAGTCGGCAACGTCGTAACCCCAGTCGTCGTTCGGCGAGACCATGATCGGATCGAGCCAGATCCCGTCGACGCCGAGCCACTGGAGATGGTCGAGACGACCGGTGATGCCGCGCAAGTCGCCCACGCCGTCGCCGTTCATGTCCATGAACGAGCGGGGGTAGATCTGGTAGAGCACCCCGTCTCTCCACCAGGTGCGCCCCGCACGCTCGGCAGGCATCTCCGGCATCCGGCAGAACCTACCCGCGCCGGTCAGGCCCTCGTGCGGGATCTCAGTTGGCGGCGGCCGACGGCTCGCCTTCGGCCGACGCCCACATCCGCGCGTAGGCGCCCCGCCGCCCGAGCAACTCGTCGTGCGCACCGTCTTCGACGACACGGCCCTGATCGATCACCACGATGCGGTCGGCGAGGCGGGCGGTCTGCAGCCGGTGTGCGATCAGGATGGTCGTTCGGCCGTGCGCGGCGACGCCCATCGCCGCCTGCACCTTTGCCTCGGTCTGCAGGTCGAGATTCGACGTCGCTTCGTCGAGGAGCAGGATCGCCGGGTCGACGAGGTGCGCACGCGCCAGCGCGATGAGCTGCCGCTGACCCGACGACAACGAGCGACCTCGTTCGCTCACCCACTGCAGATAGCCGCCGGGCAAGCCCGCGATGAACTCGTGCGCACCGACGGCGCGGGCCGCGGCTTCGACCGCGGCGTCGGTGGAGTCGTCGCGCCCGTAGGCGATGTTGTCGCGGACCGTTCCCGAGAACAGGAAGGCCTCCTGCGGGACCACGCCGAGCTGCTGGTGGAACGCGACCTGGTCGTACGCGTTCACCGCGACGCCGTCGGCGGTCACGCGGCCGCCGGTCGGGTCGTAGAAACGCGCGACGAGCTTGATTACCGTCGACTTTCCCGCCCCGGTCTCGCCCACGAGCGCGACCGTCTCGCCGCTGCGGATTCGCAGGTCGACGCCCCGGAGCGCGTCTTCGGTCGCGTTCCGGTAGCGGAACCGCACATCCTCGAGCTCGACCTCGCCGGAGAGCCGGGGCACCGCCACGGGGTGCGCGGGTGACGGCAACGATGTGGGTGTATCCAGCAGCTCCGTGATCCGTTCGATCGCGACTCGCGCCTGCTGGTACGAGTCGAACACCTGCGAGAGCTGCTGTATCGGCGCGAAGAAGAGGTTGAGATACAGCAAGAACGCGATGAGCGCACCCACCGATAGCGAATGGTGCGCGACGAGCACACTGCCGGCACCGAGCACGAGGCACACCGCGATATCCGACAGGAAGTCGACGAAGGGGAAGTAGATCGCCACCAGGCGCTGGGCGCGCACGCGTGCGTCGCGGTAACCGCCGGCGATCTCCTCGAAGTTGTCCTGGTTGCGCTCCTCCCGAACGAAGGCCTGCGAGACCCGAACACCGGAAAGACCTTCTTGGAGGTTCGCGTTCACCGCACCCATGCGCTCGCGCGCGATCTCGTAGGCCTTGCTCGATTGGTTGCGGAACCACAGCGTGGCGACGACGAGCGGTGGCAGGATTCCGGCGCTCACCAGGGCGAGTCGCGGGTTCATGATCGCGAGCGCGATGCCCACGCCGATGAAGGTCACGAGGTTCACGAGCGCGTTGACGAGGCCGTTCTGCAACAACTGCGACAGCGCGTCGATGTCGGTGGTCATGCGCGTCATGATGCGGCCGGCCATCTCGTTCTCGTAGTAGTCGACGCCGAGCCGCTGCAGGTGCGCGAACACCTTGATCCGGAGCGCGTGCAGCAATCGCTCCGAAGTGCGCCCCATCACGCGTGCTTCGGCCCACATCACCCACCAGTCGAAGAGGGTGATCGCGAGGAACACGAAGGTGGCGATCCAGAGCTCGCGCGGGGAGTTCTTGACGACGCCGTTGTCGAGTCCGTAGCGCACGAGCAACGGACCGGCGAGAGTGCAAACCGCGTCGAGGGCGACGAGGAACATCCCGACGATCAACCACCCTCGGTATCGCTTCAGGAACGCGAGGAACGAGAAGCCGGGCGCGGGCGCGCCTTCGAACGCCACGTCGACGTGCGGATCGGCATCGGCCGGTTCCAGGGCGTCGACCTGCGCGAGCAACTCGGGCGTCGGCGCGAGCGCGCCGCCCCAGGCCGCGCCTCCCGCCGCACCCCCGCCTCCGCCACCGCCGCCCGGACCCCCGAAACGCATCCCGGCCGGGCTCGCGGTTCGGGTGCGATCGGCGATCTGCGCGCTGCGCAGCTCGTCGTCGGCGAGTCCGCGCCACGCGGAGGGCGTGATCCCGTCGACACGCGTGTCGTCCTCGATCCGTTCCTCGATCGCGTCGATACCCTCCGCGTCGTCACCCGGGCCCGACAAGAGCATCCGGTAGAGATGGCACCGGGCAGTCAGCTCCTCGTTCGTTCCGGCGTCGACGACCTGTCCCTTGTCGACGACGACGATGCGATCGGCGAGTGAGAGGGTCGAGCGCCGGTGCGCGATGAGCAACGTGGTGCGTGTGCTCGCGATCCGGCGCAGGGTCGCATGGATCTCTTCCTCGATGCGGGCATCGACCGACGAGGTGGCGTCATCGAGGAGCAGGATCTCGGGATCGGAGAGCAGTGCACGCGCCAGCGCGACGCGTTGACGCTGACCACCCGACAGGGTCAGGCCCTGCTCGCCGACGACAGTGTCGTAACCGAACGGGAGATGCATGATGAACTCGTGGGCCTCGGCCGCGCGCGCGGCCGTCTCGACCTCCGCCGTCGTCGCGTCCGGCCTCCCGAACGCGATGTTCGCGGTGATCGAATCGGAGAAGAGGAACGAGTCCTCGAAGACCACACCGATGCTGCGCCGGAGCGACTGCAGGGTGGCGTCGCGCACGTCGACGCCGTCGATCGAGATGGCACCGGAATGCACCTCGTAGAAGCGAGGTAGCAGCAGCCCGACCGTCGACTTGCCGGAGCCGGATCCTCCCACCAACGCGACCGTCTCTCCGGGCGCGACATGCAGGGTGAAGTCGCGCAGCACCGGTTCGGTCGACGTGTAGCCGAACGTCACATGGTCGAACGAGACCGCGCCCCGCTCGACGTGCAACTCGCGCGCGTCCGCATGGTCCTGGACGAGAGGAGTCGAGTCGAGCAGGTCGTAGATGCGCTCGGCGCCCGCGCGCGCGAGCTGGCCGACCGTAAGGATTGCCGCGAGCTGACGCACGGGCGGCGTGATGAGCAGCATGTACGACGCGAACGCGAAGAACGTTCCGTACGTGATGTGGTGATGCAGCGCGAGCCATCCGCCGAGCGCGAGCACCGCAACCTGACCGAACGCCGGGATGGTCTGCATGGCAGGTTGGAGCCGGGCCTGGATGTTCACCAGTCGCACCCGTGACGCGAACATCGTCTCCGAGCGATCGGCCAAGCGCTCGAGCTCGCGGGACTCCTGACCGAAGCCCTTCACGACGCGTACACCGGTGACGTCCTCTTCGACGACGTTGGCAACGTCGCCGGCCTTCTGCTGCGCGTCCCAGCTCGCGGGGAACACCGACGTTCGCAACTTCATCGCGGTGACGAGCAAGAGCGGGGCGACCGCGAGCATCACGAGCGCGAGCGGCACCGACAGCACGAACATCACGGTGAGCGAGACGACGAACAGCAACACGTTCGCCACGCCGATCGGCAGGAACTGCAAGAAGCCTTGGATCAGGGCGACGTCGGAGGACGCACGGCTCACGAGCTGTCCGGTCGAAAGCTCGTCGTGGCGGGCGAAATCGAGTCGCTGCAGTTGGCGAAAGATCGCGGTGCGGAGATCGTGTTGTACGTCGAGCGCGATGCGCCCGCCGCGGAACCGGCGGAAGTAGGCGAAGACGAACGTGAGCACGCCCATTGCGATCATCAAGGTCAACCAGGGCGCCAGCGGCTTCTTGTGGTGCGTGATGACGTCGTCGATGACCACCTTCTGAACGGCCGGGAGCAACGACTGGATGAGCTGACCACCGATTGCCACACCGAACGCGACGTACGCGTTCTTCTTGTGCGGCTTCATGTAGCCGACGAGGCGCCGGATCCAGCCCTGCTTCTTCACCTTGCCGGCGGTCACCGCGTCACCTCGTGGCCGCGCTCGCCGCGGAGGCGCTCCTCCATGCGCAGCGCGAGCGCGTCGTCGAGATCGAGGAGCGCGCCCACCAGCGCGTCTCGCTCTCGGGCGTGCTCGAAGATCCGCGCCAGCGTCTCGCTCATCTCCTGCTCGGCCGTTTCAAGTGCGGCCACGCCGGCCGGGGTGAGCGCGACCCGGATCGACCGGCGGTCGCCGGCCACGGCCTCGCGCGCCACGAACCCGCGCTCGACCAGTCCGTCGACGACCGCGGTGATCGTGGGCTTCGCAACCGCGAGCCGTTCGGCCAGAAGTGAAGACCGCTCGTCGCCGGCCGCGACCAGGACGAGGACCCGGAACTGGGCGAGGGTGAGGTCGCGCGCGGCGGCGGCGCGTTCGAGGGCGCGAGCCGCGAGGGTCAGAGCCCGGGCGGCCCGCGGCAGGTCGGCGGAGGGTTCGGCCACGCTCGCAGGTTACCGAACCATTAGAGAGCCGAACTGTTTACGGGCGCCAGGACCGGGGCGGGGAATCGGGCCCACGGGTGGCCGGATCCCGGCATGATTCCCCGATGGCGCACGCACTCGGGATCGATGTCGGCACCACCAACGTGAAGGTCGCGCTGGTGGCTGCGGACGGCACCACGAACGGGAGCGCCCACCGCGCGCTCACCGTGATCCGGGCCGGGGAGCGCGCCGAACAGGACGCCGACGAGATGTGGGCCGCGCTCGTCGACGCCGTTCGAGAGGTGCTCTCGGCGCACCCGCGCGAGGCGCGTGACGTGCAGGCGGTCGGCGTGTGCAGCCAGTACTCCTCGATCGTGCCGATCGACGACCGCGCTCGTCCGCTCACCCCGATGTTGATGTGGCAGGACCTGCGCGGGACGGATCACGCATTCGAGATCATGACGCGCGACGAGAAGGCGTTCTTCACGTTCGTCGAGCGTCACGGCATTCCACCGGTCGGTGGAGGTCTGTCGCTGGCGCACATCCTCTTCGTGCAACAAGACCGGCCGGACGTGCACCGACGTACCGCGGCGTACGTCGAGGCCATGGACTACGTGACCGCCCGTCTCACGGGACGCGTCACCGCGAGCCAGCACAGCACGTACATGTACCAGCTCTGCGACAACCGTTCGCTCGACCCGCCCGCATACGACGGCGAGCTGGTGAAGCTCGCGGGCGTCGACCGCACCCGCTTGCCGCCCCTCGTGCCGATCGACAGTTCCGTCGGGGCGATGTTGCCCGACGCCGCGCGCGAGCTCGGTCTTCCCGAATCGGCGACGGTGTACGCGGGCACGAACGACACTGCAACCGCCGCGATCGCGACCGGCGCGTTCGCTCCCGGACGCGCCGGCATCTCGATCGGCACCACGAGTGTTCTGGTCGACGAGGTCGACGAGTTCCGGGCGGACCTCGAGCACCAGATCTTCTCGATGCCCGCCCCGTACCGCGACCGCTACATCGTGTGCGCCGAGAACGGCCTGGGGGGCAAGGTGCTCGAGCACGTCCTCCGCAATGTGATCTACGCGGTCGACGAGCTCGGCGACCACCACACTGTCGACCCGTTCGCCGCGCTCGAGAGCGCGCTCGACGCCACCCGGGCCGGCGCGGGCGGCGCCATGTTCCTCCCGTGGCTCGGCGGCGCGACCGCACCGCAGGGCGACAGCACCATGCGGGGCGGTTTCGTGAACATGTCGCTCGAGACGACCCGGCGCGACCTCGTCCGAGCCGTCGTCGAAGGGGTCGCGCACAATCTTCGCTGGCTGATGCGACCGGTCCAGGAGTTCACCGGGCAGCCGATCGACGAGATCGCACTCGTCGGCGGCGCGGCCCGTTCCGTGGCCTGGTGCCAGGTCCTCGCCGACGTCCTGGACCGTCCCGTGATCGCGCTCGCCGCACCCGACGTCGCGATCGCCCGCGCCACCGCGGCGCTCGCGTTGCAGCGGTCGGGCGCGTGGTCGCGCGCCGACCTCGACCGCGAGCCGACCTCGGGTGCGCGGCGCTTCGAGCCCGACCCGGACCATCGCAGCCTCTTCGCCGATCGACACGTACAGTTCGAGGCTGCCTACGCTGCTCTCCTTCCGATCAGTGAGGCGCTTTCATGAGCTCGTCGTACCCGTACGCGACCACCCACGACGTGCTGCGCGGCATGCCGTCCGAAGGCCGTTCGCGCGACGCGATCATCGCCGAGCTCGAGCAGCTCGCCCACGACGAGGACAAGACGTGGGAGACGGGCAAGTGCTCGGGCACGATGTACTGCGGTGACCACACGCACTACGAATTCCTCGGGCGTGCGTTCGAGCTCTTCGCGCACATGAACGCCCTCCAACGCGATATGTGCCCGAGCATGACGAAGTTCGAAGGCGAGATCATCGCCATGACGCTCGACATGCTCCACGCCGACGCGGTCACCGACGGCGAACCGGTCGGCCTCGTCACGTCGGGCGGCAGCGGGAGCATCCTGCACGCCGTGCTCGCGTACCGCGAGTGGGCGCACAAGGAGCGCGGCATTGATCGCCCGAACTTCGTCAAGCCCGAGACCGCGCATCCGGCGTTCGACAAGGCCTGCCACCTGCTCGGCGTCGAATGTCGGCGGGCGCCGGTCGATCCCGAGACAATGACCGCCGACGTCGACGCGATCGCGAAGCTGGTCGACGAGAACACGATCGCGATCGTCGGCTCCGCGTGCAACTACGGCTACGGCACGATCGACCCGATCGCGGCAATGTCCGACCTCGCGCTCGAGCGGGGTGTCGGGCTGCACGTCGACGGTTGCCTCGGTGGCTTCATCCTGCCGTGGGGACAGGAGATGGGATACGCGAACATCCCGGTATTCGACTTCCGCATTCCGGGTGTCACGAGCATCTCGGCCGACACCCACAAGTACGGCTACGGCCTGAAAGGCGCGTCGGTGCTCGCGTTCCGCGACAAGCCGCTGCGCAACAGCCAGTACTTCTTCATGACCGACTGGACGGGCGGCAAGTACGCGTCGCCGGGCATCGAAGGTTCACGTTCGGGCGGGATCCTCGCGTCCACGTGGGCGTCGCTCGTCAGCACGGGCCGTGACGGTTACACGCGCTACGCGCGCGCGATCTTCGAGACAGCCTTCAAGATGCAGGAAGCGGTGCGCTCGCACCCCGAGCTCCGAATCATCGGCGCACCAACGTTCTGCTTCAGCTTCACGAGTGACGAGTTCGACATCTACCACGTCAACGACTTCATGCGTACGAAGGGTTGGCGCTTCAACGGTCAGCAATACCCGAACGCCATCCACATGGCAGTGACCCGACCGCAAACCCAAGACGGTCTGGCCGACACCTTCGCGGCCGACCTTGCCGAGGCCGTGCAATATGCGCACGAGCACCGCGAGGAGGCGCCCATGAGCGCCGCGATCTACGGTGGCGTCGAAGGTGGGATGACCTCCGAGGCCGACGAATTCATCCGCTCGGTGATGGAGGACATGCTCGACAAGCACCAGGGCCTGCCGAGGCCGTAGCGCGTTGCCCACGTACATCGCGCTCTTGCGCGGCATCAATGTCGGCGGGCGGGGCAAGGTCCCGATGCGCGACCTGGTGGCGTTGTTCGACGGGCTCGGCCACACGAACATCCGGACCTACATTCAGAGCGGCAACGTCGTGTTCATCTCCAAGGCCGCGTCGCCGGGTCGCGTGAAATCGGCGCTCGAACACGGCATTGAAGCCGAGTTCGGATTCGAGGTCGCGGTCCTCCTGCGCTTGCCCGCCGAGCTCGCCGCGGTTCTGCGCCGGAATCCGCTCGGCGACGCGGCGTACGTCACATTTCTCGACGGCAAACCCGATCGCAAACGGATCGAGGCGATCGACTCCGCGGCGTACGCGCCCGACGAGTTCGTCGTGCGGGGTCGCGAGGTGTTCGTGCGTTGCCCGAACGGCTACGGGCGCACGAAGATCAACAATGCGTTCTTCGAGCGCAAGCTCGCGGTTCAGGCGACGACGCGCAACTGGAAGACCGTCACCACCCTGCACGCATGGGCGACCGGCTGACCGGCGCCCGACCGCGTGACTCGGGCGGTCGGATCAGGCGCGGGCACGGAGGGTCTCGACGCCCGCACCGTCGCAGTCCGCGAGCGCTCCGGATCTGCCGACCATCGCGAGGATCAACGACATGCACGGTCCCTTCACCACGGGACCCTCGCCGGTGGCCCAGTCGACGTCGGTTGCCTGCAACGTCAGCCCGGCGACGCGCTTCTTCGCGCGCAACGGCGCGCCCGTCTTCTTGTAGAGCTCGGCCAGTGTCACGAGATGCTCCGGTGGATGCTCACCCCGCGCACCGAGCGCGCGGCGGATGTCCTCTCCGTGGACCATCACCTCGCCGAGCGCGACGTAGGCCGGTCCGGGCGGCTTGCGTGTGCTCGTGATGATGGCGTCGTAACGCGCTTTGACGTCGTCCGGCGCTCCGGTCGAGTAGTTGCGCAGGTCGCCGTCGACGAACTTGTCGAAGCTGAACCCACTTTTGACGAAGCCACCGAAGAAGTGGCCGGCGGTGATGTTGCCGGCGGCGGTGAGATGCGCGACGACCTCCTGCACGTTCCACTTGTCGCACCAGGTCGGCGCGGTCCATTGGTCGGGCGTGAGGGTGTCGAGGAATTCGCCGAGCGAAGCGCGCTCGGCGTGCACCATCGGCATGAGGTCGGCCATCGGGAAACTCCCCCTGATTCGGTGATCATCCGGTTCTCCTGCAGCCTTTCAGGTCGCAGCCTCGCGATCTCGCGTCTCGCCGGTGCACATAGCCCTGACCCGGCGTCCGGCCGGATTCTTGGTAGGAGCGGACTTCTCCGTAGGACCGGTGAGTTCCGCGTGTCGGACTGGTCTGATGTTTCGACCGACCAGAACCCGTGGCCGAGGGTTGAGGTCGTTCGGTACGGTGGAGCTGAGCGAAGGAGCGGCCGCGCATGACGGGCACCACGAGCCTCGACCCAGCCGCCGCCGAGCTGGGGTTCGAGCAATATCGAGCCGAGTTGACCGGATACTGCTACCGGATGCTCGGCTCGGGGTTCGAAGCCGACGACGCGGTGCAAGAGACGTTGGTGCGCGCCTGGCGCGGCTTCGACCGGTTCGAGGGTCGCTCGGCGCTGCGGTCGTGGCTGTACCGGATCGCGAGCAACGTGTGCTTCGACATGCTGAAGGGGCGCCGTCGGCGGGCGCTGCCGATGGACATCATGGACGTCGGCCACGCGGACGGTCCCGCGGTTTCGCCTACGAGCGAGATCTTGTGGCTCGGACCCGTCGCCGACCGTTCGGTCGTCCCGGCAACGAGCGACCCGGCCGAGGAAGCGGAGATTCGCGAGTCGGTTCGGCTGGCCTTCGTCGCCGCGCTGCAGCATCTTCCGGCGCGCCAGCGCGCGGTGCTGATCCTGCGCGAAGTGCTGAAGTGGAAGGCGAACGAGGTCGCCGACCTGCTCGAGACGTCGGTGGTCTCGGTGAACAGTGCGCTCCAGCGGGCGCGCGCCACTCTCGCCGAGCACAACGTCACCGCGCGGAGCGCGCCGCAGCCGATCGACGCGGCGCAAGAGGAGCTGCTCGCGCGCTACGTCGATGCGTTCGAGCGCTTCGACATCGAATCGCTGGTGTCCTTGCTGCACGAGGACGCCACGATGCAGATGCCGCCGTACCCGTTGTGGATGCAAGGCGCGGGCGAATACCGCATCTGGCTCAACGGACCCGGCAAAGGTTGTCGCGGGTCCCGGCTCGCGCGCATCGCCGCGAACGGCATGCCGGCGTTCGCGCAATGGCGCGTTGATCCCGACGGGGGTTTCAGCGCCTGGGCGATCCACGTCCTCACCGTGTCAAGCGGAGTCATCACTGCGCAGGACTTCTTCGTCGATCCGAGCCTGTTCGCGCTCTTCGACCTGCCGATCCACCTCGACGCCTGAGTCGGCGACCACCAGCACGTCGGTGAGCCCGGCGAGCGCGATGAGGTCAACGAGCACCGGGCACGCGTTCTGCAGCTGAATCGTCACCCCGAGCCGGTGCGCGGTCAGCTGTAGGCGCGCCAGTGCTTCGAGAGCGGAAGCGTCGGGGGCGACGATCTGACGCACATCGCACACGATGACGATCGAGCGCCGCGGCGGCGGGGGCGCGGGTTCCACAACCGAGGAGACCGTGGCGTATCGCAGAAATCACCGATGAGTTCCGGATTGGCGCACGGTCGTATCGAGAGGTTGGATAGCCGTTCGCGCGTGAAGGAGCACAACATGAGTCTTCCGCCGGTCGTATCACGAGACGAGTGGCTGGTCGCTCGCAAGGCGCTCCTGGCCAAGGAGAAGGCGTTCACGCGCGAGCGCGACGCGCTGAGCGCCGAACGGCGGCGGCTGCCGATGGTGGAGATCGACAAGGAGTACGTCTTCGACGGACCCGCCGGGAAGGTCGGCCTCGTCGACCTGTTCGACGGCCGTACCCAGCTCGTCATCGTCCACTTCATGTTCGACCCGAGCTGGGACGACGGATGCCCGAGCTGCACGGCCGGAGCGGACGAGGTGGCCGAGGGCCTCATCGAGCATCTGCACGCGCGCGACACCACGTTGGCGTACGTGTCTCGAGCGCCGCTCGCCAAGATCGAGGCGTACAAGGCCCGCCGGGGATGGACGTTTCCCTGGTACTCATCGTACGGAAGCGACTTCAACTACGACTTCCACGTCACGCTGGACGAATCGGTCGCTCCGGTCGAGTACAACTACCGCACCAAGCTCGAGCACGAGCAGCTGGGTGCGTCCCTCTACGTCGACGACGGCCAGTCCGTCGAGGACCCCGGCCGGAGCTGCTTCCTGCGTACGGGCGACCGCATCTTCCACACGTACTCCGTGTACGCCCGCGGGCTGGAGACGATCGGCGGTTCGTACTACATGCTCGACGAGACCGCCCTCGGCCGCCAGGAGGACTGGGAGGAGCCGAAAGGCCGCGTCGCGAGCGCGCACGCGGCGCGCCCCGATTTCGCCGTCGACGACTGACGCGGAGCTGACCCGGAGCGTCGGGCGCGCCCGGCAATAGGGTGCGGCCGCAATGGACCGTGCCGACCTGCTCGTCGTGGGCGCCGGGATCGTCGGACTCGCGACCGCGCGTGCGGCCGTGCGCGCGCATCCCGACCGCTCCGTCGTCGTGGTGGAGAAGGAACCGGCCGTCGCCGCGCACCAGAGCGGTCGAAACTCGGGTGTGATCCACGCCGGCGTCTATTACCAGCCGGGATCCGAGAAGGCGCGGCTGTGCCGGGCGGGACGCACCTCGATGGTGGAGTACTGCCGAGCGCACGGCATCGACCACGAGGTGTGCGGCAAGCTCGTGGTCGCGCTCGACGACGGCGAACGGCACCGCCTGGCCGAGCTGGAGCGACGCTGCCTCGCGAACGGCGTGCGGGCCGTGACGATCGGCTCCCAGGAGCTGCGCGAGACCGAACCGCACGTCGCCGGGATCGCCGCGCTGCACGTACTCGACACCGGGATCGTCGATTACGCACAGGTGTGTCGCGTCCTGGCGGCCGAGATCGAGGAGGCCGGCGCGACCATTCGCCTCCGTTGTGCCGTGACGTCGGGCGTCGACGCCCGGTCGGGCCTGATCGTGGAAACAACCAAGGGGCCGATCGAGGCCAAGCGCGTCGTGACGTGCGCCGGTCTCCACGCCGACGAGGTCGCCAAGGCGCTGAGCGGCCCGAACGGGGCCGCGGGGATGCGCGTCATCGCCTTCCGGGGGGAGTACCGAGAGCTCGCCCCGGCCCGCGCCCACCTCGTCCGGGGCCTCGTATATCCCGTGCCCGACTCCCGGTTCCCATTCCTCGGTGTCCACCTGACGCGCGGGATCGACGGCTCGGTCCACGTCGGGCCGAACGCCGTTCTCGCATTCGCACGTGAGGGTTACCAATGGCGCCGCGTCGACGCCCGGCACCTCGTCGACACGTTCCGGTTCCCGGGCTTCCGCCGGTTCGCCGCTCGCAACTGGCGCTTCGGGGTCGACGAGATGGCCCGGTCACTGAGCCGGCGCCGCTTCACCGCGGCCGTGCGGCGCCTGCTGCCGGAGATCGAGCGGAGTGATCTCGTCGCCGCGCCCTCCGGTGTGCGCGCCCAGGCGATCGCGTCGACGGGCGAGCTCGTCGACGACTTCGCGATCCACTCGGTCGGGCGCGCCGTGCACGTGCTGAACGCGCCGTCCCCCGCCGCGACCGCGTCGCTCGAGATCGGCGCGACGATCGCGGCCCGGCTCGAGCTCGACGCGGGCTGAACGTTCGGATCGGCGCTCTCTGATCAGATCAGCGCTCTCGAATCAGATCGGCAAGGACGCGTTCGCGGTGGCGAGCACGCCCAGCGAGCGATCCCATCCGTCGCGTTCGAGCCGAGTCATCTGCGGCCAGAGCGGCGCACTCGCGCCGTCCGGCCCGAGCACGCAGGGCAGGCTGGCGCACACCCCGTCGCCGACGCGGACCGACACGGGAATGAGCGCGCCGACCTCGTGCACGAGTGCGTGCACGAGCCCGCTCACAGTGAGTCCGATGCCCTGGACGGCGGAGCCCTTCAGGTCGCGGACCTCATAGGCCGCGCTCCGGACGTCGTTTTCGATGCCCGCGAGGCGGTCGGGCGTGAGCTCGATGCCGCGCTGGGCGGCGAACTCCACGAGCGGCAGGGTCCCGACGACCGCGGAGTCGAGGAGGAACACGCAGGAATCGCCGTGCTCACCGACCACCCAGGCGTGCACGCTCCGGGGGTGGACGCCGCACTCACGGGCGATGCGATCGGTGAGGCGGAGCGTCTCCAGAGCGGTCCCGGATCCCATCACCGCCACCGGGCGATCGCTCCACCGGCGGGTGAGGTACTCAGTCATCACGTCGAGCGGGTTGGTCACGACGAGCGCCACCCGCGGCAGCTCACCCGCCTCTACCGCGCTGGCCACCGAGTCCATCACGACGACGTTCTGCTGCAGCATGTCGAGCCGGCTCACTCCCGGCGTCGTGTGGTGGCCGGCGGTGATGACGAGGATGTCCTCGCGCTCGATCTCGTCGAGGCCCCGGCCGCGCACCTCGATCCGCGAGAGCAGCGGTCGGCCGTGCATGAAGTCGAGCGCGAGCCCGTGCGCGGCGTCGCCGTCCCGGCTGTAGACGGTGACGCGGCCCGCCAGCCCGCGCATGATCAGCGCGGACGCCGTCGCGACCCCTACGCCACCCGCACCGACGATGCCGACTGCCAATCGCTCCATCAGGTGCCGCCGCGCGCCACGCCCGAGCTCGTCCACTGACGCACGGCCGGACCCTAGTGAACCAGCGACGACTCCCCGCACGGGCTTGACGACCGGAAGCCGCCGGAGATCTGGTCGGGCATGGTGCGCGGCCCTGACCAGCCACTTCGCCGAACTTTGCGCCGGCTGGTAGTTCCTCCCCGACTCGTTGGGTATGCCTACTGGTGTCTTGGGGGGTCTGGGGGCTCGGGTGAGATCAGCCGTACGAATCCTGTGCGTCTTGGTCGGTGGCATTGGTTTCGCACTCGTTCTTTCGACGGGGCACCCGGGTCACGGCGGCGCACTCGCGCTCTCGCCGACGGTGGAGTCCGTTGTCGCTCCCGACCCGAATCTCGTCGCGCCCGTGACCGACGCCGCATCGCCGGTCGTCGCTCCCGCACCGGCGCTCGTCACGACCCCCGCGCTCGTCACCGGCGCGACCGCGCCGCTCGAGGACGCGCTGGCGCCGGTGGTGAGCACAGTTGGTCAGGTCGCGACGTCGGCGACGAATGCTGTTGCGCCTGTCGTGAGTCCGGTCACCGCAGCCGTGGCACCCGCCGTCGACCCGATCGCACCCGTCGTCGCACCGGTGACAGACGCGGTCGCGCCGGTCCTCGCACCGATCGCCCCCGCCGTCACTCCCGTCGTCGCACCGATTGCACCCGTCGTCGCACCGGTGGTCGACACGATCGCACCGGTCGTCGCACCCGTGGTCGACACGATCGCACCTGGCCTCACCCCGGTCGTCGCACCCGTCGCACCTCTGGTCGACACCATCACACCGGTCGTCGCCCCTGTGGTCGACACGATCGCACCCGTCCTGGCTCCGGTCGTCGCACCCAACGACCCGGCCGCGCCGGCCTCATCCACTTCGCCGGTCATGGTCTCGCCTCCCGGGAGTGTCCCGACCTCGACCCCTGGCGTGACGGCTTCGCAGCCCGAATCTCGGATCGTCGATCGTGCAACCACGTTCACTCCGACGGCCGTACGAAGCACCGCCGGAGTGATCTCGAGTACGTCGTTCGCGAGCTGCGTCGAATCGCCCGGCGTCTGGAGCCCGGGGTGCTCCGCATCGCGTTCGCCGAAGCTCCGGGCGTCGCCATCGCCTCCCGTCCCCGTGCTGGTGATCGAGTCGGCGTCTTCGCCCGCGTCGCCGATCCCCGACGATCCGGCGCGAGGGTTGGACGGCGGTCGCAGTTTCCCCGGCAGCTTCCCGGGCCTCCTCGCGGTGCTCCTGGCCCTCGGCGCCGCGGCCGGTCTGGGCACTGAACGCCTGCGGTACGCAACCGCGCGGTACGGCGGTCGCAACGTTTCCAGCCACTGATCGGGCGTACGCCGACCGTGCGAACTGCGAACTGCCTATTGCGCCCGCCCGGCGCGCGTCGCCTTACGCGATGTCCGGGTTCCGGATGAAACTTTCCCAATGTCGCAAATATGTATTACGGTCACCGAGTCCTGCCTGCCGCTGAACGCGAGACTCCAGCCCCAACCCCCCAAGTTGAGAAGGAATCTCCCCGTTCGGCGGCGGCGGGACGATCAATCTCACCCGACCACCCCGCCTT
Organism: Acidimicrobiia bacterium; assembly: GCA_038323195.1. Lineage (GTDB taxonomy): Bacteria > Actinomycetota > Acidimicrobiia > IMCC26256 > PALSA-610 > PALSA-610. The sequence goes on along the minus strand of JBBQGQ010000008.1, from coordinate 57,021 downwards.
TTCTGCCCCCGGGCGGGGTGCGTCGTGCCATGGCCTCGTGCGTCATGAATCGGACGTCCATCCCGGCGTGGTGCTCTCCGGCGACGCGACCGGAAATGACGCGTATCGTGCGACGTGCCAAGTGGGAGGCGCTCGGCGGGCGGCCGCAACACCCAGTCGCGGGCTCTGAGCGACCCTCGACGAAGCCGAACCAGAAGTAGCCGAGGGCGAACACCCCGAAGAACCCGACGGCGATCCACCGGCCGAGGTCGCCGTTGGCGTCGAAGTGGATCGTGAGCCCGACGAGCACACCGATCGACTCGTAGACGCAGAACACCCGCGCCAAGATCACCTGCGCACGGTGACGCAGATCACTCGCGGCCACCCAGGTGAGGAACGTGATGAGCAGGTACGCGGCCCCGACCAGCCGGGCGAGGTCGATCGCGAGCGCCGAGACGTCGCCCTTGGTGATGAGCTCGATGACCACCGTGACACGAGCACCATCGGCAGCGCGAACGGAATCGTCACCATCGCGTGGATCCGGTACCAAAAGGGGACGGTCACGAGACGGCGTCGCTCGCGTTGGTGCGAGCCAGGTACGCCGTGAGCGACTCGAGATCGGCGCGGTACCCGCTCATGTCGTTGATCGTGATGAGGTGGTCGCACCGACTCGCGATCGCTTCGATCCCCGCCCGATCAGCGTCGGGATCGGCGACCAGGGCGCGGGCAAGGGCCAACAAGGCGATCAACTCGTAGTTATCGTTGCCTCGGCTCGTCGCGGTCGCGAGGGCCTCCTGCGCCAGTGCCTTCGCCTGCGAAGCGTTGCCCGCGAGGAGGTAGGCGTCGGCGAGCGCGGCGAGAGTCGCCTCCTCGACGGTGAGCGACGGTGCGGACCGGGCGGTCGCCAGCGACTCCTCGAGAGCCGCGATCGCGGCTACGCCATCGCCGGCGGCGAGTGCCGCAAGACCGCTCGCGCGTATGGCCATCCCGAGCTCGCCGACCCCGCAGACATCACGCGCGATCGTGACGGCCTCGTCGGCGACGCGTCGAGCCTCCACCGCATCGCGGCAGGCGACCAACGCGACGACCAAACCGACGCGGCACACAACCTGCCACTGCGGATCGTCGCAAACATCGGCTCCCGCCAGCGCGGACTCGAGCACCACGATCGCGGCATCTACGCGACCCGTTCTGACCATCAGACTTCCCCGGCAGAAGTCGACGCGACTTCGGAGTTGGCTGTCGGGAGCGTCGAGCCCGGCTGCGACGAGGACCGCCTCCGCTTCGTCGCATTCGGCCAGGCCCTGCGCCACGGATCCGGCGGCGTTGAAGTTCGATAGGTCGGCGACGCGTGCGCCGACGGAGAGCATACCGATCCCGGTGGTGTCGGCGATCGACACCGCTTCCTTCGAGATCGCTCGGGCTTCCGCAGAAAGGCCGGCGCCGCTGAGGGCGTACCACCCACGCAACAACACGAAGGCCAGCAAAGGCCGATGGTCGTCGTCGGTCGCAAGGGCTCTGGCCTCGCCGATGACCGTGAGCACCTCGGCCGGGTCCATCCCGCAGCGGGGGCTCTGCGTGAGGATCTCGGCGCGGCAGAGGAGCGCGGCAGCCACCGACTCCGCGTCCCTAGGGACCGTCAGCGCGCGGACCTTCTGCCACAGGCGAAGAGATTCCGCCGGATCGGTTCGGGCCGCCAACGCGCCTCCCCGGCTGTACCAGGTCGCGGCGGCGGCATCGTCACCGGCCCGCTCGTAGTGGTCGGCTACAAGTGCGGCGCGGCGATCGGAACCGGATTGCTTCTCGAGCGCGACCGCGACGGCGGCATGACAGCGCCGGCGTTGATCGCGCAGCTGCGTCTCGTACGCGACGTCTTGGGTGATCCGGTGTCTGAACGCGAACACGTTGCCGCCGACGGCGCGCACGAGATCCGCGGCGACCAGGCCGTCGAGGAGACGGGTCGTTTCGGCCGGCTCGAGTCCGGAGACCGCCACAAGCGTGGCGTGATCGAACTCGACGCCGATCACGGCCGCGGCGTACAGGAGGTCGCGCTCGCCGCGATCGACCCGGTCGATGCGCGATGCGATCACGGTCTGCACGCGGGCGGGGATCGTGAGCTCGCCGAGTTGCGCGCTCAGCCGCCGCGTCCCACGCGGCCCGACGAGCTGCCCCGATTCCACGAGCGACCGCAGCGTCTCCTCGACGAAGAACGGATTGCCGCCGGTGCGCTCGTGGAGGAGACGCGCGACCTCGAGCGCCTCGTCGCGATCGCGGAGCCATCGCTCAACGAGTTGGCGGGTCTCGTCGAGGTCCAGAGCCTCGAGGTCGATGAGAACTCCGTCGGACGGGAGGATCTCCTGGAGAACACCGGTCGGGCGACTCGTGAGCACGAGGAGCACGGGCGCGTCCATCGGCTCCGTGAGCAGGGCCGCGAGGGTGAGATGCGAGGCGCGGTCGATCGCATGCACGTCGTCGATGGCGATCGCGAGCCCGCCGGTTGCGGCCGCGGCGCGTCCGCGCACGAGCGCGCGGAGCACCTCGTAGATCTGGCGTCGGGCGACCTCGGGGTCGATTGTTCCGGACCCCGCGCTCGGCGCGAGCAGGTTCAGCACGGTTGCCGCCGAAGCATGGAGTTGGGGAGCGAGAGCTGCGAGCGCCGCGAGGATCGCCTCCTCATCCGCGTCGGGAGCGACGTCGAGCAGAGCGCGGGCAAGCGCCGCCACGGTCCACATCGGGCCCGGGACCCTCACGACGTCGCCGACAACGGTAACGACGTCGTCTCCTCGCGCACGCGCCTCGGCGAGGCACTCGCTCACGAGCCGGGTCTTGCCGTGACCGGCGGGCGCCTGTATGCCAACGACCCGAACCCGACCCGCGCGCGTATCGTCCAGCGCGATCCGGAGCTTTGCGAGCTCGCGATCGCGGCCGACGAACTCGGCGGCATGCGCTCCCAGCCGCGCTTGCGCGGCACGAGTCGGGTCGATCGGACCGACGAGCCGGTGCACCTCGATCGGCTCGACGATCCCCTTCACCGCGCGCGTCCCGACGCGGGCCAGCTCGAAGCGCGCCGCGACCAAGGTCGCGGTGCTCGGCGCGAGGAAGATCTCGCCGACTTCGGCGATCTGCTCCATTCGGGCCGCGATGTGCACCACCAGTCCCTGCGCGGTGTAGTCGATGCGCGGCTCGGCGCCGATGCGCCCGACCACGACCTCACCCGAGTTGAGCCCGATCCGGACCCCGAGACTCGTTCCCACGGTGGACGCGACCTGAGCCGCGATCGCACGGACCTGCTCGGTCAGGCGGAGCGCGGCCCAACACGCCTGCTCCGCGTGGTTCTCGTGCGCCATCGGCGCGCCGAACAACGCCATCATCCCGTCGCCTGCGTAGGCGGCGACGACGCCGTCGAAGGAGTGGATCGAGCTGCTCGCGGCGGCGTGGAAGCGCTCCAGGACCAAGAACCAGTCCTCGGGGTCGAGGACGGATGCCAACTCGGTGGAGCTCTTGATGTCCGCGAAGAGCACCGTGACGAACTTCCGCTCACCTGCGCTCTCAGGATCGGCGAGGATGTCGTCGACCACCTGGCGTGGCGCGCGGCCGACCGTCGCGATCGGCGCCCCACACTCCCCACAGAACTTGGCCGTGGTCGAAGGCACGCGCGAGCCGCAATTCCCGCACAATCGCCCGCCGGTCGTCTCCATCACGAAACCTCAACCCGACGCTATCCGCAGCGCCGTCGACGTCGCTTTCCGATCGCCTTCGGCGCTCGCCCAGAACCGGGTGTCAACCACGCTACGCGGGATCGCCGACCGGCGACCACGTCCGCGCCACCTGCGGAACGGTCGAGGTGATCTATTCCCCGCGACCGCGTCGCACGGGTTCGAGAGCAGTCACGTAGTCGACGAGTCGGAGCGCGACCTCGAGTCCGAGATCCGGCGCACCGAGGTCGGGATCGAGCCAGATCTCCGACACTCGCCGCCAGGCATCCTGGCGGCCAAGGAACGCGCCAACTTCGGCCTCGCCGCCGAGAACGCGTCGCCAGGCGCGCTCGCGCGCGAGGAGGTGCCCAATCACCGAGTCGTTCTCGGCCGCCTTCGGATGCTCGGCGTGGAAACCCACCTCGAGCGCGAGTACCGACGCCCCTTCCACTTCCTGCGCGCCGATCACCTGTGCCTCGTAGTGCTCGCGGATTGGCTTCTCGGGACCGAACCACACCTTGATCCCGTAACGATGCGCCCGGTAGCGGCATGCCCCGAGCTCGAGGGGGACCATGCCGCGGAGGATGTCGCCGACGTCGTCGAACAGAGACTCCTCCACAGAGCAAGCTTGCTCGCGCCGCCGTTCGGGCGCACCTGTTCAGGGGTATTCAGTCCGAGAGCTGCTCGTCGCTGCCGAGGTTGGGATCGGCCAGACAGAGCCGACGGTTGCCGCGGAGGGACTGGGATTCGAACCCAGGGTGCTTGCGCACAACGGTTTTCAAGACCGCCCCGTTCGGCCGCTCCGGCATCCCTCCGGTGTCGAGGCTACCGGCGTTACGCGGGCGCGGCGACGGCGGTGAAGCCGGTATACGGCCGCAGCGCCTCGGGGACTTCGAAGCTGCCGTCGGGCTGCTGATAATGCTCGAAGAGAAATACCAGCATGCGACTGACGGCGACCGCCGTGCCGTTCAGGGTGTGCACGAGCCCGCTGCCGCGCGCATGCTTCACCCGCGTTCCGAGTCGGCGCGCCGAGTAGTCGGTGTAGTTCGAACACGACGTGATCTCGCGGTACGCGCCCTCGGACGGTAGCCAGGCCTCGATGTCGAACTTCTTGGCCGCGGCGGGGCCGAGGTCGGCCGCCGCGATGTTCACGACGCGGTAGGGCAGGCCGAGCCCGCGCACGACCTCCTCTTCGATGGCCAGGATCTGCTCGTGCTCGTCGACACTGCTCTCGGGCGCGCAGAAGGAGAACATCTCGACCTTGTCGAACTGGTGCACGCGGAAGATTCCTCGCGTGTCTTTGCCGTAGGTGCCCGCCTCGCGCCGAAAGCACGTCGAGAACCCTCCGTAACGTGCGGGGAGCTGTTCGGGAGTAAACGTCTCGGCGCGATGGAGTGCCGACAACGCGACCTCGCTCGTGCCGAGCAGGAAGAGCTCGCCGTCGTCCACGTCGTACACCTGGGCGCGATCGGTGGGGAAGAAGCCGGCCTCTTCCATCGTGCGCTCTCGCACCAGCGTGGGCGTGATCACCGGCACGAAGCCGTGGCGCACGATCGTGCTCATCGCGTAGTTGACGAGCGCGAGCTCGAGCAGCGCGCCCTCACGCATGATGTACGCGAAGCGCGAGCCGCTTGCCTCCGCGGCGTGAGGCGTGTCGACGAAGCCCATCGTCTCCGAGAAGGCGGCGTGGTCCAGCCGCGGCGGGGCCGGCGTCTCGCCGACCACCCGCACCACTTCGCCGTCGTCCTCACCGCCGTCGGGTGACGACTCGTCTGCCGGGTTCGGAACCTGCAGCCCGAGCTCACGCAGGTGCGCGGCCGTTGCCTGGAGCTCCTTCTCGCGCGCGCTCAGCTCGTCCTTGTGCCGACCCGCGGTCTCGATCTTCTCGGCCCGCTCGCCGGGCGCGGCTTTGCCGATCTCCTTGCTGGCCACGTTGTGGCGGGCGCGCAGGGACTCGACCTCCTGGACGAGCAATCGGTGCGCGGCCTCGGCCTCGAGCACCTCGTCGATCAAGCCCTCGCGCAGGCGCTTGCGCTCGATACCGCGGCGGTACTCCGGCTCCTCGCGCAGCCGCTTCAGGTCGATCACTCGGTGTCCCGGATCTGCTCCCGCAGCGACTCGACCCAGGCCGCCGCGTTCTTCCACGCCCGGCCCGCGGCGCGCCGGCGCGCAACGCCTACCGCGGCCGGCCCGCCGACCGGATAGGAGCCGAGAAATTTGACCTCCGCCTGCTTCGCCACGAGGTTCCGCAACGCGTCGGCGACGACCTCGTCGGAGACATGGCCTTCGCAGTCGACGAAGAAGCAATAGTCGCCCAGGCCGCGCTTCGTCGGACGTGACTCCAGTTTCGTCAGGTTGATCGCACGCGCCGCGAACTCCTGCAGGATCGAGAGCAGCGAGCCGGGTTGGTCCTCGCGCTGGAAGCAGACGATCGACGTCTTGTCGTGACCGGTCGGCGCGGGGACGCCCCGGCCCACCAGCACGAAGCGGGTCTGGTTCTCGGGATGGTCTTCGACCTCACGCGCGAGCACCTTCAGACCGTAGAGATCGGCCGCGAGCGAGTTGCAGATTGCCGCGATGTCGGTTCGCTTCGATCTCGACACCTCGCGTGCCGCGTCGGACGTCGAGTGCGACGCCCGCGCCTCCACGCCGGGCAGCTTCTTGGCGAGCCAACCTCGACACTGCGCGAGCGCGTGCGGGAACGAGACGACAGTACGAACGTCGCCGAGCGCGACACCCGGGCGCACGCAAAGGTTCAGCGACACCGGGAGGTCGATCTCGCGCTGGATCAACAGATCGCTGTCGAAGGCGAGCGTGTCGAGGGTGACCGAGACCGACCCTTCGATCATGTTCTCGATCGGAACGACCCCGCCGTCGGCGTCGCCGCGCTCGACCGCGGCGATCACTTCGGGGACGGCGGCGAACGGCTGGCGGTCACCTGCGGCGAGGTCGGGCTGCGTGAGCAGCGCCTCCTCGGTGAACGTCCCGGCGGGACCGAAATACGCAACCTGCACCGCCGAATGCTAAACGACGACCGAATTCGCACCCGCGCTAATTGCCCGCGCCAATTGGACCTGCGAGCGAGAACCGCGACCGACCGGGCGAAGCCCCGATCGCGGCGAGGGGCAAGGGGCGCCGAACGCACACGGGGCGCTAGCTTGGCGACGTCATCCCAGGTCGAGCGCACGTACGCAGGTCAAGGAGGAAGCCCATGCGGGCTGCAGTGTTCACCGAAACCGGAGGGCCGCTCTCGATCGAGAACATCGATCCCGCGCCCCCCGGGCCACGCGACGTCGTGGTCGAGCTCGGCGCCAGCGGCGTCTGCCACTCCGACCTGTCGCTCAAGAACGGCTACGTCGGGATCCTGCCCGGCACGGTCCTCGGCCACGAGGGCGCGGGCACGATCGCCGAAGTCGGCAAGGACGTCACCGGCCTCAAGAAGGGCGACCGCATCGTCGCGTCGTTCATCCCGGCCTGTGGCATCTGCTGGTTCTGCCTGCACGACCAGTCGCACCTCTGCGACACCGAGTTCGAGATCATGATGAAGCAGCGCGGCAAGCGCGCCGACGGCACCGATTACACGACGATGACCGGCCTGGGCACGTTCGCGGAGGCGATGACCTGCGACCAGTCGTCGATCGTCAAGATCGAAACGAGTGTCACCGACGACCAGCTGGCGCTGATCGGCTGCGGTGTCACCACCGGCGTCGGCGCCGCGCTCAACACCGCGCAGGTGCACCCGGGCGCGACTGTCGCGGTCATCGGCTGCGGCGGTGTCGGCCAGGCCGTCATCCAGGGCGCGCGGATCGCCGGCGCGTCGCGGATCATCGCGGTCGACCCCGTCGAGATGAAGCGCAAGACGGCCGAGCAAGCCGGCGCGACCGATTTCGTCGACCCCAACCAGGGCGACCCGGTCGCGCAGGTCCAGCAACTGACCAGCGGCCGCGGCGTCGACTACGCGTTCGAGGTCATCGGTCTTCCCGAGACCACGCTGCAGGCGTTCAACATGATCCGCAAGGGGGGCACCGCGGTGATGGTCGGCATGACGCGTGCCGAGGCCACGGTCACGCTGTCGACCTTCGACCTCTTCTTCAACGAGAAGACGCTCAAGGGCTGCAAGTACGGTTCGGGCCAGGTTCGCCGCGACTTCCAGCGCTATGCCGACCTGATCGAGACAGGTCGTCTCGACACCGAAGCGCTGGTGTCGCGCACGATCAAGCTCGACGAGGTGAACGAGGCGTTCCGCGCGATGGAAGCGGGCGAGGTCATCCGCTCGGTCATCACCTCCTTCTGAGCTGTCCGGTGGGACGGTGGAGGGCGACGCACGCACTGCGGATCGGGTTCCAACTCACCTCCGTGCGCACGCCGCCCTCCACCTCTCCTTCTGACCCTCATGTGGCCCGGTAAGCACGCTCTCGAACGGCCGGCCCATCCTGCGTACGTGATGGCAGGGACCGGACAGGTCGTCACCTACGCCGAGCTCAATGATCGGTCCAATCAGTTCGCACAGCTTCTCTTCGACGCGGGGCTGCGGTTCGGCGATCACATCGCGGTGCTCATGGAGAACCGGGCCGAGTTCTTCGAGCCTTGCTGGGCCGCGCAGCGGTCGGGACTGTTCTTCACGTGCATCAACACTCACTTCAACGCGGACGAGGTGGCATACATCCTCGACGACTGTGACGCGGAGGTGCTCGTCGTCAGTGACTCGCTGCGGGACGTCGCGGCGGAGCTCGTAGACAAGATGCCGAACGTGAGGGTCCGCTTGATGGTCGGCGACCCGGACAACGTCGTGGGGGGATACGAGTCGTACGACCACGCGCGCGATCGGTATCCGGCGGTTGCGATCGACGAGGAGCTCGAGGGTACGCGGATGCTCTATTCGTCGGGCACCACCGGGCGGCCGAAAGGTGTGAAGTACAAGATCACGCGCCAGCGCGTGGGCGACCAGCCGGTCGAGATGGGGATGATGACGACGGTGTGGCGAATGGACGGCGACGCCGTCTACCTCTCGCCCGCGCCGCTGTATCACTCGGCGCCGCTCTTCTACTCCATGAGCACGATGCGGTTGGGCGGGACCGTGATCGTGATGGAGCACTTCGACCCCGAGCAGTCGCTCGCCCTGATCGAGAAGTATCACGTCACGCACGCGCAGTTCGTCCCGACGATGTTCGTGCGCATGCTGAAGCTTCCCGACGCGGCGAGGTCCCGACACGACCTGTCGTCACTGCAGGTCGTCCTGCACGCGGCCGCACCGAGCTCGGTCGAGACCAAGCGCAAGATGATCGATTGGTGGGGCCCGATCATCGACGAGTACTACGCCGCGACCGAGGGCACCGGCGCGACGTACATCAACTCGCCCGACTGGCTCGCCCATCCGGGCTCCGTCGGTCGCTCGATGCTGGGCCCCATCCACATCCTCGACGAGTCGGGCAGCGAGCAGCCCGTAAACGAGGTCGGCACCGTCTGGTTCGAGCCGCCGCCAAATCGCCCCGGCTTCGAATACCACAAGGACGAGGCGAAGACGCGCGACTCGTTCAACGACACGGGCTGGTCGACCGTCGGCGACATGGGGTATCTCGACGCCGACGGCTATCTCTTCCTCACCGACCGGCGCACGTTCATGATCGTGTCGGGCGGGGTGAACATCTATCCGCAGGAAGCCGAGAACCTGCTCATCGACCATCCGAAGGTCTACGACGTCGCGGTGTTCGGTATCCCCGATCCCGAGATGGGCGAGCGCGTGCACGCGGTCGTGCAACCGACCGACTGGGACGAAGCCGGTCCCGCGCTCGAGCAGGAGCTCGTCGCGTACTGCCGCGGCCACCTCTCTCACTACAAGTGCCCGCAAGCAGTCGACTTCGACCGCGAGCTGCCCCGCGAGCAGACCGGCAAGCTCTACAAGCGGCTGTTGCGCGATCGATACTGGGGCGACAAGACGAGCCGCATCGTCTGATGAAGCTGCTCGCGAGCGGACGCGACGGCGACATCTTCGAGTTCGGGCCCGGCCTGGTGCTCCGCAAGACGCGCGACGGCCGTTCCATCGCGCACGAGGCGCGCACGATGCGCTACGTCGCCGAGCACGGCTATCCGGTGCCCCGCATCGAAGAGGTACGCGCCGACGGCACGGAGATCGTGATGGAGCGCATCGACGGCCCGATCATGATGGATGCGATGGTGCGGCCGCCCTGGAAGCTCGGCGACCACCTCCGGCTGCTCGCCGACCTGCACGATCGGCTGCATCGGATCCCCGGACCCGAGTGGCTCGCAGCAATGCCCGACGGCGGCGACCGCTTGCTGCACCTCGATCTGCACCCGCTCAACGTGATCATGTCGCCCAAAGGTCCGGTCGTGATCGATTGGCCGAACGCCCGACGCGGCGACCCGATGGCCGACGTGGCGGTGACGTACGCGCTGATCGCCTGCGGTCACATCCCGTTGCCCCGGCCGGTCGCGTCGACCTTGAACGCGGTGCGCACTCCGGTGCTGCGCCGGTTCTTCGCCAAGCGTTACCTCGGACCGGTGTTCTACGGGCGGGTCGCGGAGATGGCCGAGCTCAAGTGCTTCGACGAGAACATGGCGCCCGACGAAATACGCGCGTTGCGGGCACTGGCCAGGAAGAGCCGGGCCAAGGCTCCGGGATGACGGTTCCCCCCGGCCCCGTCATCCCAGTGCCTCTGCTTCCGAGCCGGCGGCGCGATGCATGGCATCGGTCGCAGGCCGGCGCGGTGTTTCCCCTTCCGCAGAGTGAAAGGTAGGTGGCGAGAGCCCGTCGGGTCAACGGGACGATTCGTTCGCTGCGGTCGATGTACCTTCGGGCGCGTGGACCGCACCGACCTCGCCCGCCGCATCTACACCGCCGCGCACCTCACCGGTACGTTCACCCTCCGGTCGGGCGTGGTAAGTCACGAGTACTTCGACAAGTACCGCTTCGAGTCCGACCCACAGCTCCTGGCCGACATCGCGGCCGCGTCCGCTGCGCTCGTGCCGTACGGGATGGACGCCTTGGCCGGGCTCGAGCTCGGGGGAGTTCCCCTCGCGACGATGATCTCCCAAGCGACGCGGCTGCCCGCGGTTTACGTCCGTAAGCAGGCGAAGACCTACGGCACCTGCCAGCTCGCGGAGGGCTCCGAGATCGACGGGCGACGCCTGTGCATCGTGGAAGACGTCGTCACCTCCGGAGGTGCAATCCTCGACGCGGCTTCGGAGCTCCGCGCCCGCGGCGCGCGGCTCGGCCCGGTTATCTGTGTGATCGACCGCGAATCGGGTGGTCGCGAGAAGCTCGCCGCCGACGACCTGGACCTCTTCGCGCTGTACACGATGAGCGAGCTCAGCGCGGCGGCTGCAGCGGGAGCTTGACCTTGCAGGTCGCCAGGATGGCGCGGGTCTTCGCGAGCTCGGTCGAGGTGGGGGCTGAGTGCGATCCGAGCTGGTTCTCGTCGAAGGTGTCGGTCAGCCCGTTGGTGACACAACGTGCCTCCTCGACCGTCGTGCCCGCGCGCACGAGCTGCGACTGGAGCCTGCTCGCGTTGTAGCCGGGCGTCGCGCAGCCGGCGAGCGCGAGTGCGCCCGCCGCGCAGCCGATACCGGTCATTCTGCGACGCCATCGCATCCGGGCTGGAGCGTACGCGGTGACCCACGAGATCGACCGAACCGCCGGTTCCTGGACGGCCCTAGGCTGGTCGCGATGCTGTGTCCCAACTGCGGCTACGACAACAGCCCGAACAATCGGTTCTGCGTTCGTTGCGGCGTCGACCTCTCGGTTGCGCCGGCGCAGCCCGCGGCCGGTCCTCCCCCCGGTTCCGCGCCGCCCGACGCAGCCCCTCCCCCGGGCACGTGGGGCGCGCCGCCGCCCGCGAGCGAGTGGGGAGCGCCCGGCTCGACACCTCCGCCGTCCATCGCACCGCCCCCGCCCGCGGGAGCGCCCCCGTTCGCCTCGGCTCCGCCAAACCCGTTCGTCTCGGCTCCGCCGAACCCGTTCGAGTCACCTCCGCCGAACCCGTTCGCTCCCCCCGCCGCGTACGGTCCCCCCGGCGCCTACCCACCGCCCGGCGCCGGTCCGTACGGCCAATATCCCGCGCCGTACCCGCCCTCCGGATACCAGCCGCCCTCGACCAACGGGCTCGCGATCGCGTCGCTCGTGTTGGGCGTGGTGGGCTGGATCCCGTGCGGGGCCGGCTCGATCGTCGCCATCGTCCTCGGCTTCGTGGCCCGCTCTCAGATCCGTGCCGCCCAGGGCCGCCAGGGCGGTGACGGCCTGGCATTGGCGGGCATCATTCTCGGTTTCCTGGCCGTCGCGTTGTGGATCGCGCTCCTCGTCATCGGAGCCATATCGAGCGCCAACAACGGCACGTCCTGAGCTCGGTCCGAGCTCGGTCCGAGCTCGGCGACCGGCCCCCGGTTCGGGCCGCCAACCTCAGGAAGCCCAAGGCTTTCGCCGATAAGGCCGACGAGGGGGTTCACAATGCAGTCCATGCCGAGCGCGCAATCGTGGCTCCGCCCACATCCCACGTGGTCCGAGCCAAATGACCCGAACGCGCCGAATGACCCGAAGCTGCACGAGTCGAAGATCCAGGCGGCCGAACGCGGCGCCCGGCACGAGATCGCTCGACTCCGCGGCGAGATCGAGGAACTCGTGCGGGTCGACGGCAACGACGCCCGCGGGGCGGTCGACTCGGCGCTGGAGTCGCTGACCCGGCTGCAGGTCGTCACCGCGAACCTCGACGCGTGCGCACCGATGCCGGCATCGTTCGCCGGCGCGCCGTTGGTCGCGCTCGCCGACGCCCACCTGCGCGGTCATTCCGACGCGATCGAGCGAGGCATGACCTACACGGCCGACAATCAACTGCGCTTGCTGCACCCCGAGAGCTGAGCCGCGGGTCGGCGTCGCGCCCGCGGAAGGTCGTGACGGTGAGCACGGCGGTGAGCGGCGGGTAGCTTGCGGCCCCGTGACCGCCGAACGACCCGCTCCGCTCGCAGGCCTGCGCATCGTCGAAGTCTCGATGCTCGGGCCCGGCAACCTCACCACGCACCTCGCAGACCTCGGCGCCGACGTGATCAAGGTCGAGCCGCCTCAGGGTGACTACGGGCGCCGGATGACGTGGCCCATCGTCGAAGGCGTCTCGCTCCTCTTCCTGCACATCAGCCGCGGCAAGCGGAGCATCGTGCTCGACCTGCGCACCGAAGCGGGACGGGACACCTTCCTCGAGCTCGTGCGCGACGCCGACGCCGTGGTCGAGGCAATGCGGCCGGGCGGCCTCGAACGGCGCGGGCTCGGCTTCGAACGACTGCGCGCGGTGAATCCGCGCATCGTCTTCTGCACCATCTCCGGTTACGGCATGACCGGCCCGTACCGAGACATGCCGAGCCACGGCATCGCGTACGACACGTGGGCCGGCATCGTGCAGCCGGAGATCGACGACGAAGGCTTCGCGTTCATGCCCGAGCACGTGTCGATCGGCATCAATGCCGGACCCGTCTTCGGCGCCCTGGGCCTGCTCGCCGGCGTCCTCCGAGCGCGCGAGTCGGGCGAAGGCTGTCAGCTCGAGATCGCGCAGTCCGACGCGGCCGCCGCGATCGACTGGCTGCGAAGCGAGACGTGGCGCGCGTACGAGCGACCCGAATCGGAGGTCACCGGGAACGAAGCCGACAACTTCGAACGCCGCGCGCCCGGCACCGGCGGTATGGAAGCGGGCGTGCGCTACCAGTTCTACGCGACGCGCGACGGCCACGTGTTGTTCATGGCCTCCGAGCGCGAGTTCTGGAAGAACTTCTGCGCGGGTATCGGGCAGCCCGACCTGTTCGAGCGTTGGCCCGGTTCGCAGTACGGCGACCACGCGCGCGGCAACAAGGAGCTGCGCGTCATCCTGCGCGAGGTATTCGCGACCCGCACGACGCAGGAGTGGCTCGCGTTCGGCCTCGAGCACAACACACCGATCGCGCCGGCCAACTCCCCCAAGACGCTGTACGCCGATCCGCAGTTCCGGGATCGCATCGACCTGCTCCCGGCCGACCAGGTCGGTGCCGACATGCTGCCGACGCCGATCAAGTTCGTCGGCGAGACGCTGCCGATGCCGACGAAGGCCCCGACCGTAGGCCAGCACACCGAGCAGGTGCTGCGCGACGTCCTCGGCTGGGACGAAGACCGGGTCGCCGCCGCACGGGAAGCCGGCGCGTTCGGCGAGACCTGAGTTGCGCCCACCAAGCTAAGACACTCGTTCGATCATGAACGGCACGAGGCGCTCGACGAATCGGCGCCCGGGTGTGTCGGGTAGTCCGGCGAAGGCACCATCCATGGCCGCCTCGGCCGACCGGGCCACGCCTGCGGCGAATTCACTCGAGAAAGCGATGCTTCCGTAGGAGACCATCAACTCGAAGAGCCGCGCGGCATCTTCTGACCGGCGCTCACCAACGGCCTGCGCGAGGTACGCCTCCAACCAACGTCGGTCGGATGCGTCGGCCACCGCGAGCAGGTGGATCAGCATCAGTGTGCGCTTTCCTTCCCGCAGGTCGCCGAACTGCTCCTTGCCGTAGACATCGGGATCACCGACGAGGTTGAGGATGTCGTCCCGGATCTGGAAAGCGGCACCGAGATGAAATCCGAAGTCGATCATCGGCTCGAGGTCGACGGTCCCGCCCGAACCGACGAGGGCGCCGGCCCGCAACGGCAGCACAGTTGTGTACCAACAGGTCTTCTTCATGATGAGGTCGAGGTAGTCGTCGGGCTGCAAGTCCATCCGGTTGTCCCGACGCCACCCGAGCTCGAGTGCCTGCCCGGCGACGGTCTGATGGCTCATGAAATCGAACTCCATCATCACGCGGTCGGCCAACCGGGGTCCGAGCCGTTCGATGTTCTCTCTCAGTGCGCTGACCGCGTGAAGGGCCAACGCGTCGCCGGCATTCAGCGCGAGCGGTGTTCCGTAGCGGCGATGCAGGGTGGGTTCGCCGCGCCGGAGCAAGCTCTCGTCCTCGATGTCGTCGTGCACGAGGAACGCGTTGTGGAGTAGCTCGATGGCCAGGGCGGTAGGTATCGCGTCCTCGAGGTGCCCGCCGAAGGCTTCGCACGTGGCCAGGCACAGACTTGGACGCAGCGCCTTTCCCGTGCGGCCCGGATAGTCGGCGACCGGGGCGGTGAGGTACTCGGCGTCGGGCACCGATCGCAGGTGGCGGCGCGCGGCCACCGCGATGATGCCTCCGTAACGGTTCAGGGATGCCGACGGCTCGTCAGTGTCGTCGATCATGGCGCGCTCGGTTCCGGCACAACGCGCACGATGAACGGGAACGCCGTGTCCGCAAGCCCTTCGACGCGGACGTGCCCGTGGTACGAGCCGACGACCGCGTCGTTCGCAACGCTGACGACCGCGAGGATCTCCGCGCTCTCGGCCGGATCAAGCCGTTGGATCGTGTTCGGACTGAACGTCACCGCCTCGGCCGCGAGTGCGTCACCGGTGTGGGTGAACAGCCCGGGCGTCCACAGTCGTAGGTTCGTCGCCGCCGAACCGGTGGTGTTGCGGAGCCACATCCTGGAGCTGGACCGGCCGCCGCGTGCCACGTCGGGAAGAACGAGCCGTTCGGCTTCCGCGGACGGTGCGCCCCACGACCGTGCCCCGTCGAACAAGGGAAGGCTCACCTCGCTGAAGCGGCGCAGCACGTCGAGATACATCTCGAGCGCCCGCTGCGCGTCGGACTGCAGGCGGCGGTACGCACCGTCGTCGACAGAGAAATGCACTCCGGGCTCCGCCTTCGGACCCCGTTCGCCTCCAGTCGTCGTGTCACTCCCGGAATCGGCGCGGTAGTGGTCGAACATCTCGGCGAATCGATCGACCACCATCCGGGCCGCGTTGAATCCGAGGTCCTGCACCTCCGCTACCAGTCGTGCCGCGTCGTCGGGGTCGAAGCCGAACAGTGGCCGGGCTCGCTCGCGGTCGTCACTCATGACCGGTGTCGACCTTTGCCCGCCCGCTCATCTGTTCGACGACTGCTCGGGCGGCCTGCCGACCCGAGCGGGTCGCGGCCTCGACGCATCCCGCGTTGAGCCCGCAGTCGGTCCAGTCGCCGGCGATCGCCAGGTTCTCGAACCCGCTCGCGCCCGGCCGCAGCCGGTACTGATCGGTACCGGGGAGCGATTGCACGTAGAGGTCCGACGGGTCGATGTTGGCCCGCCAATACTGGGTCTCGAGGCGCTCCGCACCCGCGTCGATACCTCTCGTCGCCGGCGCGCCGTCGCACAGCAGTTCCCAGCGGAACCCTTCACGGTCGACGGCGCCCGGCCACAGCGCGGCGATGTCGCGGTCGAGAAACGCGCGGGCGCGCGCTTGCACCGACTCGGCCTCGCGCGAGTGGTCGGGCGTTGTCGCGGCGTCGGTCGGTGCCAACGCGCTGCAGAAGTACGCGATGGTCCGGGGACGATCCGCGTCCGGCCAGTCCTCGATGGGTGCGAGATGAGACATCGACGCCCAAGTGTCGAACGGCTTGACGAACCCGCTCAGCGTGACACCGTCCGGGCCCGACCACCCGAGCGTTCGCTCGTCGGCACGAAGCCACAGTTGGAGCGACTGGGTTGCCACGGTGCCGAGGTTGTCGACCATCGCGCGCCACGCGGGGGCGCGGTCCACCAGGTCGGCGCACACGTAGCGCACCATCCCGAGGGAGATGCCGAACACAACGGCATCGAAGTCCCTGCCTGCCAACAGCGTGCAGCGGCCGGCGTCGCGCCGCGGCGACCAGAACGATTCGAGATCCAGACCCTCGATGCCGTGCGGGTCGCGGAGTTGCGACGCAAGGGGAGCAGTCGGCCAGCACGGAAGGTCCTTCACGCGAACGAGCGGGTCGTACGCACCGGCACCTTTCGCAACGTCGGCCTGCACCCCGAGCTCGATGGCTGCGATCGCCTCACCGTCGTCCGTCAACCGGAGCGCGTCGACCCGATGGAAGAACCGGAACTCGACACCGCGGTTCCGCAGCACCTGGTACAGCGGGGCGAACACGATCTCGCCCATCCCGGCCTGCATCTTCCAGAAGAGCGCGCCGGAGTAGCCGAGCAGCATGCGCGTGGCGAGCTGCAACCCGAGTCCGGCGCTGAACCGGGGACGCGCGGGATCAGCGTTCTCGTACCCGAAGACGAGGTCGTACATTCCGCGCAGCAACGGAGACTCGAGCGCGCCCGGGTCGATCCCGTGGCCGAGCAACCAGTCGCGGTAATCGAGGTGGTCGATCGCGGCAAACCCTTCGGGCCGCGTGAGCAGACCGTCGGCAACGATGCCCACCAGGTTGGCGGTGACCAATTCGACCAGCGCGTAGGTGCGGCGCGCCCCGGCGTCCGATCCGACTGCGCGCTCGAGCGCGGCGCGGAGCGGCTCGACAAGGGACGAGAGCGCGCGGTCGAACTCACGCGCCGGAGCGCTCGATCGGGCCGGGCCGGACATCCGCTGCGTCCAACTGAGTTGCAATACCAAGCCGAGCAGACCCGCGCCGCGCACGATCGCCGCCGCCTGCGCGCCGAGCCCGGGCGCGGGTGCGCCCTTCGACGCAGGCGAGGCACTGAGGTGCACGGAGCCTTCGCCTGGGCTGCCCGTTCCATCCAGCGAACCGAAGAAATCGAGGAGCAACCGAATGGAACGCATCGCCAGGTCCACGACGGTGAACGGCGATGAGTCGAGGACCGGCGCCGTCGGCCCGCCGGGGCGCCCGGGTCCCGCACCGAAGGACGCGACCCACGGCACCCAGCCGTCGCCGTCGCGATCGGTGACTCCGACACGGTTCGACGGCGCAACGGCGTCGTCCCAGGTCGGGATGGGACAACGGGGGTCGGAGTTACGACGATCGAGCTCGTCGTAACAGCGGGCCATGACGTCGAACGTTTGGTCGTAGTAACCGAGAAGGACATGCAAACCGTGCTCTTCGATGCGGCCGTGCGGACCCCGGCTACTCGCGCCCTTGCCGCCGAGACGCCATCCCCGCTGGTAGACGGTGATGCGCTCGAACCGGTCGGTCCAGTTGCCCTCTGAAAGCTCGAGCGCGGCGGTCAGCGCGGCCATCCCGCCTCCGAGAACGGCAACCGCTCCCCGCGCCGACGAGCCCACGTCAGTCTCCGAGGATCGTGAGCGCGGCCGCGAGCTCAGGGCTCGCGGAATCCTCGGGGAAGCGGTCGCACGTCGTTCGAACGACATCGCGCCAGGAATCCGGACGCGCTTCGACGGGCAGCCGGGCCAACGTGTTGGCAGCCCGCAGCGCGAGCACGAGCGAACCCTGCGCCAGGCCGACCTCGACCGCGGCGAGCAGGTCGTGTACTGCATCTTCCAGACGTGCCGGGAACGCGGCGGCGGTGATCTCGGCGCGCACGCGCAACAGATCCGGATGATGAACCCATTCACCCGACTTCGCGACTGCCAACAGCGCCTCGTTGACCTGCTCGAGTGCACGCTTGTAGTCGCCGAGGTAGGCGTGGTTCCGGGCGACGATGCCGAGAAAGAACGGTCGGAAGGCACCATGGCCGATGAGGTCCATCGCGACTTCGCACTGCGCGAGCTCATCGGCCGCGGAGGGGAGGTCGGGCTCGGGGGCCAGAACGTACTGACGCCCGATCACGGTGAAGTAGCCGAAGCGGCATTGGTCGGCAGTGTCCATGGTTCGCTGACCGAACGCGCGCGCGCCGGCCGCATCGCCGGCGATCATCCGGAGCCAAGCCAGGTAGGTCGTGACGAAAGCCGAGCTGAACGGGCCCCGCGGGAACCCGATCTTCTCCGCCGTAGCCAGCGCTCGGCTCTCCCACTCCGCGCTCTCTGCAGTTCGTCCTTCGAGACATGCAATGCAGGCGAGGGCCACCGCAGTTACCGGAACCGGGTCGTGAGGAAGCGGCCACGACGCCGACACGATTGCGTCCGCGGGCCGAGCGAGGTAGCCGGCCCAGGCGTCTTCGAGCCAAGGTCGGGCGCTCTCCAACTCGCCGCGAAACAAAGCGTGGAAGCCGATCGAGGTCCTGATCTCCGGCGCGAACCACGCGGTCTCGGGCGCATCCACCGAGGCGGTCAGCGGTTCGAGCACAACGCCCGCGGCGTCGAGCTCGCCTCGTACGAGCATGTAGCTCCAGATCCCGATCTGGGCGGGCAGGATCTCGGGTCGATCGGTTTGGCGGCGACAGATGCGATCCGCGAGCTGGAAGTCGGTGAGCACGTCGGGATATCCGTAGCCGTAGAGCGAACTGACGCTGATGGTTCGGAACATGCGGGCCGCGAGCTCGGCGAGATCGCGCTCGTCGCCTTCGGGCAGTGCGGCGAGGAGTTCGATGGCCCGGTCCAGCAGCCGTTGGGCCTCGCTGTGGCTGGCTTCTGCTTGCGCCGCCTGCGCGGCGGCGATGTACGCCGGGATGCTTTGCGCGGCGTCGCCGGCCAGATCGTGATGCTGGGCGACGATCGCCATGTCGCCCGGTGCAGTCGCCGAGCCGCGAATGAGGCGGGCGATGCGGTCATGCGCGGCCCGACGGGCGTCGAGTACCTGCGTCTCATAGGCCGCGTCGCGCAGCATGACATGGCGGAACCGGTAGCCGTCGCCGCGGGCGTCGCCGAACCTCTCGACAATGCCGGCGGCCTGGAGCTGAGCCAAGGCCTCGATGACCGGCACTCCGGCCAGCTCGCGCAGCAGTCCGTCGTCGAACACCGAACCGAGCGTTGCCGCCAGTTGCGCTACTCGCAGGTCGATGCCCGGCGCGCGGAGGCGCGCGGTGAAGAGTTCCTGGAGCCGGGGGGGCAGCGTCTCGCCCGGGATTGCCGTGAGCGCGCTGTGAGCCAGCTCCTGAATGAAGAGAGGAACTCCGCTCCCGCGCTCGATGATGAGGTCGCACTGCTCGGTGCTGAGCGTACCGTCCGGGACCATCGCCGCGACCAGCTTCGCCGCATCTTCACGCCGCAGCGGGCCGAGCTCGATGTCGGTCGCGCGACTCGCCCAGGGCGCCGTGGGGACCTCTCGGGTCGTGACGAGGACCATCACACCCGGTACGGCTCCGCTTGCCAGCAAACCGATCAAGTCGACCGTGGAGGGGTCGGCCCAATGGAGGTCTTCGACGACGATCAGGGTGGGCGTACTCCGGGCGAAACGAGCGAGCCAATCGACGAGCGCGTCGAGAGTCTCGGCCCGAAGGGCCAGCGCATCGACCTCGCGCCGCGTCCGCGCCTTGTTGACCTCTAGGCCCAGGAGTGGAGCCATCAGAGAAACGACATCTTCAGCTCGGAGGCCGGCGGCCTTCAAACTCTCTTCCACTGCCGCAAGTCGCTGCTGCGGCGGCTGCTCGGGATACAGGCCGAGGCGATGCTCGAGCATTCGTCCGATCGGCCACAACGCGACGTTCGGGTGGTAGGCAGAACAGGTCGCCTGCAGGACGGCGCCGCCCCCGGCTTGCACGTGCTCGCACAAGTCGGCGGCCAGCCGCGACTTGCCGATGCCCGCAGGCCCGCGCAATATGACGACGGCCGTCTCCTGCGGACTGTTCGGGTTGGACGGCTCGATGACCTCGTCCCAGCTGCGCTCGAGCTGGCCGCGGGGAACCTCACGGCCGACGAGTGAGAGTGGCTGCGGGCGCCCTTCGTCGTGCACGGACCCCGCTTCGCGACGCCGGACGACGCGAAATACGTCGACCGGGCGCGAGATCCCCTTCAAGGCGCGCGTTCCGACCGACGCCACCTCGAAGTGGTTCGCGACCAATCGTCTCGTCGCGTCGCTGATCACGACCGTGCCGGCCGCGGCCTCGCCCTGCAGACGCGCGGCGATGTTGGCGGCCGCGCCGACGATGTCGGAGGCGTCGGCCACCTTGGAGGTCAGACCCGCGACCACCACCGTGCCGGTGTGGATTCCCACCCGGATCGCCGCGTCGATGTCGTAGCTGCGACGCAACTCCGGACCGGCCGCCGACATTCGCTCCACCAGCTCGAGGCCGGCGAGGACCGCCCGGGTGGCATCGTCCTCGTGCGCGTTCGGATAGCCGAAGCACGCAACGATGCCGTCGCCCTGGAACTGCAGGACGGTTCCCCCCAAACCCTCGATCGCTTCGGTCGCGGCCTGCCGGTACACCTTGAACAGGTCGCGCACGATCTCCGGATCCGTCACGTCGGCGAGGTCCGTCGATTCGACGATGTCGGAGAAGATCAGGCTGACGAATGCTCGCTGACCCTCGGAAAGCGACTGCTCGTTTCGCGCCCGATCGAGCATCGCCGCGGCGCGCCGGTCGTCGGGCGCAACCGCCAGAACGTCGTCGGCGATCGCGGCGACTCGGTCCCACGCGCCGCTCGAGGCCGCGGAGTCGGCGTCGCTCAACAGCCGCTGGATCAGGTGGGCCAGGCGATCCTCTGCTTGGTCCGACCGTGGCTCCCGATCATCGGTCACAAGAGCACCAACATCTCGCTAGCTAGGCACCCGGCCGCGCGTTGCTCACGTAGAACAGTGCGGGCACCTGGGACGGCCGCCCGGTTGGGCCGAGCAGAAGGCTGCCTTCGTAGAGGCCGCACGGCACGTCGGTGGTGTCCGCCTCGATCGTGATCGTCTCGGTGTCGGGGCCGATCGTCGTGGGCTCGACGGTGAGTGCGGAAGCCTTGATGGTCGCCGCGGGGATACCGACGCGGACCAGGTCGGTGACCGAAACCGTCGTGTCCCGCACTTGCGGCGGCACGTCCATCTTCGTGAACTCGATGGTGCGCAGGCTGCCGCTTCCGGGATCGGCGCCGCCCGTCGGCGGCACTTCGGATTCCGCAAAGTTGGCGGCCATCTCCGTTCCCGCCTGCCACGCTTGCGACCAATCGCGCGCCACGCGCAGGAACAGTCGGGTGCTGTCCTGAGCTGCGTCGGCCTGTGTGTACTTCCCCGACCACAGCCGGGACCCGACATCGCTCGCATAGGGGCCGTAGAACTGCGCCATGTCGGTCACCGTGCTCACCCACCGCTCGGCGTAGCCCTGCGTGAGGTCGGCCGCTTTGTCGGCCGTGCTTCCGGAACGAGCCGTTGCGTCGTCACCCACGGCGCCGCGTTTCGGGCCGGTCGAGCGGCCCGTGAGCTCGGTTGCCGCAGTAGTTGTCGCCTGGCGGACCCAGTCTCCCCATTCCGGGCAGACCTCGGTGGCCAGGACGTTCAGGACCGTATTGGTGAACCCGACCACCTTGAGCGCCTTGACGCGGCGTGTGCCGGCGACGTCATAGGCCAAGAGGTAGCCGCGGTCGACCTGCAACATGTCGCCCACGCTGTGGTCGAGGTCGTAGGTCATGGCGGCCCACTCGCTCGCTCGCTTGAAATCGCAACGCAGCACGGTACTGAGCTCTTTACCTGCCAGCGAGACGACCTCGAGGTAGTTGGCGTGCCACTGCTGGCCGGTCGCCGACGGCACGACCGTGCGGGGCGAGAGCTGCTTCATCTCCTTGAACATCGACGAGCCCCACGAGGGCCAGTCGTCGGGCGTGAGCCACGCCACCAACTTCTCGAGCGACTTCTTGGTCTCGAACTCGGAGAAGATCCAGACCGCCTGTTTTCCGGCGACGACGACGTCGTCCGCGACACAGGTCTGATCGCAGTCGCCGCCCGAATCAGCCATAGCCGCCCCCTGTCGACGGACACTGTAGTAACCCTTGGCCTTCGCGGTCTAAGGATCCGAGCCGGGCCTTTCATCCGGCTTTCAGGGCCGTCGCGGCGAGCAGGCACGTGCTCGTTGGCAGTCCATGAACCTCGACGACGGCAACTCTTCGACGCAGGCGCCGTCATGTCGTGCGAAGACGCCGGCGCGTGGGCACCACGCGAACTCGCGACGTCCGACGACGCGCCGTCGAAGCACTCGAACAGGTCGCGACCGTGAGCCTGTGCCATCCGACGAGAGCGATCGCGACAGGCTCCGCGGATCGAACGCCGACTGCTGTGCGCGAGGGGGGACTTGAACCCCCACGCCCTTGCGGGCACAGGAACCTGAATCCTGCGCGTCTGCCAATTCCGCCACTCGCGCGTGTGAGCCGACGATCGTACCAGCCGTCATGGCGGCTTCCCCGGGCCCGGCGCAGCCCCTTTTTCCAGTCGTCGCGCCGGTAGCATCGTTTCGATGGGACTGCAGCGGTTCGAGCGACGGCTTGAGCGGCTGGTCGAAGGCACCTTCTCGAAGGCGTTCCGCAGCGGCGGCATCCAACCCGTCGAGATCGGCCGCCGCGTCGGGCGCGAGATGGATGCCGGCCGCACGCTCGGCGTACGCGGCACGGTCGCGCCCAATCACTTCACGATCTGGCTGTCGCACGACGACCTCGAGCGCTTCTCCGGCTTCCACGACGCGCTGGCGCGTGAGCTCGCGGACGCGGCGCGCGAGCACGGCCGCGACGAGGGCTACCAGTTCGAGGGACTCATCGAGGTCTCGCTCGTGGTCGACGAGCAGGCCCGCCGGGGCGACCTCCGGATCGACGCCGAGATCGTCGGCGAAGGAGCGGGAACGACGAGCACGCTGGTTCTGCCCGACGGTGGCCGCGTGGCACTCGGCGACGAGCCCACCGTGATCGGGCGCACCCCGGATTGCACGATCGCGCTCTCCGACCCGCAGGTCTCGCGCCACCACGCCGAGGTGCGGCGCGGCGAGTTCGGATTTCGCATCGTCGACCTGGGCTCGACCAACGGCACGCAGGTCAACGGAGTGGTGGTGAAAGAACATGCACTTGCCGACGGCGACGTGATCGTCGTCGGTGCAACGTCTCTCCGGTACGAGGAGTCGTAACGGGCGCATGTCCGATTCGATCCTGACGGTCCTGAAGTTCTGTCTGCTCGCGTTGCTCTACGTGTTCCTCCTACGAGTCGTCTGGATCGTCGCGCGCGAGCTGCGCGGGAGCGCATCGCTTACGCCCGCGCCCCAAGTCCCGGCGCCGGCACCCGCACCCGCCGCCGCGTCCCGCGCGTCGAAGCGACGCGAGTGGCGCTTGGTCGTCGTGGTGCCCGAGACGGAACGGGGACGGTCGTATACGGTCGAGGGCGACGTCACGATCGGCCGCGGCGGTGGTTGTGCGGTGCCGCTCACGTTCGACACGTTCGTGTCACAGGTGCACGCGCGCGCCTTCGACCGCGACGGCATTCTGTGGGTCGAGGACGCCGGTTCGACCAACGGCACGCTCGTGAACGACAAGCGCATCAGCGAACCCACGAAACTACGCAAGGGCGATCGGGTTCAGGTCGGCGAGACCATCCTCGAGGCGCAGCGGTGAAGCTCGCCGCGGCCTCGGCCACCGACCAGGGCCTGGTGCGGTCGAACAACGAGGACGCCTTTCTCATCGACGATCAACGCGCGCTGTTCGCGGTCGCCGACGGTATGGGCGGTCATCGCGGAGGTGAGGTTGCGAGCCACACCGCGATCGAGGCACTGCGCGCCGCGATCGCGAACGGCACCCCGTTGCACGACGCGATCACCCGCGCCAACACCGCGGTGCTGACGCGCGCCGCGGGCGACGACGAGCTCACCGGCATGGGCACGACGATGACGGCAGTCATCGCGCTGGGCGGTCGTCAGCTACTCATCGGACATGTCGGCGATTCGCGCGCGTACCTGTTGCACGAGGGCACACTGCGTCGCGCGACCGACGACCACAGCCTGGTCGAGGAGCTCGTCCGCGACGGCCGGCTCACGCCCGAGCAGGCGGAAGCGCATCCCCAGCGCGCGATCGTTACGCGGGCGCTCGGCGTCGACGACGACGTCGACGTCGATCTGTACACGCTCGACGTCGAGGCGGGCGATCGTGTGGTGCTCTGCTCCGACGGCCTCACGACCATGGTGCGCGAGCGCGACATCGAACGCCTGGCTCGCACCGAGACCGACCCCCAGCGGCTGGCCGAAGCCCTCGTCAACGCCGCCAACGCCGCCGGCGGCGAGGACAACGTCACGATCGTCGTCGTCGACGTGCTCGAGATCGATCCCATGACGGCAGTCGATCCGGCCACTCCCCTTGCGGACGAGTCGCCGACGTCGTCGCGGTCGGCGGTCATCGCGCCGCCCGACCCGCCCGAACCACCTGCCCCGCGAACGCCCCGCCCCAAGGGGTCGCGACGGCGCGCGGTCCGGAACGTGATCCTCGTCCTCCTTCCTCTCCTCGTCATCGTCGGCATCGCGGCGGCTGCGCTCGGCTGGTATGCCCGCAGCTCGTACTTCGTCGGCGTGTCGGGCAACCAGGTCGTGATCTACAAGGGCGTTCCCGGCGGCGTGCTCGGCTGGAACCCAACCGTCGACACGCGCACGGGTCTCGCGGTGGCGGCTTTGCCCGCGCTCGACCGGGACCGCGTGCAGACCAACAGTGCGCGCGGCTCACTCGCGACGGCACAGGCGTACGTCGCGCGTCTGCAGGCCGCAACGACCACCACCATCACGGTCACGACCACCACGACCCGGCCGAAGCGCGCGACGACGACCACGAAGCCCAAGCGGGTCACGACGACGACCGCCAAGGCCGGGCCGTGACGCCCATGACCGTCGCAACCTTCGCGCGCAGCCGTCGGCGCGCCGAGCTCTCCCTCGGCCTGCTCGTCGTCGCGGTGACGGTCGGCGGCTACATCCTCGTCGCGCTCGCGAACGGCCCCAAGCTGCCTCCCAACGTCGCGGTCCTCCTCGCGTGGGTGTTCGGGCTCTATCTCGTCGCCCATCTCGCAGTAAGACGCTTCGCGCCCGCCTCCGACGGAACGCTCCTGCCGCTGGCCGCGATGTTGAACGGCATCGGCTTCGTCATGATCGCCCGGCTCGCGGGAGCCGGGCGCGATTACCCACAACAGGCGCGTGCCCAATCGGTGTGGGTCGCGATCGGCATCGCGGTGTTCGTCATCACCCTGATCGTCGTGCGCGACGTTCGTGTCTTCGAGCGCTACCGCTACATCGCGCTGCTCTTGGGCATCATGTTCATGCTGCTCCCGCTCGTGCCCGTCATCGGTCAATCACGTGGTGGCGGCCGGCTCTGGGTCGGAATCGGTCCTTTGAGCATCGAGCCGAGCGAGATCGCCAAGGTATTGCTCGTCGCGTTCTTCGCCGCCTATCTCGCCGACAAGCGCGAGCTCCTGACGCAGGGCCGCATCCGCATCGGTCGGTGGTTCGTTCCGTCGCCGCGCGACCTCGGGCCCCTCGTGCTGGCGTGGGGCATGTCGCTCGTCGTCCTCGCGTACGAGCAGGACATCGGCACGTCCTTGCTGTTCTTCGGGGTCTTCGCGGCGATGCTGTACATGACGACGCGCCGCTACGCGTATCTCGTCGGCACGCTCGTGCTCCTGGTCGTGGGCGCCTTCGTCGCGTACAAGGCCTTCGGCCACGTGCGCGTGCGCGTCGAGAACTGGACCAATCCGTGGCCGAACGCCCGCGGCAGTGGTATCCAGCCGGTGCAGGGCTGGTACGCCCTCGGCTCGGGGGGGATCGCGGGTACGGGCCTCGGACTCGGCCAGCCTTGGCAGGTTCCGCTCGCGTCGACCGACTACATGTTCACCTCGATCGGCGAAGAGCTCGGGCTCGTCGGCTCGATCGGGGTCATCGCCCTGTTCATGCTGTTCGTCGGCAGCGCGTACCGAATCGCGGTCGACACCGTGCGGCCCTTCACGAAGCTGTTCGCGGCCGGCATCGCCACCATCATCGGCTTCCAGACCTTCCTGATCATCGGCGGCGTGACCCGCGTCATCCCGCTCACCGGCATCTCGTTGCCATTCGTCTCCTACGGCGGCTCCTCTCTCGTCGCGAACTTCGCGCTCCTCGCGATCCTGCTGCGCATCTCCGACGAGTCGGCACGCGCCGAGCCCACTCCGGACACGCGATGAACACCGGCATCCGCCGCATCGGCGTCGCGATCATCGTGCTCTTCGTTCTCCTCGTCGCCCAGCTCACCTACCTCCAGGTCGGGCGCAGCACCAAGCTCGCGAACGCGGCCGGCAACCCGCGCAAGTTCTTCGCCGACATCCGGCGCGATCGCGGCCCGATCGAGACGGCCGACGGCGCGATCGTGGCGCTCTCGAAACCGACCGACGACGAGTACAAGCACCAACGCGTGTACCCGAACGACACCGCGACGCAGTTCGCCGACGTCGTCGGTTACGAGTCGATCCAGCACGGTGCAGTCGGTGTCGAGAATGCATACTCGTCCGACCTCGAGGGACGGACGTTCAAGCTCCAGCTCAACAATCTCGCCGACGCCTTCGCGAACAAACAGCCCGTGGGCACTGTCGTACTCACGATGTCGAAATTGGCGCAGGGGACGGCGGCATTCGCGCTGCAAGGAAAGCGCGGAAGCGTCGTCGTCCTCGACGTGAAGACGGGTGGCGTGCTCGCCGCGTACTCGAACCCGACCTACGATCCGAACCAGCTCGCGTCACACGATGCGAAGAAGGCACAGGCCGCGTTCTCGGTTCTGACGAACGCGCCTGACAACCCACTGCTCGCTCGCTCCTGGCGCGAGCTCTACCCTCCGGGCTCCACCTTCAAGACCGTCACCGCGTCGATCGCAGTGCAGAACGGCGTCGACGTAACCAAGATATTCCCAGTGACCGACCACCTGGTGCTGCCGGAGACGAATGGCGTACCGCTGTTCAACTTCGGAAGGGAACGGTGCGGCGGCACATTGCTCGAAGGCTTCATTGTCTCGTGCAACACCACCTACGCCCAGGTCGGGCTCGACCTGGGCGAGACGTTCGCGTCGGGAATCCAGGCATTCGGTGTACAGACCGCGCCCCCGAGAGAGGACGGGTCGGGGATCGACCCGCCGATCGTCGCCAGCACCGGGCCCGCTTCGGGTTCGTTCCAACAGAACCAGCCGAAATTCATGCAGGACGCCATCGGCCAGAACCAGGTGCTGGTGCCACCCATGGAGATGGCTCTCGTCGCCGAAGCCATCGCGAACCAAGGCGTCATCCTGCAACCGCACGTCGTCGATTGCGTGCTCGACCCCAACGACAAGCCAGTGTCTCGAGTCGGCGTACAGCAATACAAGCGGGCGATCGATCCCGCGACCGCCGACACCATGCGCAGCTTCATGCTGTCGGTCGTGAACGACCCGCGCGGTACGGGTACGGCGGCCCGGATCCCGAACGTGGCCGTCGCCGGGAAGACGGGTACGGCCGAGACCGCGGCGGGGGATAAGCCGCATGCTTGGTTCATCGCGTTCGCGCCGGCCGAAGCACCGCGTTACGCGATCGCAGTACTCGTCGAACACGGCGGATCGGACAACGCCGAGGTCACCGGCGGGCGCGTCGCTGCGCCCATTGCCAAGCAAGTGCTCCAGACGTTGCTGACAACGTCGACGCCTGCGTCGCCGTGCCATCCACAAACCGGCAGCTCACCGAGCGGCGGATAGGGTTTTTGCCACCATGACGCTTGCGGGCAGGGTCTTTTCGAACCGCTACGAGATCGAGCGCGAGATCGCGCAAGGCGGTATGGCTGAGGTCTACCTCGCACACGACCAGTTGCTGAACCGGCCGGTCGCGATGAAGGCGCTGTTCCCCGAGTACGCGCGCGAGCCGTCGTTCGTCGAGCGCTTCCGCCGCGAGGCGCAAGCCGCGGCCAACCTGAATCATCCCAACATCGTCGCGATCTACGACTGGGGCCAAGAAGACGGCACGTACTTCATCGTGATGGAGTACGTCGAAGGCCGAGCGCTGCGCGACCTCATGCGTTCCGAGGGCCCGATCGATCCGAGCCAGGCGGCGGAGATAACGGCCGAGATCGCGTCCGCTCTGGCGTTCGCGCACCGCAACGGCGTGGTGCACCGCGACGTGAAGCCGGGCAACGTGCTCCTCACGCGATCGGGCACCGTGAAGGTCACCGACTTCGGGATCGCGCGTGCCGGAGCGAGCGACGGGCTCACCCAGACCGGTTCGGTCATGGGCACGGCCACCTACTTCTCGCCCGAGCAGGCGCAGGGTCTCCCGGTCGACGGCCGCAGCGACGTGTACGCGCTCGGCGTCGTCCTGTACGAGATGGTCACGGGCGTCGCGCCGTTCACGGCCGACTCGCCCGTCTCGGTTGCGTATAAGCACGTGCGCGAGGAACCGATGCTGCCGTCGGAGCGCAACCCCGATGTGCCACCGGACCTCGAGCGGATCATCATGACCGCGCTCGCGAAGCTCCCCGAGCACCGCTACCAGACCGCCGACGACATGCGCGCCGACATCCTGCGCTTCCGCCGGGGCCGCCCCGTGGTCGGCGCACCCGCGCTCGGAGCCGTCGTCGCCGACATCCCGACGCCCGGCGCCACCGCGGCCGTGCGCGCCACTCCCGGCGCCGGTGCGTACGCGGCTTCGACGGTCGTATCCCCGCGTGTCGATCAGCGCGGTCGAGTGGCCGCCGGCCCGCCGGTGTCGCGCAAGCACCGGAACACCGCGCTGGTATGGATTCTCACGCTCCTCGGGCTGGCAGCCGTCGTCGCCGCGATCTTGTTCGCGGCGATCAAGCTCGGCGGCACGGAGGCGACAGTCAGCGTGCCGAACGAGGTGGCGAAGACCGTCCAGGCGGCGCAACTGGACCTGCAGAACGCGCATCTCAAACCCAACGTCGTACGGGTCTCCGACCCGACCGCACCGGTCGACAACGTCGTGCGCCAAGATCCGACCGCCGGCAAGAGCGCCTCACGGGGCGCGACCGTCACGCTGTTCGTCAGCAGCGGCCCGGCCGTGAAGCCGATCCCGTTCGACATCACTTCGGGACGTTCCGCCGCCGATGTGACGACCGAACTCAAGAGCCTCGGTTTCGTCGTGGCCGAGAAGGATCAACCGAACGCCGCGCAACAGGGGACGGTCTTCACGAGCATTCCGAACCCCGGAACCAACGCGAACGTCGGCTCCACCGTGACGATCATCGTGTCGTCCGGACCGGCACCGGTGGCGATCCCGCAGGTGAAGGGCCTGAGCCTCGACCAGGCGACGCAGCAGTTCGAGCAGGCCGGCTTCACGAATCTGAATCCGCCGATCCAAGAGACCAGCGATTCCGTCCCGTCCGGATCGGTCACCCGAACCGATCCTCCCGCCGGCAAGCAGGTGCCGCTCGATACCCACATCAACATCTACGTGTCGAGCGGTGCGCAGACGGTCACGCTGCCGAGTGAGATCGGCAAGACCGCCGCGAAGGCCAAGGCCGACCTCGAGTTGAAAGGCTTCACGGTCTCGACCCTGAACCAGATCGACGACGCGAACATCGGCCGGGTCGTCGCCCAGAACCCGCAACAGGGTTCACAGGTGCTGCCGAACAGCCCCGTCGTGCTCACGATCGGCATCTCGTCTTCGACCACGACCTCGACATCGCCGGACACGACGAGCTCCACCGCACCGTGACGAACAGCAAGATCGCGAGCTGGTACCGCACGCACGGCCGGCACACGCTGCCGTGGCGCGCGTCACGCGATCGATGGACGGTGCTCGTCTCCGAGATAATGCTGCACCAGACGCAGGTCGCGCGGGTCGCAACCGTGTTCGAGGCGTTCATGGACGAGTTCCCGACCCCGGGCGCGACCGCGGCGTGCGGGCCCGCGGCCGTGATCACCGCGTGGGGACGACTCGGCTACCCGCGCCGCGCCCGCTGGCTCTGGGAGGCGTCGGCTCGCATCGTTCGCGACGGGTGGCCCGCGGACCTGTGCGAGCTTCCAGGCGTGGGTCGCTACACCGCGGCCGCGGTCGCCGCACAGGTCGACGACGACGACCGCGTGGGCATCGAGGTGAACATCCGGCGCGTCTGTGAGCGCGTGCGCGGCGCGCGCCTCTCCGACCTCGAAGCCGAGGCGTGCGTGCGCGAGATCGGACGAGGCCTGCCGCCGCGCGACCGCCTCCTCGCGTTCATGGATCTCGGTGCGACGGTCTGCACCGCACGTGCGCCGTCGTGCGATCGTTGCCCGATCATGTCGCGCTGCGCGACACAGGGAACCCACGCCGAGGAGACCAAGCACCGACAGCCGCGCTACGAAGGCTCGTTCCGTCAGCGCCGCGGGACCGTGATGGCGCAGCTACGCGCCGGTCCGGTCGCGGCGTCCGAGCTCGACGGCGAAGTGCTGGCGTCGTTGCTCGACGACGGTCTCGCGGAGGTCACACGCGGGCGCGCACGCCTTCCGAGCCCGCCGCGGCGAGGAAGTTCGCCAGGAGTTGGTGCCCGCCCTCGGTGAGAATCGATTCGGGGTGGAACTGCACACCTTCGATCGGGAATTCGCGGTGCCGCAATCCCATGACGAGCCCGTCCTCCGCCTCGGCCGTGATCTCGAGCACCTCCGGAACCGTGTCGCGAGCGACGACGAGCGAGTGATACCGCGTCGCCGTGAACGGATCGGGCAACCCCGCGAACACGCCGACGCCCCGGTGACGGATCTCCGACGTCTTGCCGTGCATCACGCGCGGCGCGCGCACGATCGACCCGCCGTAGAGGTCGCCGATGCATTGAAGACCGAGACAGACTCCGAGCACAGGCGTTCCGGTCTCGCCGAACGCGCGGATGGCCTCGTTGGAGAGGCCGGCGTCGGAGGGCCGCCCGGGACCCGGCGATACGAGCACCGCGTCGGGTTCGAGGGCGCGCATCTCGTCGAGCGACACCGCGTCGTGACGATGCACGATCGGCTCGGCACCGAGCTCGCCCAGGTATTGGACGAGGTTGTAGACGAACGAGTCGTAATTGTCGATCACAAGCACGCGCGGCACCGAACCATTGTCGCGTACTCTTTCCGCCATGCCCGAGAGCAAGAGCAAGCGGTCGCGCTACACGCCACCGCCACCGAAGAAGGCGCCCCCCTCGAAGCTGTGGGTGCCGGTCGGGCTCACGACGCTGCTCGGGGTCGGCCTCGCCGTGGTGGTCACGAACTACCTGAACCTGCTGCCCGGGCCCGACACCGAGAACCGGTACCTCCTGCTCGGCATCGCGCTCATCAGTGGCGGCTTCTTGATGGCGACGAACTACCGCTGACCAGCGGATTGCCGGCAGATGGCCGAATCGCAAACATGTGATTCCTCACAGAGTTATCCACATCCTGTGAGGACGGGGTGATGTGTTCGGTGACGCACCCAGACTGGCCGCGTCAGGGACGGTCAGGTTCGGCCTGCCGACGGCGTTCCTCACGGTTCGCTCGCGAATCCCACAACGGTGGCTGGTGGCGTCGGTCTTTCTCGCCCTCCCGGCCTCGTTCTGTCTCGGCGAAGGCGAGGCTGGCCGCGTCGATCAGTGCCTGGAGATCTGCGTCCACCACGGGACTGTCGTCGGCATAAGCCGGACTGAACATGATTAGTACCTTCCCGTATTTCAGCTGGCCGGTGGGTTCGTCAAGCCGCGCATCCCCGAGGACCGGGTGATGTGCCGGACCGTTCGGTGCCGTGCTCCGCAGACTGCAGATCCGATCGAAAGCCGCACGAAAGTGGTGTTGAGTTAGTTTCAACGTCGTAGGCGGGGCGTTCTCCGGTGCCTCCCTGGTCGAGCCAGGGAGGCACTAACGCGAGGGCGAAAGGGGGCTGCGGCCGCGACCGGAGCCGGGCGGGGGCGGTATGGGCGCGGCAACGCAGCCGCCGGGCCGAAACGCTATGCGCAGCTCCGCGTGCGGGAATCGGGGTTCGCCCGCACATCCGCTGCGGTGTTCCCCCAGGGGTCTGCCGCTAGGAAGCTCGGCGGTAGGCGCGCTGCGCTCGTTCCAGGTCGCAGCTGTGGATCGGGCTGCTGCAGTCGTAGATCACCAGCCCGCCCGGTCCGTACTCGATGCGTAGCCCCGACTCGTGCGTCTCCGAGACCTCGATCGGCGCCCGGCAGTACGGACACCGCATTAGTCCCACAGCCCAAACCATCGCGCCGATGACCTGGAAAAACGCGGATGGTTGCCGTCGAGTAAGCCACGCGGGACGGCCGGCACTACTCGACGGGCGTCACCAGGACCATGGGCTCGCGGCAATGCCGGGGGGCGTCCGGCACGTCGCCTTCGGGGGCGGCGAACAGCACCAGCTGCGCCCCGCACACGATGCAGCGGTAGCGGTAGTCGACGTCTTCGAGCGCGACCTCGGACGGGTCCGGCGGCGGGTCGGACTTCGAGAAGTTGCCGATGCTGCGCGCGCCGATCAGGTAGATCACGACCGCCGCGAACAGCGCCGCGAGCACCTTCAACCCGAACCAGACAACATCGACCATGGACGACGCCGATGGTACGCCGGGTCCGGAGCGCCGCCGGATCGGCCGGATCGCCCGGCCGAACAGACCGGCCGAATAGAAGTGCCGTCTAGATGCGCTCGAGGATCGTGGCGTTTGCCATGCCGCCGCCCTCGCACATCGTCTGGAGGCCGTAGCGACCGCCGGTGCGCTCGAGCTCATTGAGCAGCGTGGCCATGAGCCGCGCGCCCGAGCAACCGAGCGGGTGGCCGAGCGCGATCGCGCCGCCGTTGACGTTCACCTTGGCCATGTCGGGGTGGTGCTCCTTCTCCCACGCGAGCACCACCGGTGCGAAGGCCTCGTTGATCTCCACGAGATCCATCTCGTCGAGTGTCATCTTCGCCCGTTCGAGCACCTTCGTGGTCGCGGGAATCGGACCGGTCAACATCATCACGGGATCGACCCCCGCGAGCGCGAAGGTGTGGAAGCGGGCGCGCGGCTTGAGCCCGAGTTGGCTCGCCTTCTCCTCGCTCATGATCAACACCGCGGCCGCGCCGTCGGTGATCTGCGACGAATTCGCCGCGGTTACGACGCCGTCGGGCTTGAATGCGGGCTTGAGCTTGGCCAGGGTCTCCATCGACGAGTCGGGCCGGATGCCCTCGTCGCGGTTCACGACCTCGTCACCTGATTCGGTGGGCACCGTGACTGCCAGGATCTCGCGGTCGAACCGGCCCTCGGCGGTCGCGCGTGCGGCGCGGTGGTGCGACTCGACCGAGAACGCGTCGTTCTGCTCGCGGGTGATGCCCCACTTCTCGGCGATCAGCTCCGCGGAGATTCCCTGGGGCACGAGGTTGGGGTAGCGGCCCGTCATCATCGGTCCGAAGGGCAAGCCGTACTTGCCGTCGGCGACCGACGCACCCATCGGCACGCGCGTCATGCTCTCGACGCCGGCCGCGATCACGACGTCGTACGCGCCGGCGATCACACCCTGCGCCGCGAAGTGCGCCGCCTGTTGCGACGATCCGCACTGCCGGTCGATGGTGGTGCCGACCGTGGTCTCGGGGAACCCGGCCGCGAGCGCGGCATTGCGCGCGACGTTGATCCCCTGCTCGCCGACCTGCATGACGCAGCCCATGATCACGTCTTCGACGAGCGCGGGGTCGACGCCGTTGCGTTCGACCACCGCTCGCAACACGTGGGCCGCGAGATCGACGGGATGAACGTCCTTCAGCTTGCCGTTGCGCCGTCCGAGCGGGGTGCGGATGGCATCGACGATGACGGCCGTCGGCATGGGATCCTCCAGAGTCGAGCGATTGCAGCTTCACCGGCACAACTTGACCGGTTGGTCAAGTTTCGCCGCGAACCAACGCTGCGGTCAAACGGACTCTGGTTCACTGTGATTCCCATGCAACGCCTCCTCCTGCTGCGTCACGGCGAGTCGACATGGAACGTCGAGCACCGCTGGCAGGGCTGGTTGGAAGCACCGTTGACTCCGGCAGGCGTTGCCCAGGCCGCGCACCGGGCGCGCCGCCTCGCCCACGACAGCTTCGCGCCGAGAGTGATCTACACCTCCGACCTGCAACGCGCCGCTCGCACCGCGGAGATCATCGCCGCGCACGTCGAGGCGCCGGTCATCGCCGATGCGGGCTTTCGCGAGCGCAACGGCGGCGAATGGCAGGGACTCACGGTTGCGGAGATCGACGAGCACTGGCCGGGCATGCGCGACGCGTGGCGGCGCGGCGAGTTGAGTGCGCCGCCCGGCGGCGAAGACGACGCCGACGTTCTCGTACGGTTCGACGCCGCGCTCGCGCGGGTGCTCGCGCACGCGGGTACCGGTGTCGCGTGCATCGTCACGCATCATGGGATACTTCGAATCGTCGCGAGGCGAACCGGCGTCGCGGGGCGGACAGGTACCGACGGACACGCGCTGATCCCCAACCTGGGCGGATTCTGGTTCGACGTCGTCGCCGGCACGTTGACCAACGCCGAGCCGGTCGCATGACGCGGCGCGGCGCGACGGCGCTCGTCGCGGTGATCGCGCTGGCAACAGCTGCGTGTGGAGGGAGCACCTCGCAGGGCACGCGCGCGCTCGACGCCGCGCGTGTTCCCGAGAACATCACCGTCACCAGCCCCGCGTTCAGGAACGGCGGCGCAATCCCGCGCACGAACACCTGCGACGGCCCCGGGACGCCGCCCACGATCCGTTGGAGCGCGGTTCCCCCGCTTACCAAGGCCGTCGCCGTCGTGGTCGACGATCCCGACGCGCCGGGCGGCGACTTCCTCCATTGGCTCGTGATCGGGTTGCCGCCGACGGCGGGCAGTGTGCCGAGCCACATCCCGGGTGTCAGTGAGCTCGACAACACCGGCGGGACGAGGGGCTGGACGCCGCCGTGCCCGCCCGCGGGCAGCATTCACCACTACCAGTTCTCCGTGTACGCGCTCCGCGACTACGTCTGCGCCGACAACGGCGACGCGTCGAACGGGCCCGAATGCTCCGCGCCGAGCTCGGTCCAGGCCCTGCCCCAGATCCGCAACGCGGCCATCGCCCGCGGCGTATTGGTCGGAACCTATCGACGGTGAGTGGCGCAGGCGCCGCGTAGGCTACGAGCGATGGCGACGCCGAAGAAGAGCGGATTCAAGGGCGGCACGTCAACCTCGAATTTCGGTGTCGGCAAACGTGAGAGCCACGACGCGTCGGCGTTCTACGAGCGCTTCGAGGCACCCACCCTCTCCGGCGACGACGCCATACCCGCGCCGTACGCGATCGACGACCCGTTCGTCGAAGCCGACGCGCGTCACATGAGCGCGGTGCACGACAACTCGGTCGCGCTCGTGGTCACGTCACCGCCGTACTTCGCGGGCAAGCAATACGAAGAAGAGCTCGAGCGCGAAGGTGTTCCCTCGTCCTACCTCGAGTATCTCGACATGTTGCGCGGAGTCTTCGCCGAGTGCGCGCGGAAGCTGGAGCCGGGCGGGCGCATCGCGGTGAACGTCGCGAACCTGGGACGCAAGCCGTACCGGAGCCTCTCGGCCGACCTGATCCACATCCTGCAGGACGACCTGAAGCTGCTGCTGCGAGGCGAGGTGATCTGGCGCAAGGGCGAGGGCGCGGCCGGGAACTGCGCCTGGGGATCGTTTCGCAACGCCGCGAACCCCGTGGTGCGCGACATCACCGAGCGCGTCGTCATCGCGAGCAAGGGTCGCTTCGACCGGGCCAAGGCCCGCCCCGAGCGCGAGCGCTTCGGACTCCCGTCGGAGAGCACCATCGACGCCGACGAGTTCATGGCCGCGACCCTCGACGTGTGGGACATCCCGCCCGAGAGCGCCCGGCGGGTATCGCATCCGGCCCCCTTTCCCGTCGAGCTGCCCGAGCGCCTGATCCGCCTCTACACGTACACCGGCGACCTCGTGCTCGATCCGTTCATGGGATCCGGTTCCACCCTGGTCGCGGCCGCGCGCCTCGGGCGGCGCTTCGTCGGGTACGACCTCGACCCCACCTACGTCGACATCGCGCGGCTACGCGTTCGCGACGAAGGCGAGGCCACCCCACCCACGCCGATCGACCTGGAGACACCCGAGCCCGAGCCCGCCGGCGACAGCGTCGACTTCCAGGCGCGCGCGTCGCGCGAGGGCAAAGCCGCACAGGCGCTCGCCGAGGAGCTGTTGAAGGCAACGGGCTTCACCATCGTCGCCAAGAACCAGCGCGTGCGCGGCACCGGTGTGGTCATCAACTTCATCGCGACCGACGCGGCCGAGGTCGAGTGGTATTTCGACGTGTCGGGCGCGTTCACGAGCACGCGCGGCGGGCTCCTCCGCACCGACACCGTTTGGAAGTCGATCGGTCGCGCCCACGTGTTGGCTGCGGACGGCAAGGGGCCGATCGTCTTCCTCACCTCGCACCTCCCGCGCAAGGGGAGCGAGGGCGACATCGCCCTGCGCAAGGCGGACGACATCGTGTTCGACGTGATCGAGATGCGTTCGTCGGCCGGTTACGAGAAGCTGCGCAAGTACGCAGCCGGCGGGCACACGTAGTGGCCGATCTCCGGACGACCATCACCGAGGTCGTCACGGGATTGGGAATGTTGGGATTCGACGACGTCGAGGCCGCGCTGGTCGCGGCGCCCGAGTCGTTGGTCAACGTCGAGCCGTCCGACTACGAGGCGCTGCTACGGGCATGGAAGGAGCGTCGGCATCCCGACGTCTTCACGGCCGCGCTGATGAACGGCGGCATGTTCCTGACCGCGAGCGAAGGCCTGCGGGGTCGCATCCCGTTGCTCATCGAGTGGAAGGGCGCCCATCGCGCTCCTGGCGACGAGGTCGTGCCCGCCGACCTGCGGATCGACCACGTGTATCTGGTCAGCTGCAAGTACCTGTCTCGCATCGTGGTCAACGCTTCTCCGCATCATCTCTTCGACCGCCTGCTCGCGGGCGGGCACGGTCGCCGCGGCGCCGACTGGTTCGGCGAGGTCGCGCCCGCCGAATACGAGACGTTGTACGCTGCGGTGCGCTCGGCGCTCGCGCCCGAACCCGTTCTGCCCGCGGCGGTCGACGCGCTCGACGTCAAGCAACGCCAAGAGCTCGCCCATCGGTTGCGCGACGGGTGGCCGGGCGAAACGATCCGGCACTACGAGATGATGGTCAGCCGGGTCGCCGCCGCGTCGGCGCAACGCTGGCGCGCGGCGATCGGCACCGACGCGGAATCGATGTTGTGGCGCTTGTTGCGGATCGGCAGCGCGCCCTACTTCGTGCTCGGCGCGGCACCGACAGGCTTCCTGCGATTGCGCATCGGTACCCCCTGGGACTGGCGCCGGCACTTCGAGCTGCGCGCGTTCGACGTCGCGCCCCGCGCCGGAGGTCAACCAATGGTTGCGTGGCGCGCAGTCGTGCGCGAGCGCGACACCCGTACCGAGCGCGCGGTCGACGGGCATGTCGAAGTCCGCTGGAGCCACGGGCGCTTCGCGGGACGTCCTGAGGCAAAGGTGTACCTCGACACGCCCCACGCCGACGTCCCGGGCTACTTCTCGTTGCAATAGCCCGCGGCCCCCGTACCCTGACCACGTGGCCCGCAGCTCCCTCATCGATCTCGCGTTGACGGACAAGCACGTCCTCGTCGTCGGGGTCGGGAGCGGCATCGGCGGCGCGTGCGTCCGCACGTTCGCGGCCGCCGGCGCTCGCGTGTCGTGTTTCGACATCGATCCGGCCGTGGCCGGCGCGTCGGCCGACGCCCTCGGCCCGAAGGGGCGGGCGTTCACCGGCGACGCGCTCCGGCTCGACGACTTACGCGGCGCGCTCGACACCGCAACCAGTGAGTTCGGACCGCTCGACGTCGCGGTCGACGTCGTCGGCGTCACCCGGTGGGGGCGGACGATCGAGCTCGACGACCAGGCATGGGACGAGAGCTTCGATTTGGTCCTCCGGCACTTCTTCAACCTGGCGCGGGTTGCCGGCCGCGACATGGCCGAGCACGGTCGCGGCTCGATCGTCGCGATCGCGTCGGTCAGCGGGTTGCGTTCCGCACCGTTGCACGGCGCGTACGGCGCGGCCAAGGCCGCCCTGTTGTCGCTGGTGCGCACGCTCGCGATGGAGCTGGCCGGCAGCGGCGTGCGCGTGAACGCCGTCGCGCCGGGTGCCGTCCTCACGCCTCGCGTCGAAGCCATGATGAACGAAGACCGTCGAGCCGCGTCGGCTGCGAATATTCCTCTCGGGCGCCTGGCCGTGCCCGACGACATCGCCCGCGCGGTCGTGTTTCTCGCTTCCGATCTCGCGTCGTACATCACCGGCCAGACACTCGTCGTCGACGGCGGCGCGACGGCACAGTTCCCGCTCTCGCTCCGCGCTTGAGAACGAACGTTCAGGAGCCGGACGTGTACAGATCGTTGTCGTAGCCGACAAGGGCTCGCATCGATCCGGCAAACGATCGTCCCCCGCCCGGGTTCCCGTCTCGCAGCTCGACGCCCGGCCGCACCCTCGCACCGACGCGCTGCGCCGCGACGATCACCAGGCCCGTCACCACGACGGATGCGGCCGCGAGGGGTCCGGCGCCGTAGCGGGTGCCGGCGTCGAGGGCGCGGTGCACGACGAGGAACGCCGCGCCCGCGACGAGTGCCATCCCGCGCCCGATCTCGCGACCGCCCGCCGCGGTGCGACCGAGCCGCCCGAAGCACGCGCAAGGGATGCTCCGCTGCACCGCGCGCGCCAGCGCCACGAGGAAGCCGGTGCACGCGACGAGCAGCGCTCCCGCGAACGCGAATCCGAGCGGGCCGCGGAACCCGACGACTCCGGCTCCGACGATCGCCTCGTAGCCCGCGACGACGAACGCCAGCCGGATCGCGAGCGGTCGGCGCGCCGTCAACGCGGGGTCGAGACGCTGCAATGTCAACGCGAAGACGCGGGGCCGCTGCAGCTTTCGGATCGCGGCCGTCTCGACGATCACGCCCAACGCGAGCGCGACGCCCGCGTCCACCTGCGACCACACCGGAGCACTCATGCCGACCACAGTGTGGTCGAAACGCCGGAGTGGCCGTAACGGGCCACTCCGTACGTCGTTCAGCAGGCCTGTCGCGAATTGTGCTCGCGGCACCGGCCCATCAACGCGTTGTGGGCGATGTCGAGCTCGAAGCCGTACGCCTCCCGCATACGCGCGACGAGCGGCGCGAATTCCTGAGCAGGGACGTCGAGCACCCGCCCGCATACCTCACACACGACATGCGGATGCGATGCCGCCAGATGGAAGAACGCGGCACCGTGGCCGCGGTGCACGTGCTCCACCAGACCCCACTCCTCGAGCGATTCGAGGGTCCGGTACACGGTCGACACGTGGATCTCCGGGTGCGCGTGCTGGACGTGCTCGGCGATGCCCTCGGCGGTGAGGTGCTCGTGCGTCGCGCCGAGGAGCTCGATGATCGTTCGGCGCGCCGTCGTGACCCGCCGGCCCTCGGCCCGCAGTACGTCGATTGCCCCCTCCGCAATGTGGTTCATCGGTGTTCGCACTCCGTCTCGTGATGGTCGAGGTCATGCCGGTGAGTGTGGACGCGGTCGTGGTGCCGGTGCGCGTGCACATGCGCGAGGTTCGCCGACTCGAGCAGGGAGACGTCGGCGAGGATCTCGGCCGGCGATCCCGCCCCGACGATCCGATGCTCTTCCGAGAACACGACGCAGCGATCGGCGAGCCGGTCGAGAGCCGCGAGATCGTGCGTGGCGCAGACGATCGTCTTCCCGGCCCGGTGCAGCTCGACCACGAGGTCGAGAAACCATTCCTGCGTACGCGGGTCGAGCCCCGCGGTCGGCTCGTCGAACAACAGAACATCCGGGTTCGTCACGAGCACGGAGGCGATCGCCACGCGCTTCTTCTCGCCGCCGGAGAGCTGATACGGCGCCCGCTCGGCCAGCTCGGCGATGTCGAGGAGCGCGAGCACGTCGTCGACGCGCTGTTCGACCTCGGAGCATTCGAAGCCGAGGTGGAGCGGTCCGAACGACACTTCGTCGCGCACGGTGGGCGAGAAGAGCTGGGCGTCGGAGCTCTGGAACACGAAGCCGACACGCGCTCGGAACGCGCGCCCGAACTGGTCGTCGTCGAGGACGGCCTCGGTCAGCTCGGTGCCGAAGGCATGGACCGTCCCCCGTTCGGGGACGATGAGGCCGGCCAGCAACTTCAGCATCGTCGACTTCCCGCACCCGTTCGCGCCGAGCAGGGCGACCCGTTCGCCGGCCCGAACGGTGAGCGAGACGCCCGCAAGCGCGACGAATCGCTCGAGGTAGCGGTAGTTCACGTCGTCGACGACGAACACGTCAGTGGACCACGACATGGTCGACTCCGATCGCGAGGAGGGTGACGGCCACGACGGCACTGAACACGAGGAGATCGATGGCGCCGAGGGGACGGCGATCGATGGCGGTGGCTTGTCCCCGATAGCCCCGGGCCACCATCGCCAGATACACCTCTTCCGAGAGCGCGTGGGCCTTGCCGAACGTCGCGCCGGCGGTCGCGGCAACGAACGCGCGTCCGCGCACGAGGTCGTGGTCGCGAGGCGCACGGGCTTTGCGGGCCTCGTACATGTCGGTGATCGACGTCAGGAGGTGGAAGAGGTACCGGTACGCGAGGCCGAGCACCAGGACGAACGCACGCGGCACGCGCAGCGAGCGCAGCGCGGACAGGAGCCGCGGCCAGGGGGTCGTGATGGTGAGGAGGACGACGACCGATATCGACGTCGCCGCGCGCATGACGATGAGCGCCGCGGCCGTCAGTCCTTGCGCGGTGAGGCCCAGAGGCGTCCCGAACCACGTGCCGAGCGGTACGACGATGTGGCCGGGCGTGATGACGCTGAGCGCAGCGGGGAGCGCGACGACCGCGGTGAACAGCGGAACGAAGAGCCATACTCGCCGGACGAGGAACCGTGCCGGAACTCGTGATGCCGACGCCGCCAGCACCGTCGACGTGTAGAGCCCGACGAGCACCGAGACGTGCCGGGTGAACGCCGCCACCAACAGGAGCGCCAGGGCCGATCCGACCTTGACGCGCGCATCCGCGCGTTGCAGGTATCCGTCCTCGCCCGCGAGGTCGGACGAGAACATCGTCGCGCGCAGCACCCGACCGGCTCCGGCGATCGTCTTTTCCACGAAGTCGCCTTTCGTGCGCCGGCCGCAACACGCGCACGGACCCATACGGGCCTCGGGTTCGACCAGCCAGGCGGGAGTTGTCATCGAGCGGCCGATCGCGCGCGCGATATCAGCGACACCACGACGAAGGCGACGCCCGAGATCACCGCCATCCCGACCAGGGCCGAGACGATGTAGCCCACCGCCGGATGGGCGTCGTGGCTGAAGCCGTACCCGTGGAACAGCGCGTGGTGCCAGAAGCCGGCGTAGCGCGCCAAGCCGTCGGGCACTGCCTGCAGGTGACTCCTGTGCAGATCGAGCGCGCCGGGCGCGTCCTCGCCGAAGGCGCTCCCGTGCGCGAGCAGTCCGAGCGGCGTGAGCAGAGCGCCTACCGCGAAGACGAGTACTGCGCTGCGCCAGCGCCGGCGCGACGCGGGAATCTCTGTTGTGGCGGGTATTGCGGTAGCCGAGTGATTGATGCGCAGCAGCGGAACGTTCGCGCGTTGCAGATAGGTGACGACGCCCATCGTCAACGCGAACTCGACGCCGCCGGCGACCGTCAGATGGGCCAGCGCCATCGCGGGAATCGTCTGGCTCAGATGGAACGGCGCGTACAACGGGGTGCCGTCGGCGGTATGGAACAGCAGTGGTTGGATGCCGAACTCGAAGGCTGCGGCCAACGCCGCCGCGTTGAGACCGACGTACCCGCCGATGCCGGCCGCGACCGCCCGGCGACGCGATGTCAACGGAGCACGACGCGCGATCGCGAGATATACGCCATAGCCGACGAAAGGCATGACGAACGCCATATTCAAGGCATTCGCACCGTACGCGAGGACTCCGCCGTCGCCGAAGAACAGTGCCTGGATCGCGAGCGCGACCGACACCGCGACGACCGCGGCCCACGGTCCGAGCAATACCGCGACGAGCACGGCGCCGACTGCGTGGGCGGTCGTGCCGTCCGGAACTGGGACGTTGAACATCATGACGCAGAAGCAATAGGCCGCTGCCAGCGCCGTCAGGGGCGCATAACGGTTCGTGACGACCTTGCGCACCCGACGCCCCGCACTCAGCCACACCGGAGCCATCGCGCCGGCCGCTACCGCGCACGTACTCGGGCTCAAGTATCCGTCGGGAATGTGCAAGCTCTCGCCCCCAGAACAAGATGCTACGCGTTTGCAGATGCGAAGTGTTCGTATCTGAGCGGATCACTGGATTTGTCTTGGCGCGTGATCTTGAATGATTCGACGCGCACCCGAGCGTTGTGCACCCATTCACAAAATCCGCAACCGACGCTCGTACCGAAGACCAGGCACCGACTCGCCCGGGCGAAGACTTGGGAGGCACCCATCATGGAACCGACGAACCGACGCGACTTCCTGAAGCACGCGTCCGCGACAGCCGCCGTCGTCGGCGTCGTCGCCGCCGTGCCGTTGTCACTCGCGGAGGCGGCCGCCGCTGACGACACGAAGACTCCGGCCGTGCCCGCGAGCGCGCGTGTCGATCGTCACGTCGTCGCGCACCTTCGCGATGTCCAAACCGGCGAAGTCGCGATCTACACGGGCGACCGTGAGATCACTGTGAACGACAAGCGTTTGGCGGCTCTGCTCTACAGAGCGTCCCGCTGAGGCATTGCAACTGTTGCACTCGATCCGGAAGAGGTGAGGAATGTCGTCGCATCGTGAAGCGCCCGAGATCTCCAAGGACCCCGTGGCCGACAGTACAGATCTCTAC
Source organism: Acidimicrobiia bacterium (assembly GCA_038323195.1). Lineage (GTDB taxonomy): Bacteria > Actinomycetota > Acidimicrobiia > IMCC26256 > PALSA-610 > PALSA-610. Next base: position 13,974 of record JBBQGQ010000008.1, on the reverse strand, counting down.
GCGTTCGTGAGCCCGGATCGTTCGGACACGGTGACCCTCATCGCAAACTACGTTCCGCTCCAAAGCCCCGCGGGCGGACCGAACTTCTACGAGTTCGGCGACGGCGTGTTGTACGAGATCCACATCGACAACGACGGCGACGGACGCCCCGACATCACATTCCAGTTCAACTTCACGACGGTGCTGCAGGTCGGCGGCACGTTCTTGTACAACGTCGGTCCGATCACGTCGCTCGACGCGCCGACGTGGAACCGGCGTCAATTCTTCGACGTCACGCGCATCGACTGGAGAGTCCACGGCGACGGGTTCCGCCACCACGGCCGCGCGCACCACGACGGCGACGGGTTCGGGTTCGGGTTCGACCCCAAGGTCACCGAGCTCCTGGACCACGCGTCGTGCCCGCCGTGCAACATCGGCCCGCTGTCGACGCCCGACTACGTCTCGCTCGCCGATGCCGCGATTCACACCCTTCCGGACGGTGGCAAGGTGTTCGCGGGTCAGCGCGCCGAAGGCTTCTACGTCGATCTCGGCGCGGTGTTCGACCTCGCCGATCTGCGGCCGTTCGAGAATTTGCACACGCACTTCGGGCTCAACGTGCCCGAGCTCACCCAACCGGCGCCGGGCGTGAACGCGACCAAAGCCGTCAACGTGCACAGCATCGCCTTGCAACTCCCGAAGAGTCAGCTCACCGCGAGCGGCTCGACGCCGACTGATGCGTCCAAGACGTCGGCCGTCATCGGCGTCTGGACGACGGCATCGCGTCGCAAGGTCGAGTTCTCCGGCCGTCACGGGCACGACCACGACCACGGCGACGGAGTCGGTCCGTTCACACAGGTCTCGCGCTTGGGCAACCCGCTGTTCAACGAAGTCCTCGTCCCCATGGAGCGCAAGGACTACTGGAACTCGGAACCGCCCGCGGAGGACACCCAGTTCCTCAGCGGTGTGCAGCACCCCGAGCTCGCGAATCTTCTCCCGGTGCTGTACCCGGACGTGTTCCCGAACCTCGCCCAGCTGAACGCCTCCGGCAAGGTGCGCGCCGACCTCGTCGCCATCTTGTTGACCGGCATTCCCGGCGGCGTGGTACCCGGCTTCCCGGGCAACTCGGGTGGATCGACGGTGGCCGACCTCCTGCGCCTGAACATGGCGATCCCGCCGACGACCGTCAAGCCGAGCAACATCGGGTTGATCGACGGTGACGCAGCCGGCTACCCGAACGGCCGGCGGGTGTTCGACGACGTGTTCACCATCGAGCTGCGCTGCATCGCGGGGGCGACGTTCGGACTCGTCGACAAGACGTTCACGGCCGACGGCGCGGCGACGGCCGTATCGGACGGGTTGACGACCGACCCGATCGACCAAACCGCCGAGGGCACAGTGAAGTACCTGACGTCGTTCCCGTACCTCGGCACGCCGCACAGCGGGTTCAACATCCCTGCCCTCGCCGACGCGAGCACGTGATGGACGCCGATCACGGGCACCAACACACGCTGGAGCCGAGCGGCGACGGCACGGTGGTGCTCGACATCGGCGGCGATATCGGGGCCATCGTCTTGCATACGCCCCATGAGCTTGCGGGCATGGAGATCGACATCTACCGGCTGGGCGACGACCGGCCGGCGATGCACACGGCCGTACGGGCCCGCCATCTCCCGGGCGGTCACGTGCATGCGGCGGTGTACCCGACCGTTCCCGCGGGCGACTACGTGGTTCCCGCAGTCGGCGCACTGCCGTCACTCCCGGTGACGGTCCGCGGGGGTTGTGTTACCGAGATCAGCTGGAACACCTGACCGAGAGCGGGCCGGTCTCTCGACCGGCCCGCAGCATGCAGTACCTCGTCCGATCAGATGAGCCCGTTCTGCGTCAGCCAGTCCTTGGCGACGGCAGACGGGTCCTGCTTGTCGTTGAAGATCTTCAATGCCATCTCGTTGTAAGCCGCGGTGTCGAGCTTCGCGTTCACGGCGTTGATCACCGCGTCGAGCGCCGGGCTGTCGACCGAGGCGCGCCATACGGCGATGGCGTCGTCGGCCGGCTGCAGTCCCTTGTCGTCGGTGAGCAGCTGGAAGTCGGGGTCGATGACACTGCTGCCGGTGAAGAGCAGGCCGACGTCGATGCTGCCGTCCTGCAACGCCTTGGTGGTGATCGGTCCACCCGAGTCGAGTTTCTTCACCGTCTTGAACTTCAGGTTGTAAAGCTGCTGCTCGGTGGCGCCGAGGCACAGCGGCCGCTGTTCGCAGACATCCGGTGCGCCGAAGGTGAGCTGCGACGCGACTGCGGTGAGGTCGGACAGCTTGGTGAGGTTGAGCCTCGTAGCGGTTTCCTTCTTGACGTAGAAACCGTTGACGTCGAGCGCGGTGGATGCCGACGAGGCCTTGATCGAGTCCGCAGTGACCTTCGCCTGCAGTCCGGTGTTCGTCGTCGCCGCGTCGCCCGTAGGGGTGCCCTTGAGGTACGTGAGCAACGTGCCCTGGTACTCGCCGTAGAGGTCGATCTGGCCGCTCTTCAACGCCGGGTACGTCACCTCCGTCGGACCGAGGTTCTTGTACGTCACCTTGAAGTTCTTGGCCGCGAGCGCTTGGCCGTAGAGCTGCGAGAGCAACTGCGCGCCCGCGAAGTCCTTCTGGCCCACGACGATCTTGGTGTTCGCAGAAGGGGCCGTCGTATTGGTGGAAGCCGGCTTGCTGCTGCTGCCACACGCGGCGAGAACGATGGCGACTGCGACGAGCATGGCGCCCAGCGCGAGGCCGGGGTACCGCGGTCGGGGGTTCCGACGCATGGAATTGCTCCTTCGTACGGGGATCTCGGTCGCCGCACCCTAGGCGGCTTGCGGAACGGGCTCCATGGCCCGCCGGCGGCCGGCGCGGCCCGTACCCAATCCGGGCGACACGATCGACCGCTGCACGCCGGCGAGCACCAGGTCGACGGCGACTGCGAGCAGCGCGACCAGCACCGCGCCGCCGAAGACGGCAACGTGGTCGTTGGTGCCGAGTCCGATATAGATCGGCGTCGCAAGGGTGTCCACGCCCGTGAACGACGCCAGCGTCGCCGTCGCGATGATCCCGACCATCGCGGTCCGGATGCCGGCCATGATGAACGGCAGGGCGACGGGTATCTCGACCCGCCGGAGGATCTCACCCTCCGACAACCCCATCCCGCGCGCCGCGTCGACGAGCTCATCGCCGACGTCACGCACGCCGATGTAGCTGTTGGTCAGCATGGGTGGAATGCCGAGCAAGACAAGCGGCACGAACGCCACGAACGATCCCGTCCACCCGAAACCGGTCGGGCTGGTGATACCGAAGATCTGCACCGCCAGCACCAGCAGCGCGTATATGGGGATCGCGCGCCCGACGTTGGCGATGTTGATGGCGACGACGCCTCCCACGCCGCGATGGCCCAACCACGCGCCGATCGGCACCGCGATCAACATCGCGACGAGCAGGGACGAGATCGATATACGCACGTGATTCGCGAGGAGATGCGGCACACCATCGTCTCCGTGCCACTGAGCGCCCGCGGTCAGCCAGTGCCACACGTCGACGAGGAAGTGTGCGAAATGCATCGGCTGCCTCCCTCAGCGCGCGCGCCGGCGCCACGGCGTCACCGCGCGCTCCACCCGGACGAGAAGCAGGTCGGCGACGACGGCGAGCGCGACCGACAACACGATGCCGACGACCAGCGGGGTATGGAAGTCGCGCTGGTAGCCGTCCTGGATGAACCGACCGAGCCCACCCTGGTCGACGATGAAGGTCACCGTCACGAGGCCAATCGTCGATACGGTCGCGAGGCGGATGCCGGCCACGATCGCGGGCAGCGCCAGCGGCAGTTCCACGCGCAGCAACCGCCGCCGGCGCGTGTAGCCCATGCCGTCGGCCGCGTCGAGCACGTCGGCGGGCACGCCCCGCAAGCCTTCGAGCATGTTCCGCACGAGGATTGCGAGGGTGTAGAGGGTCAGCGCGATGACGGCCGGCTCGCGGCCCGTTCCCGTGATGGGCAGGAGAAGCCCGAGCAGTGCAACCGACGGGATCGTGTACACCGCGTTGACAACGGGAACGACGACCGCGGCGACGGCTCGGCGACGCGCCGCGATCACGGCGAGCGGCAGCGCGATCACCAGGCCGTACCCGACCGCGAGGACGGTGAGCAGCAGGTGCTCGTTCAGGTACGCGTAGATCTCGTGCTGGTGCGCGGGGATCCACGCCCACCACACCCACGAGTTCGCGTTGTTTCCCAGAGCGTTGCCCAAAACGGCGTGCGCCGGCACGGCAAGGTGCAAGGGCCCGATGGTACCGTCCTGCCCCAGTGATCCGGCTCGAGTCGGTGCGCAAGCAATATCCCGGCGGACTGGTCGCGGTCGAGGAGCTCAGCCTCGACGTGCCCGACGGCGAGGTCTGCGTGCTGGTCGGACCATCGGGTTGCGGCAAGACGACGATCTTGCGGATGATCAACCGCCTCATCGAACCGTCGGCCGGCAAGATCCTGGTCGACGGCGAGGACGTCCTGCAGGTCGATCCCGTCGAGCTGCGGCGGCGGATCGGCTACGTGATCCAGCAAGTGGGCCTGTTCCCACACCAGACCGTCGCCACGAACGTCGCCACGGTTCCGCGCCTGCTCGGTTGGGACCGCGCTCATGTCAACGCCCGCGTCGACGAGCTGCTCGCACTCGTCGGTCTTCCACCCGACGAATACCGCAACCGGTATCCCGCCGCGCTCTCGGGCGGCCAACGCCAGCGGGTGGGCGTGGCCCGCGCGCTCGCCGCCGACCCGCCGATCATGCTGATGGACGAGCCGTTCGCCGCGATCGACCCCGTGACACGCGCGCAGCTGCAGGACGAGTTCCTGCGCGTGCAACAGACACTGCGCAAGACGATCGTCTTCGTCACCCACGACATCGACGAAGCCGTGAAGATGGGGGATCGCATCGCGATCCTCGAGATCGGTGGCCGTCTCGCGCAGTACGACCCGCCGGATCGGCTGCTCGCCGCGCCCGCAAACGACTTCGTCGCCCACTTCGTCGGACGCGACCGCGCCTTGAAGCGGCTGCGCATCACGCCCATCGAACTCGACGTGCTGCACAAGCCGCCGACCGTCGCCGACCTCGGCGCGGCGAGAACCGCGCTCGAAACCCATCCGCTCGTCGTCGTCGTGCGAGCCGAAGCCGGAGCCGACGGTCGGATCGCCGTGCTGGCCCGCGGCGACGAGGCCCCGACGGCAGTTCCCAGCGTGGAACACGACCGTCCGCTCCAGGACGCGCTCGCGCTCATGCTCGAGCGCCACAACCCCTGGGTGGCGGTCACCGAGGACGGTGGCTACCTCGGCCTTTTGGGAATCAACGACTTCTGGAACCCCGCGACATCGAACGCGCAGTCGCGGCGCTGAGCCGGCCCGATGTGAACATCGAATCCGTGCCTTATCCGGAAGGCGCAGCCGCGAGGATCGCGGCGACCGCCCGGTCGACATCGCGCTCGGTTGTCGACCAGTTCGAGACCGAGACCCGCATGAGACGCATACCCCGCCACGTCGTCGCGCCCATCCAGCATTCACCGCTGTGCTGGACCGTGCCGATCACGCGGTCGGTGATCGCGTCGCGATCGGCGTCGGTGCCCTTCCCGAACCGGATCAGCACCTGATTGAGCACGACGTCGTTCACCACCTCGACCCCCTCGGCCGGCTCGAGGTGATCTGCGAACCGCCTCGCCAACGCGCAGCATCGATCGACGAGCTCGGCGACACCGGACCGTCCGAGCTCGCGCAACGCCGCCCACGTCGCAAAGCCCCGGGCTCGGCGCGACGACTCGGGCACGAAGTCCCCCGGACCGCGCAGCTCGTCGGTCCCGGGCAACGCCAGGTACGCCGCGGTGTACGCCATGGCGGCCGCGTGGGCCTCGGGGTGCGAGCAGAACACATACCCCGAGTCGTACGGGACGTTGAGCCACTTGTGCCCGTCGCAGCCCCACGAGTCGGCGGCCTCGAGCCCGGTGACGAGATGGCGCGTCGTCGGACTCGCCGCCGCCCAGAGCCCGAACGCGCCGTCGACGTGCACCCAGGCGCCGTGGTCGTGGGCAATCGCCGTCGCGCCGGCAAGGTCGTCGCACGCACCCGTGTTCACGTTCCCCGACTGCACGACGACGATCGTCGGGCGCGGCGAGCCGGTCGCGAGCACGTCGCCGAGCCGGTCGACGTCGATCGCGCCGTTGCCGTCGGCCGGGACTTCCTCGACGAGTGCGGAGCCGAAGCCGAGCAGCCGCAGCGACCGATCGATCGTGGCGCTCGACGCTTGCGATCACCCGCACGCGCGGCGCCCCGACCAGGCCGTCGCGCTCGACGTCGTGACCGACCGCCTCGAGCACGTGATGACGCGCCGCCGCGAGGCCGACCGTGTTCGCCGCCTGCGCTCCGGTCACGAAGCCGAACGAAGCCGACGCAGGTAGCCCGAGCAGCTCCTTCAACCATCCGCCGCTGACCTCTTCGACGACGGCCGCGGCCGGCGCCGAGACCGCGTTGTACGCCGGCTGATCCCAACCGGTCGCGAGCAGGTCGGCCGCGGTCGCCGACGCGAGCGCGCCGCCGATCACGAACCCGAAATACCGCGGACCGGTGGTCGCGACGAGTCCCGGTACAGCCGCGGTCACGAGGTCGTCGATGACCTCGGTCGACGAGCTCGGACCGGCCGGAAGCGGGCCGCCGAACGCGAGGCGTAGATCGGCCGGGCCGACATCCGGGAACACGCGCGCGTCGACCACGCCGTCGCGATAATCCGCGATCCGGCTCGCGGTTCGGACCAGCAGATCGCGTAGCTCACTCATCCGTCCATCATGCCCGCGTATCCCTATCGATCCGAGGGTGACCGCGCACCGTTGCTTCGGGGCGTCGGCGGTGCGAACTAGGTGGTGCAGGCGTGGTCGCGCGGTATGACCGCGATCCCGTTCCCGCTGCTCACGTAGACGACGTCCGGCGCCGGGGCGGCGGCCGCGATCACGCCGCCGGCGATGGCGTGGGATGCGAGCGTCGTGTCGTTGAGGTCGACGCAATCGAGATCAGCGCCGCGGCTCACCCACACCGCAGATCCGTCGGGCGCGATCGCAAGTGAGTTCGGGCCGCCGACGACTTCGCCGGTGACGCCGAGATCGGACGCGTGGAGCGCGACCGCGCTGCCCCGGGTGCCCGTCGGGAACGTCGCCCAGAGTCGGGAGCCGGCGTAGGTGAGGTCCGGACCGACATTCGACGGTCCGCCGCCGATCTGACCGTTCTGGCTGAGCACGTGCCCGGTGATCGCGTCGAACTCGGTGACGCCCTCGACCTGGCGAGCCGTCGCCCAGCCGACGTAGAGGTCGGTGCCGCCGTTGCTCACCGCGAGCGTGCGGTATGGATTCGACGCGGGGAGGACGAGCGGCACCGTCGCGGCAACCCGTCCCGCCGCCGCGTCGACCCGTATTGCGTTGCTCCCGGAGAGCGCCCACACCGAGCCCGGGCTGCTCGCGAGCCGTTCGGTTCCCGGGCCCGGGAGCGCGACGTCGCTGCGCGGCGCGAGTGTCCCGAGATCGAGGCTGACGAGGCGGGTGATGGCGGGCGCGCCGAACGGTCCTCCGGATCCCGGGCCGACACCGACCCAGAGCCGATCACCCTCGACGACGAGCGCGGCGGCGCCCGACTGGTCCGAGGTCGCGACGATCTGCCGGGCCCGGAGGTCGATCCGGGCGACGCGTGTGTTCGTTGCACCGCCGGCGCGGGTCTCGATGACGAACAAGGAGTCGCCGGCAACCACGGGCGTCGTCGAGAACGAGAAGCCGGCGTCGGCCGGGATCAGCGCACGGGTCGACGGCGGCAGTGTCGTACTCGTCGCCGCAGCGACAGTTGCCGGCGGGACGATCACCCGAGCCACGGTCGTCGGAGCCACGGCCGCGGGAACCGAACTCGTGGAAGACCCGCTCGCGGGTGACGCGCTCGAGGGCGTCGAGACGATCGTCCGCCGATTGGGTCCACTATCGGCGCGCCACACCGCCACTCCCGCGCCGAGCCCGACCGCGGCTACCAACACCGTGCACGTTTGCGCGATGCGCCGGCGGCGCACGAGCCGGCGGCCGCGGTCGAACACCACTGCTCGCGCATCTGTTCTTCCGCCCGGCGCGCGCGCCGCGATGTCGTGCAGTTCGTTACGAAGCTCATCCACGCGCATCAGACCACGACTCCTCGTCCAGGTCATGCAACTCGACGCGCAGGCGCGTCAACGCCGCGTGCAGAGTCGACTTCACGGTTCCGACCGCGCACCCCATCGCGGCCGCGACGTCGGCAATCGGAAGGTCGGCCAGGTAGCGCAGCACGATCGCGATCCGCTGGCGCTCGGGCAGCCGCCGGAGCAGCTCGTCCAGCTCATCACGCTCGACCAACGTCGGGACCGGATCCGGCTCCGGCACAGGCTCCGGCGCAGCGGTCTCGACCCGTCTCGAGCGCTGCCGACGACCGCCCCGTAGGGCAACCACGTACACCCATCCGGCCGGACGCTCCATCGCCGAGACGGACCGCCAGTGAACGTACGCACGCGCGAAGGCGTCTTGGGCGCTGTCCTCGGCGAGCACCGGATCCACGAACGCCACTGCCAGGGCGCGGCGCACGTGCTCGTAGTACTCATCGAAGAACACCTCGTAGGACCGCGCCGCGTTGCTCACACGTCTCAATATGGCCTGGGAGTGGCGAAAGGTTCAGCCGCGGCCGCGAAAACGGTCGGCATTGAACAAACGCTTGCGGGTCCGGGCCCTATCGTTTTGCCCATGGTCGAAGAAATCGCCCGGAACAAGCGCCGCAGCGTGATAGTCATTGCCCTGTTCGTTCTGATCTGGGTGGGAATCGGTGCGTTGCTGGGTGAGGTTTTCGGCGGCAGCTCAGGCTCGCGGGGCTCGGCCGTCTTCACCGGTATCGCCATTGCAGCCATCTTCGCGGCTTGCGCCGCGGTCTACGCGCTGACGTCGGGCAGTCGCCTCGTGCTCGCGGTGTCGGGCGCGCGTCCCGCCGATCCGCACCAGTACCAGCAGCTGCACGACGTCGTCGAGGAGATGGCGATCAGCGCCGGGCTGCCCAAACCGGCTGTGTACGTGATCGACGACCCTTCTCCCAACGCGTTCGCGACCGGTGTCAGCCCGAACAAGGCGGCGATCACCGCGACCACGGGCCTCCTTCAGATCATGAAACGCGACGAGCTCGAGGGAGTCATCGGCCACGAGATGAGCCACATCAAGAACTACGACGTGCGGCTCATCCTGATCGTGAGCACCCTGATCGGGTTCGCGGGCCTGCTCGCGAGCCTGTTGTGGAGATCGGCGTTCTTCATGCGTCCGCGCGGCCGCGACGGCGGGCAGATCACGATCCTGATCATCGCGGCGGGAGCTCTGCTCACAGTCGTGGCCGTCCTCGTGGGCCCGCTGATCCAGTTCGCGTTGTCGCGCTCACGCGAGGAGCTGGCCGACGTCAGCAGCGCGAACCTGACCCGCAATCCCACCGGGCTGATCCACGCGCTGCAGAAGCTCGAGCAGAACGACGAACCGTTCGCCCGTTTCAATCACGCAACCGCGGCGATGTGCATCGACGATCCACTGCAACACCACGAAGGCTGGTCGCATCGCTTGTTCGATACGCATCCTCCGATCGAAGCGCGCATCGCCATCCTCGAGAAGATCGCACACGGCCAATCCGCCTGATAACCCGCGGTCCCGTGCCGGCGTGGTGACGACTTCAGGTGCGCGATCGGACTGCTTGCAACCCGTAGCAGTCGATCGCGTTCGTGCCGAGAATTCGGGCTCGGTCGGTGGGTGCGAGTGGTGCAATCCGTTCGCGCAGCTCGTCGAGAACGCCCGGGTGGTACTCCGGGTGCGGGTAGTCGGAAGCCCACAGGATCCGATCGGTGCCGAGCTTCTCGGCGGCGGCGGCGAGGTTCCACTCCTCGGGCTCGAAGCTCACGTAGCACTGGCGCGTGAAGTACTCGCTCGGCAGCAGCGAGAGCCAGCGGCGCTCGAGCGGGAACGCCTGAACCTGCTCGTCCATGCGTTCGAGCAACGACGGCATCCAGCCGCCGCTCGACTCGAGGAACACCAGCTTGAGTCGCGGGAAGCGCTCGCAAACCCCGCCCATCAGCAAGCGACCCATAGTGACGATCATGTCGACGGGATTTCCGACCGCCTGGCCGAGCGCGGAGCCTCCGTGGATCTCGTCCATCGCCATGTTCGTGACCGTCGCGTTCTCGCTGACGGCGACCAGGCCGAACTTGCGGCACGCGCCCGGCGTGTCGACGTGCACACCGGGATGGAAGGCGACGGGCACGCCGAGCTCCTGGCACGTCGACCAGAAGTCGTCGTAGACGTGGTGGTTGAACGGAAGCTCGTCGATGTACGCGGACGGGCGCACGAAGACGCCACGCAACCCTCGCCCGACCGCGTGCTCGACCTCCGCGCACGCGCGCCCGACGTCCTGCGGCGGCGCGGCCGCGACGCCGAAGAGGCGGGTGGGCTCGTGCGCGCAGAAGTCGGCGAGCCAGTCGTTGTACGCGCGTTGGCAGTCGGCGACGAACGCGACGTCCCGCAACGCGGGAATCTCGTCGCAAGGTCCGAAGAACATCGCCAGGCTCGGGTACAACACCGCCGCGTCGATGCCATCGGCGTCCATGTCGGCGAGGCGCGCCTCCGGATCGTGGCCGCCCGGGCGCCGCAGTCCTTCCAGGAGGTCGTAGAACTCGCGCGGCGTCATGCCGACCGCAGCCGCCATCTGGTCGTGCAGCTCCCGGCCGCCGCCGCGGACGACGCCGCCGACGTGGATGACGTCGTAGATCTCTTCGATCACTTCCTTGCGCGGCACCCAGTCGCCCCAGCGGTCGTAGTCGATCCGCTCCGCGGTCCAGATGTCGTTCGGCTCCTCCATGATGTGGCCGTCGCCGTCCACGATCGTGATGCCCGTCACGCCCCGATCATCTCGCGGCAAAGCTCGACTGAAAAGAGCTAACCCGAGGAGGGGTTCTTCGCATTCAGTGGAGCGGCGGCATTCCGATCATCTCGCGGAACTCGTCGGTCGTGTTGGTTACCGGGAACGGTTCGACCGGAACCGGTAGTCCGAGCCGCTCGCAGATCGGTTCCCACCCGTCGCCGGGCGTCCATTCGAGCAGCCGGTCGGCCGGGACGTTTGCCCGGACGTCGTCGTTGTGGCGCACGAAGGCGTCCATCATCGCGGTCGGATCGTCGAAGCGGTCGCTGAAGCGGTCGTGCAGCAGCTTGCGGACTGCCTCCATCCAGGGTGCGAGCTCCGGAGGCGTGTGGTCGAACGCCAAGAAGATCGTGTTCGACGCGCTGCGATACCACCCTTCGGGATCACGTACCGACAAGAGCACGAGCGCATCGGGGTTCGCGGCGGACAGCTCGGGCCAGAACGAGCCACCCGGCCAGTCGACGATCGTCCGGTAGGCGGCCAGCATTGCGGACCAGTCGACGGGTCGGCCTTCGATCGCATCGGTCCACGCCGGGATCTGCGCGGGATCCCCGAGGATCTCGACCATGTGGTGACACGGCGCACCGAACAGCTGCTCGAGCGCGAGCTTGAGTGAGTGCGTACCGGTCCGACCCACGCCCGCACCCACAACAACGAGCTCCATCTCGACTCCTCACCGCTCCCCGCGTCGCGCGGACATCGCGCGACGGCGTGAGACGTCTACCACGATCCTCGCCCGCGCGCCGACTCCCGCGGCTCCGCCGATCAGTGCTTCAGCGACGCCGTCAGCATGCCGGTCACTGGGCCTCCGTTCACCTGGTTCGATTTCCAGATCATGGCCAGGTGCAGTGTGCCCGACGTATGCCCGAAGCCGTGCGTGCCGTGAGTGACGGTCAGCGTTACGTCGACCGGAACCGGATTCGCGGTTTCGCTCGCAGTCCCCTTCGCGACTCCTGTGAGCGTCCCGCTCGGCGCGGTGAACGTGAACGACCCGTTGATGACGAAGGCGTTCGTTCCGAAGTCGACGCAGGTGTCGACCACCAACTTCGCGCTGGGACCGCTCGTGATGTTCACCGTGGTGATGTACCGCTGATGCACGAACGAGCAGGCGGTTCCGAAGTCGAACGGAGCCTGACCGGTCACAGATCCGTTCGCGCGCGAATCGGCGCTCGCGCCGGCGATCGATGTCGACGCCGCGAGGACGAGCGCAACGATCGTCAACAGGACTGCCCGGCGGTGCCATCGGACCGTGACGCTGCGGGCGTGAATGTTGTGACGGCCGACGGCGTTGTTCTCGTTCGTGCGCATCCTGCTCCCCCCGATTTCTCCCTACCCGATGTACGGGCTCACGAGCGACCCGCTCACGCAGCGCGCCATACCGGTTGCGTGCGGTGACGTTAGCCTCGGCGGGTACCTCGCGTTGCCATGACGCAGGCCTCACAAAACCCTCGCATCCGCCTGCTCGGATTGTCGCCTGTCGACAGGGGAGCAGCAGATCGTGCACAAAATCCGAAGCGTCGTCGTAGGTCTGGTAGCGGTCACGGTGCTGGGCGCCTGCAACCTTCTCGCCTTGCCCGGGAACACGGCCTCGATCACGCTCGTCAGCACCTCCACCACCGGCGGGTGGAAGTACGACTACTACCGGAACACGGCGTACCCCTGCGCCGTCAGCGGCTACCAGACGTTCGTCATCGGCACCAAGGTCGGTTCGTCGTCGACCGCGTCCAGCCCGCTGTGGGTGTTCATGCACGGCGGCGGCGCCGGGTACTTCGACGCACAAGGCAATCCGATTCCGGGCCCGGGCCAGAAGGTCGAAGAAGCCGCATCAGCGCTCACGGCCAACCTCACGAACAAGGGTCTCCTCGCGAAGATCCGCGGCGACGCCGCGGGCTTCCGCACGCTCGCGGTGTCGTACTGCAGTCACGACGTGTACGCGGGCACCAACTCGACCGACCCGCACAACCCGAACACGACGCCCGACGGCAAACCCCGCACGACGAACGGCGTCTACGCAACGAAGGCGGCGATCGAGTACGCGCAGAGTCACTATCCGACGACGAAGACGTTCCTCCATGGCGGCAGTGCCGGTTCGGCCGGCGCGTACGGCGTCGCGTGGTCGATGCAGCTCCAGGGAATTCCGCCCGCCGGTGTCGTCGGCGACGCGAGCATTGTGAACGCCGAGGCGTTCGCAGCTGCGTTTGCCGCGGGGTACTGCACCGACACCAACGACCCGGCCCGCCTGGCCGCGATCGCCGCACGGGTGAATCCCGACCTCGCGAACGTCGACAACGAACCCGACAAGCTCGTCGCGAGCGGACGCCTGACGGTTCCGCTCCTGCATATTTGGAATCACGGCGACTCGAACACGTGCGGTTCGCCTGCGATCAGCTGTCCCTTGCGCGACGGTTCGCACGTGATGCTCGGGCTCACCGACTGCATCCACGAACCGATGCGGCGCGCGATCGAGGCCCTCGGCCCGGCGAGTAAGTCGAAGAACTTCCCAGTATGCGTCGACAAGGACGCGACGCCCGACTGTTCCCTGCACGTCGTGACCACGAGATTGGGTCTCACCAACACCGACCCGTCGACTCCTGCCGACTACCTCACGGGGATCATGGACTGGGTGCACGCGCGCCTCGCCGACCCGGCCTGATGCGCGTCATCGAGTGACGCGACATCGCGGAATCGCCACCGCCTGTCTCCAACGAGACACGTCACCCAGCGACGAGGCCTTCCAACGGCTTGAAACCGGGGCGCGGCGGAGAAAGGGTGGACTCGCGCGGTGAAAGTGGCAGCGAACTATGTGTTCGCTCACAACCCTTCGCCGGGCTGCAGTCGTTCAGGTTGGTCGCGAGTTGCGGTCGCGTAGCATTTCGCGCTGAGAGCAGACAACATGCGTCTGCGACGACCCGGTAGGCGATACTGCCGGGCGATCATCGACGGCGCGGGGGATCGGTGGGTGCGGCGGATGCGTTTGGGAAAGACGATCGGGGTGAGTGCGGTCACGGCCGC
>JBBQGQ010000007.1:0-136079 GCA_038323195.1 Acidimicrobiia bacterium | reverse complement strand
GCCCGGGATCGCCGTGCATGATCTCCGCGATGCGTTCGACGTCGCTCGTGGCCGCGGGTCGGATGATCACATCACTCGCTGAGCTCGCCACGTACCGAGGATCACCGCCTCGAACCGCACACGCAAATGGGGACGGACATCACCCGATCAGATCGTCTACATCGAATCCTCAGCGCGATCACACGCGCGACCCGCCTAGGCCGCGACGCCATATCTGCCGATCGGCGCGCCGAGCCGAGTTGTCAGGGGCAACGATTCTCGTGCAACGAACGGCGCGTCGTGCTCACGCGGGCGACCGCACCGGTAGACGTTCGACCATGCGACGACGCCAGGACCAAACAGCCGATCCAAGAACCTTGGTCTGTGTCTCCACTGAACACCTTGCACGCCCCCTGAGATGCATCCGCGAATGGGCGGATCTCCTCTTGTGCGCCCGGGATCACTGTGATGGCGTTGTCGGCGCAGTCGTCCAGGGTGACTACGAGCGGCGTGTCGTTCCGCACGTATGCGGTCGTTGATGGTGTGTACCAAGTGTCTCGTGTGACGACGGCGAGCGAAATAAGGAATAGGACGACGATGCCGACCGCGACAAGGCTCCGGCGTGTTGGAGTTCTGCGAGCCGGATGGTGCGTTCGCTCTCGGGCGGGCATGGTGAGATTGTTCTTGACGGTTGTCGAGCTTCGATGAACTACATGAGGAGATTCGCGACCTACGGCAGCGGCCAGCGTGAACATCGCCGCGCACCGAACTGCCGATCGGCATGCTCGACGGCGGCCGGGATCTCAGAATCGTAGAAATAGCTAAATCGCGACGACGATCGCTGCGGCGAGGATGGAGAACCTGACCACCAGATCGGCGACACTTGTTTCGGCCGCCTCGATCTCACCGTCGATGAACCACCGGATGAGTCGCGCTAGAAGTCCGAGCAACATCACGAGGGATATCGGTCCGGGACGCGCAGTACATAACTGCCGATCGGTCCTAGCCGCGCCGGCGCGAGATCGGGCAATCGGTGCGCGTTCGCGATTGCAAGGCGACCTCAATCGTGAGCCGGATAACGCGCCCCCTCCCGGCGATCAGGGATGCGCGGGCTTGGGATTTGGGGAGGCGCGTTCTGGGGCACCTCGTCGGTCCGGACGGAGTCATCCGTCGACATTAGTGTTGCATCGGAATGCGACCACTGCCGTTGTGGAAATCACAACGATGCGCTATGTGCGGTTGAGCCGGAACAGTTCGACGGCGGAATCGATGCCTCGGAGCTGGTGTTCTCCGACGGTCTCGAACGACACCTCATTGTTCGAGACGCGATCGCGCACGGCGGCGGTGACAAGGATGGAACCGGGCTCGGCCGCTTTCGCTGCGCGAGCCGCAGTATTCACGATCGGCCCGTAGTAGTCGCCGTACCCGCGCACGAGGTCTCCCGCGGCGAGTCCACCGTGCAGTCGTCCGAGCACCGGGTGGCGTTCGACCCAGGCGGCCAGGTCGAGAGCAATGGCGCACGCGGCGTCGGCGTCGGTCGTGACGAGCATGACCTCGTCGCCGATCATCTTGACGACTCGTCCGTCGGCGGCAGATACGAGCTGAGTTGCCTGTTGTTCGAAGTCGCTGACCACTGCGCCCAGTTCGTCAGCGGAGAGTCCTTCGGCGAGGACGGTCGAGCCCACGAGGTCCAAGAATGCAACCGTCAGGTCCGAAGTCTCGAGGCTGCCCGCAGCCTGCGAGCGCCGTACTGCCGATTCGGCGTGATGGATGAACAGGTTCGTGAGGACGGTAGGCACTTCGTCGAAGAGGACGAGCGACGCCATCTCGCCGGTCTGGGCGCGAACGAGTTCGCTCGCGTCTTCGGCATCGAGACGGGGCACGACGTCGCGCCCGAAGTTCGTCATCGCCGCGTCGGCGATCGTCGCAAGGGCTGCGCCAGCTACCCGAACAAACTGCAATGTCGATTCGACACCGAAGATCGCAGCCCCGGCGTTGAAGATGCGAAACGTCGCGATGTCGTCGTCGAAGAACACCGCATCGTCAGGTCCGGGCTCTCCCAGCCCTGCGGTTCGCATGAGTCGTTGCGCGAGCTCGATGGTGGTTCCGGCCCGCTCGGCCACCTCTCGAGTCGAGATGCGATCATGACGACGCTGCACCAGGTTCCCCGCGACGACCGAGAATGCGTCCGCAGCCGCCGCCGCAACCAGATCGTCGTCGGTCGCGCCTTGCGCGACGAGGTATCGCAAGGTGGCAAGGCGATCCGTCGCGTTCGGCGCGGCCGGGTCATACAGCCCGAGCTTCACGAATCCACGCTCGTCGGAATCCACGGCGCCACCGTAATCACCCAATAGAGCCGTCGTCGGCGACCTCGGGACGGTTTGAGACAAGTCCGACCAGCTCCAAGCTGTCCGCGATCTCGGATTCGCGAACGTCGCTGTCCCGGCGCTCAGGAACACCCCCGAGGCGAGATCCCCGTAAGGGTGAGTTCGACGCGCCCGAACTGCCGTTCGGCGCTCACATACCTTTCCCAGAGCGGGCAATCCGTGCGCCGGCCGTGCGTCACGACCGCGGACGAGTTCAACTAGCGCGTTCTCGCTCCGCCAACCCGATTGAGGTTGCTGTCCCAGCGGCGGTTCGAATGTTCACTTATCGCACGCGCATTCGTTCGGCCGGAGTACGACACCAAACCTACGCGGTCGGTGCCTCTTTTCCGTGAAGCGCGAACACGCTCTGGTCGAAGATGCGAACACGCCTGCGTTGGTTGGTGGAGGTGGCGGGAGTCGAACCCGCGTCTCCCGAGCTGTTGGTGGGGCTTCTCCGAGCGCAGCCGTTGGGAAATGTCACCCACCGACAGGTCAACGGCACCGTGTCGGCGAGCCAGCCTCGTTTTTATGTCCCGATGGGCCCCGGGGCCTTACCTATCGGTGAGCCATCCTGGATGACGCCTCGCGCGGACGAATGACGAATCCGATGCGGGCGGGCAACCTGATCGCTCAGGCAGCCATTGCCATTTGGTTATTGGCGTGTATTGGTTGTGCCGACTCTTTTACGACGTTCCGGCGACGTCGGCTCGCTTCTCCCACCTCGATCCTCGAGATCGAAGCCACGCACCCCCTTGTCAACCCGTTGCCGGCCGGTGCGCGTCGTTGGCCGTCAGCGGGACAGCAAGTGTACAAGACGTCGCCAGTGGTTAGGTTCGGTCCGTGCATCCGCATCCCCGGGTCGTCATCGTGGGCGGTGGCTTCGGTGGGCTGCAGTGTGCAAAAGCGTTGCGAGACGAGCCGGTTGACGTGCTGCTCGTCGATCGACGCAACTACCACCTGTTCACGCCGCTGCTCTACCAGGTCGCAAGCTGCCTCCTGAACCCCTCGGAGATCACCGCGCCGTTGCGCAAGGTATTGCGCGGCGCACCGAACGTCCGTTATCGCGCCGGCACCGTCAGGGGTGTCGACTTCGAACGCAAGCGCGTGCGGCTCGTCGACGGCGACGTCGAGCTCCCCTACGACTACCTCGTGCTCGCGACGGGCAGCGACACCAACTACTACGGCAACGAGAGCGTCCGGGCGCACGCGCTCGGCCTCAAGAATCTCGGTGAGGCGCTCCAGCTCCGCAACCATGTGCTCGAATGCCTGGAACGCGCGACCACTGCGACGACCGACGACGAGCGCCGCCGGTTGCTCACCTTCTGCATCGTTGGCGGCGGCCCGACGGGGGTCGAGTACGCCGGTGCTCTCGGCGAGCTCGCGCGCTTGATCCTGCCGTACGAGTACCCGGAGCTGCCGGCGTCCGCGGTGCGCGTCATGTTGCTCGAGGGCGGCGAGCGGCTGCTCCCGATGTTCGTGCCGCGGCTGTCGAAATACACGCGGCGCGAGCTCGAACGGCGCGGCGTCGAGGTTCGCACCGACACGTTGGTCGCGTCGGCCGACGACAGGGGAGTGGTGCTGCACGACGGCACCGAGGTCGAGACCGCGACGATGGTGTGGACCGCGGGCGTGCGACCGAACGACCCAGTGCACGAGAAGCCCGAGCGACTTGCGGTCGACAGCCACCTGCGCGTGATCGGCGCGCAGGACGTGTTCGCGATCGGTGACGTGGCCGCGGCGCGCGACAAGCACGGCGACGTCCTGCCGATGGTGTCGCCGCCGGCGATGCAGGCCGGCCGCTACGTCGCTCGGCACATCCTCGACGGCGGCACTCGCCGCGCCTTCCGCTACCACGACAAGGGCACGCTCGCGACGATCGGGCGCCGGGCCGCGGTCGGCCAGGTCGGCCCGTTGCGCTTCCGCGGCTTCGTGGGCTGGCTCGTGTGGCTCGTGGTGCACCTCTTCTACCTGATCGGATTCGAGAACCGGATCAGGGTGCTGCTCCGGTGGTCCTGGTACTACGTGCGCCTCGACCGGCCGGTCCGGATCGTGGTGCGCGCCGACCCTCCGACGGAGCCGTACGGATTCGCTCGGGAATGATGGGCGGTCGCGCGCCGTTGTCGTCTCGTATGGCCACGATTTCGCTGACGACCGACAACTTCGAGCAGACGATCTCCGAGAACGGCATCGTCCTGCTCGATTTCTGGGCCTCCTGGTGCGGCCCCTGCCGCATGTTCGGACCGGTGTTCGAGGAGGCGTCCGAGAAGAACGCCGACCTCGTCTTCGCCAAGGTCGACACCGAGGAGCAGCAGCAACTTGCGGCGACGTTCGGCATCATGTCGATCCCGACGCTGATGATCTTTCGCGAGAACGTGCTCGTGTTCTCGCAGCCGGGAGCGCTGCCGGCCGAGGCCCTCGAGAACCTGATCGAGCAGGTCCGTGCGCTCGACATGGACGAAGTGCACAAGGCCGTTGCCGAGCACGACCACGCCGACCACGACCACGCCGAGCACGACCACGCGCACTGATCGCGCGGCTCGCGGCGTTCCGGGGGCGGAGCGTTCGACGTAGGGCTTCGGTGTCACAGCCCGGCGATAATCTGCGGCCCATGCTTCCGAGACTGGCCGCGTGGTGTTATCGGCGGCGGCGCCTGGTCGTCGTCGCGTGGATCGTCGTTCTCGTCGGCGTCAACGTGCTCGCGAAGACGGAGGGCGGCGACCTGTTGAAGTCGCTGTCGTTACCCGGCACCGAATCGCAGCGCGCCTTCGACGTGATGAAGACCGACTTCGCGCAGCCCGGCGACACGGGCTACCTCGTCTTCAAGTCGAACGCCCCCGATGGCGTCCGGTCTCCCACGGTCGTCAACGAGATCGAGAAGACGCTCGCGCCCGCATTGCGCCACCAGAAGCACGTTCTGTCGGTGATCACTCCCTACGAGCCGGGCGGCGCCAGTTTCTTCTCGAAGGACGGCAAGATCGCCTACGCCGAGATCCAATTCGACGTGCAGGCCAACGACGTGCCGGTTGCCCTCGCTTCGCACATGCGCGACGTGGTGAAGAAGGCGAACTCGCCGAGTCTCCAGGTCGAGCTGGGCGGCTCGATGTTCACCGACCAGACGCAACCGGCGAGCGAGGCGATCGGCGTCCTCGCCGCGGTGTTCATCTTGTTGATCGCGTTCGGATCGGTCCTGGCGATGGGACTGCCGATCATGACCGCGCTGTTCGGCATCGGCATCGGGCTCGCGATCGTCACGCTGCTCGCACGGTTCACCGACGTTCCCTCCTTCGCGCCGCAGGTGACCGCGATGATCGGGATCGGTGTCGGGATCGACTACGCGCTCTTCATCAGCACGCGCTACCGCGAGGCATTGCACGAAGGCGCCCATCCGCAACAAGCGGTGGTGCACGCGATCGACACCAGCGGGCGGGCGGTGCTGTTCGCCGGCGGCACCGTGGTCATCTCGCTCTTGGGCCTGTTCCTGATCGGCCTCTCGTTCATCCGCGGGCTCTCGATCGGTGCCGCGCTCGCCGTTCTGCTCGTGATGGCGGCCGCCGTCACGTTGCTCCCCGCCGTGCTCGGATTCGTCGGGCACACCATCGATAAATGGTCGCTGCCGACGGCGAAGCGGCCCAAGCCCGCGGAGCAGACGGTTTGGGCCCGGTGGGCCCGGACGATCCAACGGCGCCCGTGGCCGGTCGCGATCGGGGGACTGGCCATTCTCCTCGTGCTCGCGATTCCCGCGGCGGGTCTGCGGCTCGGCATCGCCGATGCCGGCAACGATCCGACCAAGCTCACGACCCGCCGCGCCTACGACTTGCTGAGCGAAGGGTTCGGCCCGGGATTCAACGGGCCCCTGCTGGTCGCGAGCGAGGTGCACTCGCCGGGTGATGTCGCCGCGATGTCGCGTGTTGCCGACGCGATCGCGAAGACGCCGGGCGTTTTCCACGTCAGCCGCGTGATCCCGAGCAGCAACGGCAAAGCCGTGTTCATGCAGGTCGTGGCGGCGGGCTCGCCGCAGGATCAGAGCACGACGCAACTCGTCCACCGCCTGCGCGACTCGATCATTCCCGACAGCGCGAGAGGGAGCACGCTCGACGTTCACGTCGGCAGCCAGACCGCCGTCGGTGTCGATCTTGCCGACACGCTCGGGCAGCGACTGCCCTACATGTTCCTGGCGATCCTGCTGCTCAGCTTCTTGCTGCTCATGCTCGTCTTCCGATCACTGCTCGTGCCGCTCAAGGCCGTGATCATGAACCTGCTGTCGATCGGCGCGTCCTACGGGGTCATCGTCGCGATCTTCCAGAACGGCTGGCTCAAGAACCTCGTCGGCATCGGCAAGGAAGGGCCGATCGAGGCGTGGGTGCCGATGATGCTGTTCGCGATCGTCTTCGGGCTGTCGATGGACTACGAGGTCTTCCTGTTGTCGCGGATCAAGGAGGAGTACGACCGCGACCACGACAACGCGACTGCGGTATCGCACGGTCTCGCCAAGACCGCGCGTCTCATCACCGCCGCCGCCGCGATCATGATCTGCGTGTTCGGCAGCTTCGTGCTCTCCGACCTACGCGTGCTGAAGCTCATCGGCTTCGGCCTCGCGTTCGCGGTGTTCATCGACGCGACGGTCGTGCGGCTCGTGCTGGTACCGGCGACGATGGAGCTCCTCGGCGATCGCAACTGGTGGTTCCCGAAGGCACTCGAGTGGCTGCCGCGCATCCACATCGAGGGCGCGAACGCGCCCGCGGCCGAGGAGGGGACGGTCGAGCGCGAGCCGGAGCCCGAGCCCGCGCTCGGCAGTTAGCTCGGTCGGGCGCGGTCCATCTCCTTCAGATCGCGATCGGTGTCACGCTTCGCGTCGCGCGCCGCGATCGCCTGGCGCTTGTCGTAGCGGGCCTTGCCCCGAGCGATCGCGAGCTCGACCTTGCAGCGACCGTCCTTGAAATAGACGCGCAGGGGCACGAGCGTGACGCCCTTCTCCTCGGTCGCGCGTGTGATCTCGGCGATCTCCCGGGCGTGGAGCAACAGCTTGCGCTTGCGGACCGGGTCGAGCTCGCCGCGCGAGAACTCGTACGGCGAGACGTGCATGCCGTACATCCAGACCTCGCCGTCCTCGACGCGGGCATAGGCGTCTTGCAGGTTCGCACGGCCGTTGCGGATCGACTTGACCTCGGGTCCCTTGAGCATCACGCCGCACTCGTACGCGTCCAGCACGAAGTAGTCGTGGCGCGCCTTGCGATTGGTGATGACGACCTTGTCGCCGCGTCGGGACATCGCCTGCGACGGTAGTGCAGACTGCACAGATGTCTATGGGTCGCTCGCGCTCCGCCTCCCCTTCGGTCGGCTCCGCTGCCGCTCCTGGTTGGTTCCAGAGGTGCCGGTACGGCATGTTCGTGCACGCGAACATCGCCACGGTCCCCGCGTTCGCGCCTATGCACGAATACGCCGATTGGTACTGGGGCTTTCTCGAGACCAAGCCCGACATCGTGCTCCATCCGACGTGTCCGATGCCCGAAGTCGTGTCCTGGCACCGCGAGCATTTCGGACCGCAATCCTTCGACGATTTCATTCCCGACCTCACGTTCGAACACTTCGATCCCGATGCGTACGCGCGGCTCCTCGACGACGCCGGGATGCGCTATCTGGTGCACGTCACGAAGCATCACGACGGCTTCTGCTGGTGGGACACCGCGTACACCGGCCGCAACTCGGTCGCGCTGGGCCCGAAGCGCGACGTCGTGGCCGACCTCGCGGCCGCGGTGCGCCGGCGCGGCCACGTGTTCGGGGGCTACTACTCGCTGCTCGACTGGAGCCATGCCGATTACCCGGACGCGGAGCGGTACGTCGACGCGTTCATGCGCCCGCAGATCCGGGAGCTGGTCGAGCGCTACGAGCCGGCCGTGCTGTGGGGCGACGGACACTGGGGCCACCCCGGCGGCCACTGGCGGGCCGACCTGATCGTCGCCCACGCGCGGGAGTACGCAGCCGCGCACGGCTTCGAAGTCGTTTTCAACGACCGCTTCTTCGCCTCCGATCCCGACTTCGTGACGTTCGAGTACGACGTACCGACGGTGCCGCCGGACCGCCTCTGGGAGGTGTGCCGCGGACTGGGCTCGTCGTTCTGCGTCAACCGCAACGAGAGCCTGGACGACTTCCTGAGCGCGGCCGAGATCGTCGCGATGCTGGTCGAGACCGTCGCCAAGGGCGGGAACTTCCTGCTGAACGTCGGACCGAACGCCGACGGCACGGTGCCCGACATCCAGACGCGCCTCCTGCGCGAGTCGGGTGCATGGGTGCGGGCGCACGCGGAAGCCATACACGAATCGACGAGCTTCGACGTGCCGGGAACCGCACCGCACTGGTACACACGTACCGGCGACGTCGTCCACGCGTTCGATCTATCGTCCGCGGCGGAGCCGCGCTTCGCTTCCCTGCGCGGTGTGACGGACGTGACGACGCCCGCGGGTGAGAAGCTAGCGTTTCGCGCATCCGACTCGGGCCTGGTGGTCGACGCCCGCGCCGTCGATCGTCACCCCTTCGGCACGCGGTACTGCATCGGGCTGGCAGCCGACCGGCCGCCGGTTCGATTGCGCGACGACTCCGCGGCGAAGGGGGCTTTGGCCGCGTTGCTCGCGGCGGCCGCGCCGGGTGAGGTGATCGACGTTCCCGCCGGCCGCTACGACGACGAGAGTTTCCCGATCGTGGTCCCGGCGGGAGTGACGCTGCGCGGCGAGAGCGCGGCGCGCGTCGTGATCGACGCGGGCGGCAACGTCGCGGTGGTGCTGGCGGGCGACGGCGCAACCCTCGAAGGGGTCACGGTCACCGGTGCCGCGCCCGGTTACATGATGATCCCGCCGACGTGCGTCACCGGGCAGGGCGCCGACGGCCTGACGGTGCGCGACTGCCACGTGGAGTCGATTGCGATCGTCGGTGGCAGTGGGCATCTGATCGCGGGAAATGTGATCGCCGGCGGAAAGGTGTGGCTGATGGGCACGACCGGGTGCGAGGTCCGTGCCAACTACCAGCACGGGCTGCGCTGGGGCGCCGGCATCGAGATGCAGGGCGGTGCCGGTCACACGATCGCGGAGAACGAGTGCCGCGACAACCTCTGCGCGATCAAGTGCGTCGAGACGTCCGGGGCGCGCGTCGAGCGCAATCGCTACGAGACGCGTTGGTTCGGCATTCATCTCCTCGATGCGAGTGCTTCGACGCTCTACCGCAACCGCGCGTTTCGGACCATGCGCGCGGTGACCATCGAGGGAGGCACCGGCAACCGCGTCGAGAAACAGCTCGCGGAGCACTGCGACAGTGGAGTGGTCGCCGAGGGCGCCGCGGCCGGCACTATCGTCGCCGACTCGTGGTTCCACGACTGTCGGGTCGGCATCTACGTGTGGGGCACGGGCGACATCGCGCTCCGCGGCAACGCGATCAGCGCGGCGCGCGAGCACGCGGTCGTCTCCGACCGGGTCCTCGATCTCGCGGGCAACGACCTCGACGGCGACACGTGGCTGCAGCCCACGTAGTCTCGAACGTCGTGGAACACCTGCTGATCGCGCTGTGGCGAAGCCCCGAAGCGAACGTCGCGTCGTTGCTCGACACGTGGATTCCAGTGGCGCTGAAGGACGCGGGGGTGCAGGAGTGCACCATCAGCTTCGCTGATCCCGATCAGGGTCGGTTCGCCGGCCCTCCGTGCGACGTGCTGATCGCGCTCGGCCTCGCCCGCGCCCAGGATCTCGACGACCTTCCCTCGCGTCACGAGCTCTACGCGGTCGCCCGCGAGGTGAACGTGTTCCGGGTCGATCCGCACCGCGTCGCAACGTGGGAACGGACCTGGCCCGACGGCGAGTACGCGCCCGGGGTCAAATACGTGTCGTTCGTACGGCGTGCGGAGGAGCTCTCGCACGGAAAGTTCGTGCGCCACTGGACCGAGGTGCACGCGCGGCTCGCGGTCGCGCACCACGTCGGTCTCGCCGACTACACGCAGAATGTCGTCTTGAGCGCGTACACGCCCGGCGGTGCCGGTATCGACGGCATCGCCGAGCTCCGGTTCTGCACCCGTGCCGACTTCGACGAGCGGTTCTACGACTCCGAAGCCGGCAAGGCCGCGATCCGTTCCGACGTGGCGCGGTTCATCGGGAGGAGCGGCATCTCACCCACGCTCATGCGCGAGCTCCCACTACGGACGAGCGCGTAACTCACGAGGGCAGGCCGAGCACGCGTGCCGCGTCGGTCACTCCGGCCACGGTGCGTCCGACGCTGCGACAGAGCTGCACCGCGGCGGCTGTCTGGTCGACGTTCGCGGGTCCCGTGTCCCAGTCCTCGAGCCCGACGCGGAGATGCCCGCCGCGTTCGAGCGCGGCGCGCGCGATCGGCGTGTCGAGCAGCGAACCGCCCAACACCGCGACCGCCCACGGAACGTCGGCGTCGCCGAGCATCGCGAGATAGAGATCGAGAGCCTCGATGATCGGAGGCGCACCCCACAACGGTTCTCCGCCGCCGAGATAGCCGCCCGCGGAGAAGTAGAACTTCACGAGCGCCCCGGCCGGGAGCGCGCCCGCGTCGCTGTACGCGCGCACGACGCGCAGGAAGCCGGGCTCGAAGATCGCGATGCTCGGGCCGAGCCCGCGGTTCCGGCACACGCCCATCTTGTAGGCGATGTCGGCGAACGTGTTCGTGTAGACGTAGCTGCTGTTCGGGGGCAGGCCGTCGGCGCCGGTCCCGCCCAGGTTCACCGAGCCGGTGTCGACGAATCCCGCCCTTACCAGTCCCATGTCGTCGAGGATTTCAACGTGGCCGTAGCGATCCTGGATCGTCGCGCCGATGCCGGTGGTGGGATAGCAGACGACACCGGGATGCTGCTCGACGACGGGGCGGAACGCGATCGCATACTGGTCGGCCGCCTCGTCGGGCGGGACCGCGATGTTGGGCGCGTGGGTGTGGATCACGGTGGCACCTGCGTCGACACACGCGAGCGCGTCCTTGGCCTGCTCTTCCGCGGTCGCGGGCACGTTGGGATTACGAGCGCGACTCGTGACGCCGTTCAGCGCGGCCTCGATGATCACCGGAGCGTGGTTCTCGTTCATCTGTATAGCGTGGCACGCGTGCGCACGCGAATCACAGACCTGTTGGGAATCGAGTATCCGATCGTGCAGGCGCCGATGGGGTTCATCGCCCGGGCCCAGCTCGCGTCCGCCGTCTCCAATGCCGGCGGGCTCGGGATCATCGAGACGTCGTCCGGCCGCCTCGACGAGGTACGGGACGAGATCGTCAAGATGCGAGCGCTCACCGACAAGCCGTTCGGGGTGAACATCGCCCAGCTCTTCGTGCGCGATCCGTCGATCGTCGAGTTCGTCGCCGAGAACGGCGTCTCGTTCGTGACCACCTCGGCCGGCGACCCGACGAAGTACACGCGTGCGCTCAAGGACGCCGGCCTCACCGTGTTCCACGTGGTCCCGTCGCTGCGCGGCGCGCTCAAGGCGGTCGACGCCGGTGTGGACGGGCTCGTCGTCGAGGGAAACGAAGGTGGTGGCTTCAAGGCGCCGACCGGCGCGTCGACGATGGTGCTGCTCCCACTGATCGCGTCGCGTGTCGACGTCCCGATCATCGCGGCCGGTGGCGTGTGTGACGGCCGGTCGATGGCGGCCGCGCTCGTGCTCGGCGCCGAGGGTGTGCAAATGGGCACCCGCATGGTGAGCGCGGCCGAGTCGCCGGTCCACGAGAATTGGAAGCAGCTCATCTGTTCGTCGAACGAGGGCGACACGCTCCTCCTCAACCGGCACACGCCTCCCGCGTTCCGGGTGCTCCGCACGGGATTCAGCGAGGGCGCCGAGCGCGAGGACCGGGCGGTCATTCCGAGTCTCGAAGCGGTGCGCGACCTCTACTTCGGCGGCAATCTCGAAGCGTCGTTCGCGTTCAGCGGCCAGGTTGCCGGGCGCATCGCGGAAGTGCTGCCGGTCGCACGGATACTGCGCGAGACGATCACGGAGTGCGAGTCGGTGCTGCGCGAGGTCGCCGCGCGGTTCAGCGACGCGCGTTAGGGGTGCAAGACGACCTTGATCGCGCCGTGGGCCCGGTCGCCCGCCACTGCAAACGCCCGGGGCGCCTCGTCGAGCGCGAAGCGATGGGTGATCAGGGCGGCAGCGATCTCGGGGTGGGCCGCCGAGATCGTCGCGGCGGTGTCGAACTCGCGGTGACCGTGCGCCTCGCCGTAGACGAACGCGGGCACGATGGTGACCTCGCGCATCTGCGCGTTCAGGAACGAGATCGAGATCGGTTCCCACGTGGTGGACACGAGCGCGATCGATCCCGCTCGCCGGCACGCGCGCACCGCGTCGTCGAAACCCGAAGACGTCCCGGCGGCTTCGAACACGACGTCGTGATCGCGCGGCGGGTCGAGTGCGAGACCGAGCGTCTCCGCGGCGAGTCGTTGCGCGTCGTGACGCGCGACGATCGCGACATCGGCGCCGAGGTGGCGCGCCACCGCGCCGCACAGCAATCCAATGGTCCCGGCTCCGACGACGCCGACACGCATTCCGGAGGCGACTCCGGCGCGATTGCATGCATGGAGAGCCACGGCGAGCGGCTCGACGATCGAGGCGTCCGCGACGCCGATGCCTTGCGGTAGCCGAACGACGCACGATTCGGAGACGACGATCTCTTCGGCCATGCCGCAGTCGGTGAAGACGCCGAGCATTGTGCCTGTGGCCTCGCGGCAAAGCTGAGGTCGTCCGTTCATACACTGCGCGCACGTCCCGCACGGAACGAAGGGATGGACGGCGACTTCGGTGCCGTCGTCGAGCACGCCCGCGATCTCGTGACCGAGCGTCCCGGCCGCGAGCCCGGTGCGCACCATCTCGAGGTCGGAGCCACAGATGCCCGCGCTGCGCACGCGCACGCGTGTGCCCGGGTGATCGGGGAGGGCTACGTCGACCACGCGGATACCGGCTTCGGTGTTGCGCACGGCTCGCACGGCCGCATTCTCTCACCGCTAGTCTTCCGCCGGATCTCGCAGCGCAGGAGGAGCACAATGCCGTCGTCGGGTTCGATCCTGGGAAACCCCGTCCTTCGCAAGGAGGACCCGGGGATCCTCGAGGGTACGACCCGTTACTACGACGACCTCGCCGTCGCCGGCCTGCTGCACACCGCGTTCGTACGCTCCACCGTTGCCCACGCGAACATCGAGTCGATCGACACGAGCGACGCCAAGACGATGCCGGGCGTCGTCGCGGTGTACACCGCGATCGATCTCGAGCTGCCCGCGGTCCACGGCTTCGTCATGTTGCCGACGACGATGAACCGGCCACCACTCGCCCAGGAGAAGGTGCGCTTCGTTGGGGACATCGTCGCGATGGTCGTAGCCGACACCAAGGCCCGGGCCATGGACGCGGCCGAGACCGTCGTGGTCGACTATGACGAGTTGCCGGCACTCGCGACCGTCGCCGCCGCGCTCGCCGCCGACGCGCCGATCGTTCACGAGGCGCAAGGTTCGAACGTCGCGAACGCGATGGGAACGGGTCCGGTCGAAGGGGTTCTCGACGACGCCGACGTGGTCGTGCGCGAGCGCATCGTCAACCAGCGCGTCGCGCCCGTGCCGATGGAGCCGGGCGGCATCGTGGCGGTGCCCGGCGACCCGACCGGCGGGCTCTCGATCTGGGTCGCGTCCCAGGGACCGCATGGCGTCCGCGACGAGATCGCGATGCTGCTCGGGCTCGATCCCGCGCTGATCCGGGCGCGCAACGCGGCCGTCGGCGGTGGGTTCGGAGCGAAGCAGGGCATGACCGTCGAGCACCTGCTCGTCGCCAAGGCCGCGCTGATGCTCGGTCGACCCGTGAAGTGGACGGAAACGCGGTCGGAGAACATGGTCGCGATGTGGCACGGTCGCGGCATGGTGCACGAGGTCGAGCTCGGCCTCAAGCGCGACGGCACCATCACCGGGCTGCGCGTCTTCACGAACGCGGAGGCGGGTGCCTACGCGGCCATAGGCGCGTTCTTGCCGTTCTTCACGCAGATGATGGCGGCGAACGTGTACGTCGTGCCGAAGGTCGAGTTCAACTGGCAGGCCGTCATCACGAACAGCACTCCGGTCGCGGCCTACCGCGGCGCCGGCCGGCCCGAGGCGATCCACATGATGGAGCGCGTCCTCGACATCGCGGCCGACGAGCTCGGCATCGATCCCGTCGAGATCCGTCGCAAGAACTTCATTCAGCCCGACGCGTTCCCGTACATGCCGAACACCGGCCTCGGAGCGACGTACGACACCGGCGAGTACGAGAAGGCGCTCGATGCCGCGCTCGAGCACTCCGGCTACGACGCGCTGCGTACCGAGCAGAGCGCGCGCCGCGATCGCGGCGATCGCGGCGATCGCATGCTCATGGGCATCGGCCTCGCGTCATACCTCGAGATCAGCGCGCCGATGATCCTCACGAAGGAGTTCGGCTCGGTCGAGATCGAGGACGACGGCACCGTCACCGCACGCGTCGGCACGAGCGCGCACGGCCAGGGTCACGAGACGGCCTTCTCGCAGATCATCGCCGACACGCTCGGTGTGGCGTTCGAGGACGTCCGGGTGTTGCACTCCGACACCGACGAGGTGCCGCGTGGCGGCGGAACCGGCGGATCACGCTCCGGTCAGATCGGTGGCAGCGCGCTGCTCATCGCGAGCCAAGAGGTTCTCGCGCAGGCGAAGCGGCTCGCCGCGCACCTGCTCGAGGCGAACCCCGACGACATCGTCGTCGGCGACGGTGGGCTCGAGGTCGCGGGCGTGCCCGCGAGCAGGTTGGCGTGGGCCGACCTCGCGGCCGCGGCCAAGGATCCGGCGAAGCGGCCGGAAGGTGTCGCCGAGCGCCTGCAGCACGAGCTCGACTTCGAGGCCGGCGGGTCGTCGTTCCCGTTCGGGTCACACGTCGCGGTCGTGGAGATCGATTCGGAGACCGGACGGGTGGAGCTCGTACGTCATATCGCCGTCGACGACTGCGGCACGATCATCAACCCGATGATCGTCGGCGGTCAGCAGCACGGCGGCATCGCCCAGGGCGTCGCGCAGGTGTTGTGGGAAGAGGTGCAGTACGACGACGCCGGCAACCCGATCACCGCCAACCTCTTGGACTACGCGATGCCGTCCGCCGCCGAGCTGCCTTCGTACGAGACGTACAACACGGTGACGCCCTCTCCGTTGAATCCGCTCGGCGCGAAGGGGATCGGCGAGTCGGCAACGCTCGGATCCACGCCCGCGGTGCACAACGCGGTCATCGACGCGCTCTCGCATCTGGGCGTGCGTCACATCGACATGCCGTGCACGGCCGAGCGAGTGTGGCGGGCGCTACAGGGATGACGTCGGCGTTTGCGCAGCCGACGCTGCGGCTCACCGAATCGCAGTACGCGATCATCATCGGCAACTGCTACGACGGCTTGCCGGAGGAGGCCTGCGGTCTGCTCGTCGGTCCGCTCGGCATGAACGGCGAACCGACGGGCGTGGTGTCGGAGGCCCGACCGTGCCGCAATGCGGATGCGTCAGCGGTGACGTACACGATCGATCCGCGCGACATGCTCGGCGCGATGCGCGCCGCCGAGGCGCGCGGCGACGAGATCGTGGGTGTGTGGCATTCGCACACCCACACGGAGGCCTATCCCTCGCCCACCGACGTGCGTCAAGCCGTCGACCCCGCCTGGCTGTACGTGATCGTGTCGCTGCGCGACCAGATGCCGGTTCTGAGGTCGTACCGCGTCCGCGGCGGCGAGATCGCCGAGGTCGGAGTCGAGCTCGACCGCGACTGAGCTCTAGGAATCCCGACCGGTTGAGTCGGGTTGTAGCCTGGCAGGATGGCCGTCGAGATCAAGTTGCCCACGTTGTTGCGGGTCCAGGCCGATGGCCAGGCAACCGTCGCGGTCGACGGCGCGACCGTCGGCGAGGTGTTCAACACGCTGGTAGAGCGCTATCCCGGCCTGCGAGGCAACCTGCTCGACGATGCGGGGAGCCTCCACAAATTCGTGAACGTCTACAAGGACGACGACGACATCCGCTACCTCGACGGTCTCGACACCAAGTTGGCCGACGGCGACGTCCTCTCGATCCTGCCTGCGGTCGCCGGCGGCGCGTGAGGCACGACGACATCCTCGGGTTGATCGGAGAGACACCGCTCGTCGGTGTCCATCAGCTCTCTCCCAACCCCGACGTGCGCATCTGGGCGAAGCTCGAGGGTCAGAACCCGGGCGGTTCGTCGAAGGACCGCATCGCGTTGAAGATGATCGAGCTGGCCGAGCACGACGGCGCGATGCGCTCCGGCGCGACGATCCTCGAACCGTCGTCGGGCAACACCGGAATAGGTCTCGCTCTGGTCGCGAAGCTGCGGGGCTACAAGCTGCGCGTGGTGATGCCCGAGAACGTCTCGATCGAACGCCGCCAGCTGCTCGAGATCTTCGGCGCCGAGATCACGCTCTCGCCCGGCGAGGAGGGCAGCAACGGCGCGATCCGCATGGCCGAGAAGATCCACGCCGACGATCCGGATCGTTACGTGTTCCTGTTCCAGTACGGGAACCCGGCGAACCCGCTGGCGCACTACGAAGGCACCGGTCCGGAGATCCTGCGCGACTGCCCGGAGATCGACGTGTTCGTCGCCGGACTCGGTACGAGCGGAACCTTGATGGGTGCGGGCCGGTACCTGAAAGAGCACAAGCCCGACGTCAGAATCGTCGCGGTGGAGCCGCCGGCCGGCGAGCTCGTGCAGGGCCTGCGCAACCTCGACGACGGCTTCGTCCCGCCGATCTTCGATCCCGCGGTGCTCGATCGCAAGCTCATCGTCCGGCCGCGCGACTCGATCGAGGGAACGCGACGACTCTTGAACGAGTGCGGTGTGTTCGCGGGTATCTCGTCGGGTGCCGCGGTGGCGGGCGCCGTGAAGGCCGCGCAACAGATGGAGCGGGGAACGATCGTCACCCTGCTCCCCGACGGAGGTTGGAAGTACCTGTCGTCGGGCGCGTGGACCGACCCGATCGACGAGGTCGTCGACCGGGCGTCTCGTATCAACTACTGGTGATCGCGCCGTAGTGGACCCGATCGACGACGCGATCCTGCACGCGGCCGAGGTGTTGCGGGCCGGTCGGCTCGTGGCGTTCCCGACCGAGACCGTCTACGGACTCGGTGCCGACGCGTCCGACCCGGACGCGCTGCGTCGCCTCTTCGCGGTCAAGGGGCGCCCCGCGGATCATCCCGTCATCGTGCACGTCGCGCGCGCCGCGCAACTCGAGGACCTCGCGCGCGATGTGCCGGAGGTCGCGCACACGCTCGCGGCGGCATGCTGGCCGGGGCCGCTCACGCTTGTCGTCCGTCGACGCGCCGATCGTGTCGCCGCCGAGGCGGCGGCCGGACTCGACACAGTCGGCATCCGCGTCCCCGATCATCCCGTCGCGCGCCGGCTGCTCGAAGCGTTCGGCGGTGGCGTCGCGGCGCCGTCGGCGAATCGCTTCGGCCGGGTGAGCCCGACCACCGCCCAGCACGTGCGCGACGACCTCGGCGGTGATGTCGACGTCGTCCTCGACGGTGGTCCCTGCACCGTCGGCGTCGAGTCGACGATCGTCGACGTCACCGGCACCGAGCCGGTGGTTCTGCGCGTCGGCGGCATCGGCGAGGAACGACTCGCACAGCTCGTCGGCAAGCCGCTCGCGCGTCGCACGGGCGGTGAGATCGCGGCACCGGGAACACGCGCGTCGCACTATGCGCCGGACGCGCGCGTCGAGCTGGTGCGCGGCGACGAGCTCGACGCGCGCGCCGACTGCCTGCAGGCGGACGGGCTTGCGGTCGGGGTGCTCGACGCGCCCGCCGACATCGGCGAATACGCGCGTGTCCTGTATCAGCGGCTGCGCGAGCTCGACGGGCGTGGCGTCGACGTGATCCTCGCGGTCCCGCCGGCAGACGCCGGCGGCCTCGGAGCAGCCGTAACCGATCGTCTCCGGCGGGCCGCTGCGGCCCGGTAGGTTCTGATCGTGGACGACGACCGGCCGATCGGCGTATTCGACAGCGGGCTCGGCGGCCTCACGGTCGTGCGAGCGCTCCTCGATCTCGTTCCCGGCGCCGATGTCGTCTACTTCGGCGACACCGGACGGTTCCCGTATGGACCCAAGCCCGCGAACGAGGTCCTGAAGTATTCGCTCGAGATCGTCGACCTGTTGCTCGAGTACGACGTGAGGATGGTCGTGGTCGCGTGCAACAGCGCCGCGGCTGCCGCGCTCGATCATCTACGGGAACGCCTCGACGTTCCGGTCGTCGGCGTCATCGAGCCCGGCCTGCGCGCGGCGCGGCGCGCAACCCGTACGGGTCGGGTCGGCGTGATCGGCACGGTGGGCACCATCCGGTCGGGCGTGTACCAACGGACGGCCACCCAGCTCGATCCCGGCCTCGAGCTCGCGTGCGCGGCGTGCCCGGGTTTCGTCGAGTTCGTCGAACAGGGAGACGTCGACTCCGATCAGGTGCACGTGCTCGCCGAGCGATTGCTCGCCCCGGTGAAGCGGGCTTGTGTCGACACGATGGTGCTCGGATGCACGCACTATCCGCTCCTCGCGCGTACCATCGCCGACGTCATGGGCCCCGAGGTCGTGCTCGTATCGAGCGCCGACGAGACCGCCTTCGAGGTGCGCGCCGAGCTCGACGCGCCCGCCCGACGCGTCCCCGACCGCGGCGAGCTGAGGCGGGTTCGGTTCTTGACGAGCGGCGACCCGGCAACGTTCCGAGAGCTTGGCGCGCGGTTCCTCGGTCCCGAAGTCGAACACGTGGAGGCCTGGTCGTGGAGCTGACGGTCCTCGGATGTTCCGGTAGCTACGGATCCCCGGCCGGCGGTGCGTGCAGCGGGTATCTCGTGCGCGCGGGTGACGCCGTCATCTGGATGGATTGCGGCAACGGCGCGTTCGCGAACCTGCAGCAGCACGCGAACCCCGCCGACCTCACTGCCGTCGTCATCACGCACGCCCACCCCGATCACTGTGTCGACATCTACGGTCTGCACGTGCTCTACAAATACGGGATCGACCGCGGCGGGCTGCCCGTGTACGCGCCCGAGGGTGTCGAGCGGACACTCGAAGCACTCGTCGGGAAGTGGACCGACACCTTCGACTGGAAGCTCGTGGGCGACGGCGACCACGCCTCGATCGGTGATACGCAGGTGCAGTTCTCTCGCACCGACCACCCGCTCCCGACGATCGGCGTCGAGCTCGAACAGGGCGGAAAGCGGCTGGTGTACACGGCTGACACCGGTCCGGGCTGGAGCGTCGAGGCGTTCCGACCCGGAGCCGACCTCGTGCTCTCGGAGGCCACGTACCAGCACGACGACATCCGCGCGCCGATCCACCTGTCGTCGCGTCAAGCGGGCGAGGCGGCGCGCGCGGCCAAGGCGCGGCGCCTCATGCTCACCCATTTGTGGCCCACGCTCGACCCGGTAGCCTCCGTCGAGGAGGGCTCCGAGGCCTTCGGGCACGCGGTGACGCTCGCGGCGCCGCACCTCATCACCCACCTCTAGACCGCCCGGCTACCGGGCTACGGAAGGACCACCTTTGACCGCACGTGCCTCCGGCCGCGCCCCCGACGAGCTCCGGCGCGTCGTCTTCGTGCGTGACTTCACCGAGATGGCCGACGGATCGGTGCTCGTCGAGTTCGGGCGCACGCGCGTGCTGTGCACCGCTTCGGTCGAAGAACGCATCCCGCCGTGGTTGAAGGGATCCGGCAAGGGCTGGGTGACGGCCGAATACTCGATGCTGCCGGGCTCCTCGCCCGAGCGCGTCGGACGCGAAGCCGCCCGGGGCAAGCAGAGCGGCCGCACGCAGGAGATCCAACGTCTCATCGGACGATCGCTGCGCGCCGCGATCGACTTACGACTGATGCCCGATGTGCAGATCACCGTCGACTGCGACGTCCTGCAAGCCGACGGCGGCACGCGCACCGCGTCGATCTGCGGCGGCTGGATCGCATTGCACGACGCGTGCAGCCGTCTGGTCACGACGGGCAAGCTCACCAAGCATCCGATCCTGCAGCCGTGCGCGGCGATCTCGGTGGGCGTCATCGACGGAACACCGATGCTCGACCTCGAGTACACCGAGGACGTGCGCGCCGAGGTCGACATGAACGTCGTGATGACCGGCGACGGTCGCTTCGTGGAGGTGCAGGGCACGGCCGAAGGTGTCGCGTTCACCCGGGCCGAGCTCGACGCGCTCCTCGATCTCGCCGAGACCGGCATCGCGGAGATCATCGCCGCCCAGCAGGAAATGATCGCAGAACCGCCGGCTCCGCGCGCTCGGTGACGCCCGCGCTGCCACTCGTCCTCGCGACGCGGAATGCCGACAAGGCGCGCGAGATCGTCGAGATCTTCGTCGCGCTCTCCGGCACTCCGTTGGTTGCGTACTCCGTCGACGACATCGCGTTCGTCGTCGACGGGCCCGAACAGATCGCAGCTTCAGTGGCCGCGCTGCCGACCCTCGCGGAGGCGCCCGACGTGGAGGAGACCGGAAGCACGCTCGAAGAGAACGCGCGCATCAAGGCGCGTGCGCTCGCCGACACATTCGGCATGCTCGCTGTCGCGGACGACACCGGCCTGGAGGTCGACGCGCTGCAGGGTGCACCGGGCGTCTATTCGGCGCGCTACGCCGGTGAGGACGCGTCGTACGCCGACAACGTCTTCAAGCTGCTGGCCGAGCTCGAGGGCGTCTACCCGACGCTGCGCACCGCGCGCTTTGCCACCGTCGCCATCGCCCGTGGCCCCGACGGCCACGAGGTCGTCGCCCGCGGCGACGTGGACGGACTCATCGCCGCCGCGCCTCGGGGCCAGGGCGGCTTCGGCTACGACCCCGTGTTCGTGCCGCTCGAGGGCGACGGACGGTCGTTTGCGGAGATGACGCCGGAGGAGAAGCATGCCGTCTCGCACCGCGGGCGCGCGTTCCGTGCGCTCGCGACCGCACTGTCCCGACGTTCGTGATCGGAGGTAGGCCGAATGGCGTTGCACCCGTCCGCCGCGATGATGGTCCAGGTGCTGAGCGATTCGGGCCTCACCTTCGGGCCCGACGCCACCCCCGAACGTCGACGCGCCGCGATGATCGCGGCCACGACCAATCCGCTGTTCCCGAAGCACCCGGTACACGACGTGGCTGATCGCACGATCCCCGGCTCGGCCGGCGAGATCCCGGTGCGCGTGTTCCGGCCGAGCGCGGCGACCGGACTCCCGTTGCTGCTCTGGTTCCACGGCGGCGGCTGGGTCACCGGCAACCTCGACACGCACGATCAGCTCGGACGCCTGCTGTGCGACGCCGCCGGCGCCGTCGTCGTCTCAGTCGACTACCGGCTCGCGCCCGAAGCGAAGTTCCCCGCCGCCGCCGACGACTGCCTGGCTGCCTACGAGTGGGCGCTCGGATACGCCGGCGAGGTCGGCGCCGACGCGGGTCGGGTAGCGATCGGCGGCGACAGCGCGGGCGGGAACCTGGCCGCCGTCGTCGCGCTCGACGCCCGCGCCCGTGCGCTCCCGCAGCCGAAGCTCCAGCTGCTCGTATACCCCGTCACCGACTACGAGTTCGAGAGCGCGTCGATGATCGACAACGCCAAGGGCTACTTCCTCGAACGGGAAGGCATGCAGTGGTTCTACGATCATTACGCGCGGGAACCAGCGGACTTCGACGATCCGCGGTTCTCGCCGATGCGCGCCTCCGATCTCTCGGGCTTGGCGCGCGCGGTCGTGATCACCGCCGAGTACGACCCGCTGCGCGACCAAGGCGAGGCGTACGCCGCGCGTCTGCGCGACGCGAAGGTGCCGACCGAGGTCGTGCGGGCCGACGGGCTCATCCACGGCTTCTTCGGGATGCACGAGTTCATGCCCCCCGGGCGCGACGCATGGGATGTGTCGATTGCTGCCCTGCGCGCCGCGCTGGCGCCGGAGGCCGACTAGTGGCGCGTGTCAGCACCGAGCTGCATCAGGCCTTCGGTACAGTCTCCGACTGACATGGCCGTACTCGACGTCGCCGGATTCGTCGCCGATCTCAAGGATCACGCGGTGGAGCACGGCTTCCACGTGCACGACGAGCGGCATTTCGTCGAGAGCTACTCGCTTCGCCAGACCTGGGAGGTCGACCTCCACCCGGAAGAAGGCTGCGAGGGGCCGGTCGACCTCTACCTGTCGCTGGAGATCGACCCGCGCGTCCTGCTCGGATTCGAGGACGCGGTGATAGAGGTCGGCGACGAGGCCGAGCCCGACGACACATTCCACTTCCCGCTCAGCTTCACTTGGGCGCTTCCGCCGCTCGCGCACGGTCCCGATCTTCTGCTGCTGGCGACCGACCTCGCGGGTGTCGGGGGTCGTGACCTTCCGCTCGACGTGTCGGCCACCGATTCGTATCCGGCCGCGACCGATGCGCCCGAGCGATCGCTGCGGATCGTCGCCCACCAGCGCGTGTCGCTGATCGGGATCCGCCGTGGTGAGGAAGTCCCGTGCGACACGCTCGAGGCCTGTCTCGCGGTGAGCCGGTACCTGCTCGATCAAGCCGTCGGCTGGCTCGACTAACTACTCGAGTGCCGCCGTGCCCGCGGATTCGCGCATGTCGACCGCGAGCAACGGCAGGTAGGATGACGTCGTGACCATGCGCACCGACTGCCGGCACTACGAGAGCCGGACCTACTCGTCCGGCGAGGCCGTCCGGAAATGCGTGCTCGACCTCGCGCCGGAAGCGCCTTGGAACTGTCCCGCCGACTGCCCGCGCTACGAGCGCCGCAAGATCGACGCCGGATGGCAGTACGGGTCACTCGCGAAGGGCACAGAACCCGCGCCGCCGGAGCCCGAAGTCGCGATGACCGCCGACGTTGCGGCGCTCCTGGACGAAGCCGAGGACATCGTGAACGCCGCGGGCTTCGACCTGCTCGCGGAGCAGGCGAAGCGCAACGCGTCGCGCAAGGGAATGTTCCGCAAACGCAAGAAGCGCTGACCCACGGAACCCGCGGAAGCCTCGACAGCCGGCGGGTAGGTTGCCCGGGTGGCCGATCTCGCGAGTCGTTCGCGCGCCCTGCCCGTCGAGCGGCGCGCGGTCCTCGCGGTGGTCGCGGCCGTTGTGCTGTGGTCGGGCTGTTCGCTCTTCGTGCGTGCGGGCCACTCCGACGCGCTGGTATTCACCACGTGGCGACTGTGGCTGGCGTTGCCGCCGCTCGCGGCGATCGTCTCGTGGCGTTCGCGCCACACGGGCAGCGCGCCCTTCTGGCCCGCGGACGTGCCGGCGGGGCGCTGGATCGCGCTGCTCATCGGTGCGGGGGCGTTCTTCGTGTCGGGCGCGGCCACGGCGTTCGCCGCGCTCGGCTTGACCCGATTGCTCGACGTCACCTTGATCGGGTCGTTGCAACCCGTGTTGATCATCGCGTTCGCGGTTGCGTTTCTCGGTGAGCATGTGGCACGCACTCATCTGTTCCGCGCGGCCGTCGCGATCGCGGGGACGATCGTGGTCGCGGCCGCTGCGTCGAGTGGTGGTTCGTGGAGCCTCTCGGGCGACATCGTCGCGGTCGCGAGCCTGGTGCTCAATGCAGGCTGGTTCCTCTACGGGCGCGTGCTGCGAACGAACTTCGTCGTCGATCCGTTCGCGTTCATGCTCGGTACGCTCACGTCCGCGGCGGTACTCATCACGCCGGTCGCGCTCGTCGCGCACGGCGGGCTCGGGATCAGCGGTCGGGGCATGTTCTTCGCGGTGTGCACGATGATCGCGGGCACGACGGCGCACGTATTGATGATCTGGGCCCACCGTCACGTTCCCACATCGGTGTCGTCGCCCATGTTGCTCGGCGAGACGCCGATCGTCGCCGCCGGGGCGTGGGTATTCTTCGGCGAGTCGGTAACGCTGCTCGAAGGAGTCGGTGCGGCGGTGGTAGTCGCGTCGCTGTGGGGCGTGACGCGCGGACCGGAGCTCGAGCACGTCGAGCACGACGTCCCCGATCCGGTGCCGCCCACCTAGCCGTCGGTGTGTCGGTCGAATGTGGGTTAGCTCGGGGCGATGCGGAAGTGCTCGAACCACACGGGCGTGATCTTCGGATCCACGCAGACGGTGTGAATCTCGCCGGACACGAGCACCGTGGCATCGAGGCCTTCGCCTTCGCCGGCGCCGCCGGTATGGCCCATTGAACCGTCCGCGCGGACTTTTCCAGTGTGCAGGTCGACGCCGTACAGGTCGTTGTGCGGATCGGAGGTCGAGATCCAGACGACGCCGTTCAGGACGTCGGCACCCTGGGTGTGCTGCAGCGCGGTGCTCAGACGCAAAGATGAGAGCCGCTTCCAGTTGCGCGTCACGTCGTAGCGCAACAGCGTGTTCCCGTCGAAGTGATCCATCGTGTACGCCGTCATGGTCGTGGCATCGATCGTGACGAACGAGTTCTCGTGCTGCGGCAGGACCACGGCGTCGACGAAGCGAAGCGTGTCGCGGTCGAATCGCGCCGTCGCCTGCGTGTTCTTCGCGTAATCGGGCTGTTCGAGCGGTGCGTAGATGTATCGACCGACTACGTCGATGTCGCCGACATGATTGAACCCACGGGCCGCCCACGCGGTCGGGATTGCCGGGTTGATCGATGTCACGACCGCGAGCGCGTTGTCGGTGCGCCAGAGGCTGTTCGTGCCGGAGAAGATCCACCCGCTCGGTATGCGGGCGACGCCTTGGGCGTAGACCGGCGAGACCGCCTGATCCGACGATTTGCGGAGCGGCCCGAGTACGACGGGAACGGGCGTGGTGGTGGTCGGCGCAATTGTCGGCACCGGTGCCGTAGAGCCTGCGTTGGTCGCGCTCGAGCAGCCAGCGATGGCTGCGACCAGAAGTCCGAGGACGAGGAGCCGTGACGTCGCAGCGGCGGACGGCCAACCGCGCTCTCTCCCACGAGTCGACACGCACGCATCATGCCCGCTCGTGGCGCGTCGCGCGAAGCTGGATGAGATGACTTCTCGACTCGTCGCGCTGTGTATCGACGCGAACGATCCGCTCCGCCTCGCGCGCTTCTGGGCCGACGCGTTGCGTTGGGAGATCGACGACGACACCCATGATGAGATCGGTCTCGTGCCGACGGACAGCACCAGCTTCCGGATCGTGTTCCCGGCGGTCCCTGAGCAGAAGACGGGCAAGAACCGTCTCCATCTGGATCTGACGACGACGTCCATCGATGACCAGAAGGAAACAGTGGCGAAGTTGGTCGAGCTCGGCGCCCGCCACATCGACATTGGTCAGAGCCCGGACGAGGGTCATGTCGTGCTCGCCGACCCCGAAGGCAACGAGTTCTGCGTCATCGAACCGGACAACAACTTCCTCGCTGGGTGCGAACGTCTCGGATCGATCACGTGCGACGGTACGCGGGATGTCGGATATTTCTGGAGCGCCGCCCTCGCTTGGCCGTTGGTCTGGGATCAGGACGAAGAAACTGCGATCCGCGCGCCCGACGGCACCGGTCCGTTCATCACCTGGGGTGGTCCGCCGATTCCTCCGAAGATCGCGAAGAACCGGCTTCATCTCGACATCGCTCCGTCCGAACACGGCGACCAGCGTGCGGAGGTCGACCGCCTCATTTCTCTAGGGGCGACTCGAATCGATATCGGCCAACGCGATGTCAGCTGGGTTGTCATGGCCGATCCCGATAAAAACGAGTTCTGCGTGTTGACTCCCCGCTGACGCCTCTTTGTGTGCGAGCGGGGAGACTCGAACTCTCACCTCTTTCGAGACGGGACCTAAATCCGGCGCGTCTGCCACGAGCACGATCGCAAGGTGCCCCCGGCGGTGCGCTCGGCCACGACCCGTTGGCGGCCGCGGACCGTACGACCGCTGACGGTGTGCCGACCGCGCAGGGCGCGGCTCGTCGTCGAGATCTCCGGGCGTTTTGCCAGGCCGAATTACCCGGGCACAACTCGCTGACGCGCCGCTGGCGGGGAAGAATCAGGTTCGGTGTGACGTGGTGATGTCGGGGGTGTTGGGGGCGGCGACGCGGTTGCGGCCGTGTTGTTTGGCCAAATAGAGGGCTTGGTCGGCGTGTTCGATGATGGTGTTGGCGTCGAAGCCGGTATTGGGCGTGTAGGTGGCGACACCGGCGCTGATGGTGAGGATGCCGGGCGGGTTGTTGCCGCGGTGGGGGATGGCAAGGGCCTCGACGGCCTTGCGGAGCCGCTCGGTGACCTTGACGGCTGCCGGGAGCTGTTCGTCGGCGAGGAGGATGACGAACTCTTCGCCACCGTAGCGGTATGCGGCGTCGCCCGCACGTAGGTCGGCGGCGATGATGGCAGCGACTTGTTGGAGCGCGGCGTCGCCTTGGGGATGGCCGTAGGTGTCGTTGTAGATCTTGAAGTGGTCAAGGTCGCACATGGCGATGCTGTACGGCTGGGAGTGGCGCTGGGCGCGGGCGTGAAGGGCGTGGAGGTCTTCGCGTAGGCGAAGCCGGTTGCCGAGTTGGGTGAGGGGGTCGGTGCGGGCTTGTTCGCCGAGTTCGCGGTTGAGGCGTTGCAGTTCGGCGCGGGCGTCGGTGAGTTGGTGGTGAAGGGCGGTGACGCGCTCGGCGGCGATGAGGCGAGTCTGGACGTCGAACGGGTCGAGGGGTTTGATGAGGTAGTCGTCGGCTCCGGCTTGCATTCCGGCGAGGATGTCGTTTCGTTCGTTGAGTACGGTCGCCAAGACGATGTAGGTGTAGGTGTCGGCGTGGCGGGCGCGGATGCGTCGGCAGAGTTCGGGGCCGTCGAGGCCGGGCATCATCCAATCGGTGATGAGGACGTCCACGGGGAACTCTTCGAGGAGGGTCCAGGCGCGGTCGCCGTCGTTGGCGATGAGGCATTCGTGGCCGAGTCGTTGGACGACGGCTTTGACGACGAGCCGCGTGGTGGACTCGTCGTCGGCGACGAGGACCCGCATTTTCAGGTCTCCGCGATTTCGGCCGTGAGCGCGGTTCGGACTTCGTCGAACTCGGTAGCGGCCTCGTCGACGAGGCGCGGTGCGGTGCCGAGCGCCGCGGCGCGGCCGAGCGCTTCGATCTTGCCGCAGACACGTGCGAGGCGGACGGCGCCGAGGTTGGCGCTCGCACCCTTGAGGGTGTGGCCGGACCGTTCGACGGCTTGTGGGTCTCCTTCCGCGATCGCCTCGCGTATGGCGGTGAGAAGTTGAGTGCCGTCGTTGACGAACTCGTGTACGAGCATGCCGATGAGGTCCCCGTCACCCGCGTCGAGGTCGCGCAGGATGGCGAAGCGCTCCGGGTCGAGTATCGGATCGTCGGCCTCCGGGAGACTCGCGGGCCGTTCGGCGTCTGGCGCAGGTTTCGGTGCGGTCCAGCGGTCCAGCACGGTGGCGATGGCGTCAACGCTGACGGGTTTGGTGATGTAGTCGTCCATGCCCGCGGCGAGGCACGCTTCGCGATCGCCTTGCATCGCGGCGGCTGTCATCGCGATAACGGGCAGGTGGCGGCCGGTACCCGCCTCGGCTCGGCGGATCTGGCGGGTGGCTTCGTAGCCGTCCATCTCGGGCATTTGGCAGTCCATCAGCACCGCGTCGTAAACGCCGATCGTGAGGGCGTCGATGGCTTCGCGCCCGTTGTTGGCAACATCGGCGCGGTAGCCGAGTTTGGCGAGCATGCGGGTCGCGACGAGCTGGTTCATCGTGTTGTCTTCGACCAACAGCACGACGCCGTGATCAATCGACGTCGCTTCGGTGATCGAGGTCGGCCCGGTCGGATCCGGTGCGTGGGATGGGTTCATCTGGAGTCCTTCGATGAGACAGTTGAACAGCTCGGATTGCCGTACCGGTTTGGTGAGCGTGCCGCTCAACCCGGCGGCCGCGGCGACGTCGCTTTGGACGCGGCCCGATGAGCTGAGCAAGAAGAGCTTCAGCGATGCTGTCGCTGGATCTGCCTTGATCGTGTGCGCGACTTCGAGGCCGTCCATCCCGGGCATGTTGAGATCGAGGATCGCCAGGTCGTACGGCGCCCCGTCCGCGGCCGCTGCGTGCACACGTTCGAGCGCGGCCGTGCCGTCTTCGGCTTCGTCAGGCTGCAGTCCCCATGACAAGAGTTGTTGGCGGAGGATGAGCCGGTTGGTGGCGTTGTCGTCGACGATGATCGCGCGCAAGGACGTGAACTCGGCGACGTCCGAGATGGCTTTGGAAGCGGCGGTGGCGCCTTGTCGTGCGAATGGAAGCTCGAACCAGAACGTGCTGCCGTGGTCGACTTCGCTGTCGAGTCCGAGCTGGCCGCCCATCAACTCGACGAGCTGGCGGACGATCGCGAGACCGAGTCCCGTGCCACCGAAGCGGCGGGTGGTGGAGGCATCCGCCTGCGCGAACGGTTCGAACATGCGGCGCTGGTCGTCTTCGGCGATGCCGATGCCGTTGTCGCTGACCTCGAAGCGTACGACCGCCGTGTGGCCGTCGTCGGCGATCGGGATCGCCCGGGCGACGACCTCGCCGACGCTGGTGAACTTCACTGCGTTGGAGACGAGATTGACGAGCACTTGGCGTAGACGGGTCGGATCCCCCCGAACGATGGTGGGCAGGTCGGGATAGGGGTGGGCAAGCAGCTCGAGGCCCTTTTGTTGGGCTGTGTCGCCCAGGAGCGCGACGACATCTTCGAGCAGCACTGCGAGATCGAAGTCGATGGCCTCGATGGTCAGCTTGCCTGCCTCGATCTTGGAGAAGTCCAAGATGTCGTTGATAATCGCCAGGAGCCCATCGGCCGCGGTACTGACACCGGAGGCGTATTCGTGTTGTTCGCGGTCAAGGGTGGTGCCGAGGAGCAGTTCGTTCAGACCGATGACCGCGTTCATGGGCGTGCGGATCTCGTGACTCATCGACGCCAAGAACTCGGACTTCAGCCGCGTCGCTTCCATCGCGGCATCCCGCGCGCCGGCGAGCTCCTCAGCTGCGTGCACGCGTTTGGTGACGTCGCGGGTATTCACGACGAATCCGCTGACGGTCCGATCGGCGAGGAGGTTGCGGACGGTGCCCTCCATCGTGATCCACGCTCCATTGCGATGCCGCAAGCGGAAGGTGAGCGCGACGGTCGCGTCGGACCGATCGCGCAACTCCGCGAACGTCTTCACGACTCGTGACTTGTCGTTCGGATGCAACAGATCGGTGAGCTTGGCGCCGACGATCGCCGCGGGTTCATAACCCAAGACCCGTGTCGAAGAAGGACTCTGGTAGGACGCGATCGCATGCTCGTCGACGACAGTGATGAGATCGCTGGAGTTGTGGACCAGGGACCGGAACCTGCCCGACTGCCGTCTCGCCGACCGTCGCAACCCCAACGCCATCCCGACCGCGACGAGCGCACCCAACGCACCAAGGGTGAGTTGGATGCGTACCAGTCGCGCCAGATCTCCCTTCGCGACGCGGGCCTCTTCACCGGCCGCATCACCCGTCACGCTCGAGAGCTGCGCGCCCTTGATCCGCAACGCCCGCAGATCGGTCAGAAACGACGGTGCGGACTTCCCTTCCCGAAGCAGCGACGCACCCTGACTCGTGAACTCATGCACGAGATCCCGCTCGTGGGAGAGCTTGAGGCGGACCGTCGCGTTCGCGGGTCCAGAAATATGCACGAGATCGCCCAGATTGCCCTGCGGCGACGGCACCATCCCGCCGTGCAGCAAGCCGTCCGCGCTCACTATGAGCGCGGACGCGTCCTCGGACGGGTCGGCCGGCACCCCGTCGAGTTTCAAGATGACATCTTTGATATAGCGCTCGACGAACGCCCGCTGCCTGGATGTCACATCGACCACGAGCGGCGTCGCGTACTGCCCGTGCAGGCCCACAATGCCGTAACCGTCCAACACCGAAACGACCAATAAGAACACGAACACGACACCGACAATCCCGCGATTGCGCTGCACCAACGCGGCGAACCGCGCCCGCCTCGACGCTGACGCTGACGCGGACACGGCCTCGGGCATCACGACGTCACGTCCAACCCGACGTGCATGCCGCCGAGGTAATGGCCCTCGAGATTGCAGTACAACACGTAATGACCGGGCGTCAATTGCAGGGTCAAGTCCTGCGTCGCGCCCACGCGAATCCCACTGATCGAGTCGACCGATTGCAGCAGTGCGGAGTCTTCGTTCGCCTGGAGGCCATTCGCCCGTAGAGGCAACGCACCCGACCCGACCGACGTCTCGTCGACGTTCAGCTCATGCGTGGACGGTCCATGATTCTCGATATGCAATGTGACCGTCCCCGCCCGAACCGATAGCGGCGACGCAACGAGCCCGAAGTCGTGCTCGACCACCACCACCCGCGCCCCGCGCGCGGCCGACCCATTCG
Organism: Acidimicrobiia bacterium; assembly: GCA_038323195.1. Classification (GTDB taxonomy): domain Bacteria; phylum Actinomycetota; class Acidimicrobiia; order IMCC26256; family PALSA-610; genus PALSA-610. Next base: position 105,480 of record JBBQGQ010000007.1, on the reverse strand, counting down.
ATGCACAACCCGCCAGGCCCGCCACAACCACCAGCATCGCCGCGAGTCCGAGCAGGAGGCGCCGACTGCGCGCTCCGCCGACGTGCGCCTTTTCATTTCGAATCACGCCTGGTAGATCGGCACCACCACCCGCTCCCTAAGCGGACCGGCGGCCGACCCGCCTCCCAACGCATCGGATCGCGTGGGTCTAGCGGCCAGAGGCCAGCATCGGCCTGCTCTCAGGGCACGAACGAGCCCAGTAGTAAACTGAACTATCGGACGCTCGCCTCTTCGCTCGGAAGGTCGCTTACCCGCGCGAACGGTGGCATCGGCACTGCGGCCGTACCGTCGCGATTGCCGGCGCCACGGGCCGCCGACCTGTTCCGGTTCAACGCTTCGTGCGAATAGCACGTCAACGGGTTGTTGTGCGAGCGGGGAGACTCGAACTCCCACCTCTTTCGAGACCGGGACCTAAACCCGGCGCGTCTGCCAGTTCCGCCACGCTCGCGTCGGCCCATCTTCGCACTCGGGAGCCGTTGGGGGCGCGGAGCTAACCTGGCGATCTCGCATCGTGGCGGAGGTTCGTATGGTCAAACAGGTTCCGATCGTCGACTATCTGGCCATCGACGACGGCTCGCCGCATCTCGTCGCCTGGGAGGCGGTCGACTCGGGTGCGCTCTACTTCGACCGCCGCAACGCCGACGCGAAGAGTGGAGGCACTGAGTTCCGGCGCAAGAAGCTCGCGACGACCGGAAAGGTGCGATCCTTCACGATCGTCCACCGCACCGTGCCCGGCGTCCCCGCTCCCTACGTCTCCGCGCTCGTCGATCTCGACGGCGGCGGAACCGTCAAAGCCAACCTCTCGAACATCCCGCCCGACCCGGAACACGTGAAGCTCGGCATGTCCGTGCGGATGACGACCTTCCCGGCCGGCACCGACGACGACGGTACCGAGGCGATCGCGTTCGCCTTCGAGCCGGCTTCCTGAAAGGCGCATCTCCCCGTGAGCGACAAGAAGATGAGCGATAAGAAGACGAGCGGAAAGAAGACGAGCGGAAAGAAGAGCGCCAAGAAGTCGAGCGGCGAGAGCACGAATGGTGACAACGTCTGGATCCTCGGCGCGCACATGACCAAGTTCGGTCGTCACGTCGACAAGGACCTGATCGATCTCGCGAGCGAGTCCGCGATGGGCGCGATGAAAGACGGCGGCGTCACGATCCACGACATGGACGTGCTCGGTTGCGGCAGCCTCTTCAACGCCCAAGCCGGTGTCGGCCAGCAGCTGCAGAAGCAGATCGGCCAGACCGGAATCCCGGTATACAACGTCGCCAACGCGTGCGCGACCGGTGCGACCGCGTTGCGCACGGTGTTGCTCACCATCAAAGCGGGCGAGGCCGACATGGGTCTCGCGGTCGGGGTCGAGCAGATGGGCAAGGGCGGCTTGCTCGGTGCGGGCGGCAAGGGTGACCGAGGCCGCAAGGTGTACGAGCCGAGCGGACGCTACGGATCGGTGATGCAGGTCGAAGGTGTTCTGGGCACGGGCCTGATGCCCGGGGTCTTCGCGCAGGCGGGCATGGAGTACGCGTACGAGCACGGTGGCGTCGACTTCGAGCAGTTCGCCAAGGTCGCGGAGAAGAACCACGCGCACTCGACGCTCAACCCGCTCGCGCACTACCAGAAGCAGTTCACGCTCGACGAGGTCATGTCGGCGGAGATGATGAGCTACCCGAACACATTGCTCATGTGCTGCCCGAACACCGACGGGTCCGCCGCGGTCGTGCTGGTCAGCGAGGAGAAGCTGCGCACGCTCTCGAAGGATCAGCAGCGGCGTGCCGTCAAGATCAGCGCGTCCGCGTTGACCACCGACCCGTGGACCGAGCACGCGCAGGTGCAGCCCGACGTCAACACGCTCACGCGCAACGCGGCGAAGCAGGCGTACGAGTCGGCAGGTGTGTCGCCTGAGGATCTCGACCTCGTGGAGCTGCACGACTGCTTCGCGACGGCCGAGTTGATCCACTACGACAACCTGATGCTGTGCCCTCCCGGCGAAGCCGGCAAGTTCATCGACGAGCGCGGACCGTGGCGCGACGGTCAGACCCCCGTGAACGTGAGCGGTGGCCTGATCTCGAAGGGCCATCCGATCGGCGCGACCGGCATCGCCAACGTCTTCGAGGTGACGACCCACCTGCGCGGCGAAGCCGGCGATCGCCAGATCGACGGCGCCAAGGTCGGCCTCACGCACGTCATCGGGCTCGGTTCCGCCTGCGCCGTCCACATTCTGGAGAAGGCCGCGGTCTAGAACGGTCTAGACGGAGGTCCAACCGCCGTCGACGCACACGACCTGTCCGGTCATGAAGCTGCTCGCCTCGCTCGCGAGGAAGAGGAGCGCGCCGTCGAGCTCGTGCTCCTCGCCGCCGCGGCCCATCGGGGTGCGCTGGCGCATCCAACGTTCCGCGCTCTCGTCGCCGAACATCAGGTCTTCGGTCATCTCGCTGCGGAACCATCCCGGCGCGAGGCAGTTCACGCGCACGCCCCGGCGCGCCCACTGCGCGCTCAGCTCGCGCGTCAGGTTGACGAGACCACCCTTCGACGCCGCGTACCCCGCTTCGGGGATCTGACCGACGCCGACGAGCCCCCAGATCGATGCCACGTTGACGATCGTGCCGCGGGAGTCGACGGCGATCATGGCGCGCGCGCACTCGCGTGCGAGCTCGAACGGCGCGACGAGGTTGATGCGCAGCGTCGCGGTGAACTTGTCGGTCGTCTCGTCGAACGCGGGCGTGGGTTGGCTCGTCCCCGCGTTGTTCACGAGCACGTCGACCCGGCCCCAGTGCGCGAGCGTGGCCGCGACGAGCGACGCAGGCGCGCCCTCCAGAGCGAGATCGCACGCCACCACGTGCGCGTCGCGCAACTCGGCCGCCAGTTGCTCCAGGCGTTCGGTGCGCCGGGCCGCGAGCACGACGCGCGCGCCGGCGGCATCGAGCACCCGGGCGAATCGAGCTCCGAGCCCGGCGCTCGCGCCGGTCACGATCGCGACCTTGTCGTCGAGCCGGAAAGGTGCGAACGGGTCGAGCGTCACGGCCTGGGAATCTAGCGAGATGCTGCTGTAGCGTCGCCGCCATGGCGAGTGACGAGCTCCGTCCGTTCCGGGTCGAGGTGGCCGAGGCCGTGCTCGACGACCTCCGCGAGCGGCTCTTGCGTACGCGCTGGCCCGACCAGATTCCCGGAAGCGGCTGGGATTACGGCACCGATCTCGCGTACCTCCAAGAGGTGTGCGACCAGTGGCGCACCAAATTCGACTGGCGCGCGCAAGAAGAGCGGTTCAATCGTTGGCCGCACTTCCTCGCCGACATCGACGGTCAGCAGATCCACTTCATCCACGCGCGTTCCGACGATCCGAACGCGTTGCCGTTGATCATCACGCACGGCTGGCCCGGGTCGGTCGCCGAATTCCTCGACGTGATCGAACCGTTGCGACAGACGTTCCATGTCGTCGCGCCGTCGTTGCCCGGTTACGGATGGTCGGGTCCGACGACCGAGCCGGGATGGGACGTGCAGCGCGTCGCCGAAGCGTGGAAGACGCTGATGGCGCGCCTCGGCTACGACCGCTACGGCGCGCAGGGCGGCGACTGGGGAGCGATGGTGTCGGCGCGTTTGGCCGTGACCGACCCCGAGCACATGGTCGGGCTGCACTCCAACATGCTGCTCGCGTTCCCGGCCGACGCGAGCGGGATCGAGCTCACCAAGTCCGAGGTCGCCGACCTCGCCGCGGCCGGCGAGTTCATGACGCTCGGCGCGGCATACCAGGAGATCCAGGGCAAGAATCCGCAGACGCTCGGCTACGGCCTCACCGATTCGCCGGCCGGGCTCGCGGGATGGATCGTGGAGAAGTTCCGGGTGTGGACCGACAATGAGGGCAGCCCGGACGACGCGGTCACGCGCGATCAATTGCTGACGAACCTCACCGTCTACTGGGTGACGAAGACGATCAACTCGTCGATCCGCTTGTACTGCGAGTCGCGGCGCACCGACCGCTTCGGCCCCGCGGGTGAATACGTCACCGTGCCCACCGCAGCCGCGGTGTTTCCCAAGGAGATCTTCCGAATCCCGCGGGCCTACGCGGAGACGAGGTTCAATTTGGTTCGCTATAACCGGTTCGATCGGGGTGGCCACTTCGCTGCGCTCGAAGAGCCCGATCTCCTGGTGCAAGATGTACAGGAGTTCTTCCGCGACCTGAGGTGAGAACATGCACGATCTCGTGATCAAGGGCGGGTCGGTCGTCGACGGCACCGGCGCCGCCGCACGTTCCGCCGACATCGCGATCACCGACGGCGTCATCACCGAGGTCGGCGGGGTCGAGGGGAAAGCGCGAGAGACCGTCGATGCCGACGGCGCGCTCGTCACGCCGGGCTTCGTCGACGTCCACACGCACTTCGACGGACAGGTCACCTGGGATCCACTGCTCACCCCGAGCTGCTGGCACGGCGTCACCACGATCGTGATGGGCAACTGTGGCGTCGGGTTCGCGCCGGTGAAGCCCGATCGCCACGCGTGGCTCATCGGCTTGATGGAAGGAGTCGAGGACATTCCCGGTGCCGCGCTCTCCGAAGGTATCCAGTGGGGCTGGGAGCACTATCCAGAGTACCTCGACGCGGTGGACCGCGCACCGAAGATGCTCGACGTCGGCGCGCAGGTGCCGCACGGCGCCGTGCGCGGGTACGTGATGGGGGAGCGCGGCGCGAAGAACGAACCGGCCACGCCCGACGACATCGAGGCCATGGCGCGCATCGTGCGCGAGGGCATAGAAGCCGGTGCGCTCGGCTTCTCGACGAGTCGCACGATCGCGCACATGGCGATCGACGGCGAACCCGTTCCCGGCACGTTCGCGGCCGAGGACGAGTTGTTCGGGATCGGGCGCGTGCTGGGCGAGCTTGGTACGGGCGTGTTCGAGCTCGCGCCCGCGGGTGCGCTCGGCGAGGATCTGGCCGCACCCGAGCGCGAGATGGCGTGGATGCGCAAGCTCTCGCAGGCGATCAAGCGTCCCGTGTCATTCGCGCTTACACAGAACGATCACGATCCCGAGTCGTGGCGCCTCATGCTCGACCTGTGCGCGCAGGCCGCGACCGAGGGCGCGCAGGTCAGGCCCCAAGTCGCCGGTCGCTCGGTGAGCCTGCTGCTCGGCCTCCTGACGTTCCACCCCTTCGCGTACTGCCCGTCGTGGGCGCCGATCGGCGCCGCATCGCTCGGAGAGAAGGTCGCGGCGATGCGCGATCCTGCGTTGCGCGCCAAGCTGCTCGCCGAGGTCGACGCCGCGATCGCTCCCATGCGCCAGTTCCTCGATCCGGAACGCGCGTTCCCGATGGGTGCGGTTCCCGACTACGAGCCGTCGCCGGATCACAGCGTGGCCGCACTCGCCCGCGCCCAGGGCCGTCCGGAGATGGAAGTGTTCTTCGACGCGCTGCTCGCCCACGACGGCCTCGGGCTCGTGCTGCGGCCCCTCCTCAACTACACCGACTTCTCGCTCGATGCGGTTCGGGAGATGCTGTTGCATCCCAGCAGCGCGTGGGGCCTCGGCGACGGCGGAGCCCACTGTGGCACGACCTGCGACGCCAGCACGCCGACATACATGCTCGCCCACTGGGCTCGGGACCGCGCGCACGACCGGCTGCCGCTCGAGTGGGTCGTGAAGAAGATGACGTCCGACACCGCCTCGATGTACGGACTGGGCGACCGTGGCGTTCTGCGACCGGGCAAGGTCGCCGATGTGAACGTGATCGACTTCGACCACGTGCAGCTCGAGCGACCCGTGATGGTGCACGATCTCCCGGGCGACGCCCGCCGCTTCGTCCAACGCGCGCGCGGGTACGTCACCACCGTGAAGTCGGGTGAGGTGATCATGTGCGACGGCGACGAGCAGGGCGCCCGTCCCGGTCGCCTGTTGCGGGGCGCGCGCTGAGCGTCAGACGCCGGGCTTCCAGACCATCAGGATCAAGAAGATCACGACGAACACATTGAGCGTTGCGCCGGCCGCGGCCATCCGCTTGCCGATCGTCTGTAGCTCGACGGCTTGGGGCGGGGGACCTCCGGCGGGCACCGGACCCTGTTCCACCTCGGCGAGCAGCGCGTTGATCCGCTTGTGGCCGGGGATCAGGATCGAGTGCGAGATCCCGATCGCGACGACGTAGATGACCAACGAGAGCCAGATCCACGTTTGCGAGAACTTCCACAGCGGATGACCGACGACGACGAGCAAGATGCCGAAGATCGGGATCGCGTAGATGAAGTACTCGCCGATCGTCGAGACCGCGAAGTTCGCCTCCGATACGGCGCGGCCACCCGGCGCCGGCCGCCGTTGGGCGTTCGCGGCGTAGAGCCCGTTCAGCATGACCGCGCCGAGCCCGACGATCGCAGTCAGGATGTGGAGCACGAGCAGCGTCTTGTACAGACCCGAGCCGTAGGTAGCGAGCACGGCGACCTCCCCGTCGATGCTTCCGCGGCAGATTCCAGCACACGCACCGCCGGCCGCGCGTCATGATGCACGAATGAGCAACGTCGACCGCCCCACGCGCGTCGGACTCCTGGCGCCGATGCCGTCGGAGTTCGCACCCCTCGTGAAGGCACTGGCCCTACAGCGAACGGACGCCGGTTACACGGGCGCGGCCGGTCCGATCGAGCTGGTCGCGGCCAAGACCGGAATCGGGACGCGCCTCGCCGCGCAGGCGACCGAGCGACTGCTCGACACCGCGTCCGTCGATCACGTGATGGTCGTCGGCATCGCGGGCGGCATGGGTCGGAGCAAGGTGGGCGACGTGATCTATCCCGAGGTCGTCGTCGACAAGGCGTCGGGGGCCGAGTATCGCCCGTCGCCGCTGGGCGAGGTGGAGTCGAGCGGGCGACTCGTGACCCACGACGATTTCGACATGCAGCCCGCCGAGTGCGATGCGCTCGTCGCCGACGGCTTCGTCGCGGTCGACATGGAGACGGCCGCGGTCGCGGGGGTTTGCGAACGGCGCGGCGTTCGCTGGTCGGCCGTGCGCTCGATCAGCGACCTCGTCGGGGTCACACCCGGGGACGTCATCGGGCTCGCAAACCCCGACGGAACCCCGAACGTCGGCGCCTCCGTGCGCTACCTCGTCACCAAGCCATGGCGCATCCCGCGCCTGGTTCGCCTCGGCCTCGACGCGCGCGGCGCGGCCAACGCCGCGGCTGCGGCCGCGGCCCGGTTGCTGCGCGATGCGGCGGCTTCCGACGGTCGGTGATCACGCGCCGGTCGGCGCGGTGCGAATGCGGAACACGGGGTGCCGGTCGCCGATCGCGCGCAACTCATCGTCGGACGCGTCGGCATCCACACCCTCGAAGAACACGCCGACCTCCATCTTCCAGCGCCGGAGATAGGCGCGGAGGATCGCGACCTTGTCGTCGTCTTCGACCTCGGTCGCGTCGAACGGCTCGATCCGGCGGCCCACTCGCAGCTCGCCATTCCCCGCGACTCGCAGGTTGCGCACCCACTGTGTCGTCCCTCGCGGCGAGACGAGGTAGCGCTTCCCGTCGAGTTCGAGCAGGTTCACCGGGACCGTGCGCCACGTGCCGCTGGTGCGGCCGCGTACGCGCAGTTCCCGCGAGCCCCACACGCTGATGCCCGACTTCGTCAGGAACACGACGATCCGGTTGAACACGTTGCGGGTGAACCAGCCGGGGCGGAGGTAGCGGGTGGCGGCCGCGTCGCCGGGGGTTTCTCCTGCTTGCATGTCGACATCTCCCTCACATCGAGAACCGAGAGCACCGCTCTCCATGTGACGATCCTGCACCGGTTGCGCCGCGCTGTCAAGAGCGCCGCTCTCGTTTCTTGCCACTGCTCTCCAATTGGGACAGAATACCGGCATGGCGACTGCGACCCCAACTGGGACCCCGACTGGCAGCGTCTCCCGCACGGCCCGCGACCGGGCGCGGCGCGAGCTCACCGAGGAGATCAAGACCGTGGCCCGGAGGCATCTTGCCGAGCACGGCTCGGCCGCCCTCTCGCTGCGCGCCGTCGCTCGTGAGGTCGGCATGGTGTCGTCGGCGGTGTATCGCTACTTCCCGAGCCGCGACGATCTGCTCACCGCCCTCATCGTCGACGCGTACGACGCCGTCGGCGAATGCGCGGAAGCGGCGGAACACTCGGCGCGCGATCGCGGGGTCGTCGGTCGCTGGTTGAACGTGTGTGAAGCCGTCCGCGCCTGGGCACTCGCCAACGCACACGAGTACGCGCTCATCTACGGCAGTCCCGTGCCGGGATACGCCGCGCCCGAAACCACGATCGGTCCCGCGAGCCGAGTGCCGCTCGTTCTCCTACGCATCCTCGCCGACGGGACCGCGCGCGGCGATATCGAGCCCGGCGCGGCGCCCGCGATGTCGCGCCCGCTCCGCTCCGACCTGGCGCAACTCCGGCGAACGGCCGCGCCCGCCGTTCCTGACGCAGTCCTGTCCCGCGGGCTCGCGGCCTGGGCACAGCTGCTCGGCACCATCAACCTCGAGATGTTCGGTCATCTGCACAACGTGGTCCACGACTACGACGCCTTCTTCACGCTGCAGATGCGCAGCGCGTGCGAGTACCTCGTTCGGGGAGCTCCGCCGCGCGGGTAGCGCGTCCGGCCATCGATACCATCCATCGGCACGGAAGGAGGCAGGTGACGGATGAGTGACCCGATCGTCGAGGTCGAGGGGCTGTGGAAGACCTTCGGTGACGTGAGCGCGGTGGAGGACTTCTCGTTCGCCGTGCAACGTGGCCAGGTCTACGGGCTCCTGGGTCCGAACGGCGCGGGCAAGACCACGACGTTGCGCGTGCTCATGGGCCTCGAGCGCGCGACACGCGGGAAGGCGCACCTGTTCGGACAGCTGGTCACGCCGGGCTGTCGGCAACTGGTGCGCGTCGGCGCGATGGTGGAGCAGGCCGCCTTCATTCCGCACCTGAGTGGGATGCGCAACCTCCGGTTGTGGTGGGAGGCGGGTGGCGCACGCATCAAGGATGCCGATCTCGACGGCGCGCTCGCGATCGCCGGGCTCGGCGACGCCATCGATCGCCGCGTGAAGACGTACTCGCAAGGGATGAAGCAGCGTCTCGGATTTGCACGCTTGCTGCTCGGGCGCCCCGAGCTGCTCGTGCTCGACGAGCCGACAAACGGGCTCGATCCGGGTGAGATCCGCGAGATCCGCGAGCTGATAGGCCGGCTCAGCGGACAGGGCGCGACCGTGCTTCTGTCGAGCCACCACCTCAGTGAGGTCGAACAGGTCTGCAGTCACGTGCTCGTCATGAATCATGGTCGCCTCGTGGCCGATGGAACCGTGAGCGAACTCATCGGATCGGCGGGTTCGGTGTACGTCGAGGTCGACGACCGTGAACGAGCGCTGGCGTTGCTGTCGAACGTCGCGAGCGTCGCGAAGGTGCAGATCCAGGGCGACGGGCTGGTTATCGAGTTGCACGACGGTCGCCGCTCCGACGTTGCCGCGATGCTCGTGGGATCCGGGTTCCGGCTCGAGACGATCATGCCCACCCAGCGCCTCGAAGACGCCTTCTTGGATCTCCTGGCGGCCGGCGAGTCGGCGCCTCCCCGTCCCGAGGCGGCCGAGGTGTCCTCGTGATCGCCTTGATCCGAACCGAGTTCACGAAGGCGGCGAGGCGCACGCGCACGCTGGTCGTCGCGTTCATCCTCGTCGGGCTCCCCACGTTGATCGTCATTGCCATCAACGCACGCGGCAACCGGCGAGACGGCGACAGCGGGGAGGGGCTGTTCCGAATCGCGCAACAGAGTGGCCTCCTCGTGCCGGCCGCGGTCCTGAGCGCGATGAGCGGATTCTTGCTCGTCGTGATCGCCGGCACGTTCGCGGGCGACTCCGTCGCCGGCGACGCCAACTGGGGCAGTCTCCGTTACCTGCTCATGCGCCCCGTCCCGCGCGGACGGCTACTGGTCGCAAAGGCGATCGTCGCGGGCACACTCATCTGGGCCGCCACCATCTTGGTAGCTCTCGCGGGGCTCGTCGCCGGCCTGATCCTGTTCGGCGCCCACGCCGTCACCGTGCCGGGCTTCGGCACGTTCTCGTCCGGCGGCGCCGTCGTCACCGTTCCGAACGTCGGCGCGTTGTCCGGCAGTGGTCTGGCCGCCGGGTTCCAGCTCGGTCGCGGTGTGTTGCTGCTGCGCGTCGCGATCGCGACCGCCTACGTCGCCTTCGGTTTCTCGGCCCTGCTCGCGTTGGGCACGCTCTTCTCCACTCTCACCGATACGGCTGCCAGTGCGATCGGCGCGACGATCGGCGTCTACATCGTGTCGGAGATCCTCGACGCCATCTCACAGCTCGGTCGCGTCCGCTACTTCTTCCCGACGCACTACTTCAGCGCCTGGGAGCCGATGTTCACCGACAACCGATACCCGCACAACATGATCGTCGGCATCGTCTCGCAGTTCGTGTATCTGATCGTCTTCGGCGCGATTGCCGTCGTGTGGTTCCGACGCAAGGACATCCGTTCCTGAACCATCGGGTGTGTGGTCAGACGCCCGCGGCGGTGACGATCGCGTCGGTGAGGAACCCGAGGATGATGCCCACCAAGAGCCCGTATGCGAACAGGTCCATCCGCCGGTTCTTGGCGGCGACGCCCGTGAGCTGGATCACGACGTACAGGATCGATCCGGCCGCGAGCGAGAGGAACACGACCGACAAGGCCTCCGACGTGAACGCGTGGCCGACGGCCGTCCCGATGAAGGTCGGACCGCCACCGATTGCCCCCATCGCGAGCAGGAATCGCCAGCTCGGTAGCGCGCGCTGGCCGTCTTCGGTGACCTCTCCCGCAAGAGGCGCAACGATGCCGAAACCTTCGGTGGCGTTGTGCAGGGCGAAGCCGATCACCAACAGCGTGGCGAGCGCGATCTCGCTTTTCGCCGCGGCTTGGCCGATGGCGAGTCCCTCGGCGAAGTTGTGAAGTCCGATGCCGACCGCGATCAAGAGTGCGAGTTGCCGCGCGGGAGACCAGGTGGCGAGCCCGGTGCGCGCGGGTGCGAGCGTCATCGTTGCCGTGTTCCCCGGTGACGCGCACGGTTCGGGTGGGTCCATCACGGTCGCGTCGGGACGCCGCGTGTGTCGACCCATCCAGTGCTCGTAGACGATCATCGAGAGCAAACCGACCGCAAGGGCACCGGCGAAGAGAACGCCGTAGCCGAATGCTGCGCCGAGGCCGCCGTTTCCCTGGTGGAAGTCGGAGAGGGCCGCGTCGATGGGTTCCCACGCGGCCGAGAGCACGTCCCATACGAGGAAGATCAGGATCCCGACGGCGACCGCGTTGAGCATGATGCGTAGGTTCGGCGCCGGCCGCTTGAGCCGGGCGATGGGCAGCCCCAGCAGGATCGTCACGCCGGCGATGAAACCGAGCAGCAGCGTCTTTTCGAGACTCATGTCGTTTCGAGGCTCATGTCTTTTCGAGACTCACGTCTTCTCGAGACTCACCGGGCACCCTCCCGAGCGGACTAAGGGTGACCTTACCTTAGTCGCGTAGCGGCGGCAACCTCCCTCGCTCCGCAGTGAACGGCCGGCAACCTACGGTTCGTAGGTCCAGTCGGGACGCTTTTGGGTCTGGCGGGCGTCGAAGAGGGCCCGGCCGTCGACGATGTCGGTGAGCTTGGGCACGACCGCCCGGTGCGGGTGGGTGCACTCGCCCCGGAGGTGGGCCTCGAAATCGTCCGGGAACGTGCGCAGCATGCTGCCGATCAGTTGCTGCTCCTCGACGGGCAGGAAGCACCGGTTGGCGTCGGCGACGACCGAAAGCCAGTGGTTGAGGCTCTCGAGCGTCGCGTCGCTGCCGTGCCCGGCCGCAATGTCGTCGAGGGCGCTGGTGATCGCGCCGGTACCGAGCTTGCACGGCGGGCACTGTCCGCACGATTCGACGTACAAGAAGCGCGACAGCACGGATGAGACGTCGACCATGCATGCGGTGTCGTCGTACACGATGAACCCCGCCGCGCCGAGCCCGCTGCCCGCGGTGGTGAACGCCTCGAAGGTCAGCGGCGTATCGAGCTGCGAGCTCGTCAACGGCGCGTTCGTCACGCCCGGCAGCACCGCGCGAACGGAGCGACCCGGACGCGGTGCGCCGAAGAGATCGAGGACGTCGCGCAACGCCGTACCGGTCGTCACCTCTGCGACGCCCGCGCGTTCGACGTCTCCGACCACAGTGCACACGACCGTCCCGGGCGATTCGGGAGTGCCGAGCGACCGATACCAGTCGGCGCCGTTCGCCAGGACGTGCGCGACGTTCGCCAGCGTCTCGACGTTGTTGACCGCGGTCGGGTTCGACTCGTGACCGCGCGTGTGACCGGCCTCGGGTTCGTGCGCCTGCCAGCCCAGCTGCGGCGCGGTTGCGAAGAGACCGTGCACGTACGGGGGCAGCCAGCGCGGCAACGGCTCGTTGCCCTCGATGACCTCGAGGAGCGCCTTCTCCTCGCCGAAGAGATATTCCTCCGGGCCCGCGACGATACCGACCGACAGCTCACCGACCAGCCCGGCGCGTTCCATCTCGGTGACGGCGGTGGTCACGCGTTCGCGTTCGGGCGCGAAGCTTGCCTTCAGCGCGATGAACACTTCGGGAGCGCCGAGCGTGAGCGCCGCGATCGCCAACCCCTCGATGACCTGGTAGGGGTTCGCCCGCAGGATCGCGCGGTCTTTGAACGTGCCGGGCTCGCCTTCGGCTCCGTTGCACACGGCGTAACGGTGCCGGCCGGCCGCGCGGCTCACCGTGCGCCACTTCGTGCCGATGGGAAATCCCGCGCCACCGCGGCCGCGCAGGTCGGCTCGCTCCAGTTCCGCGATCGTTGCCTCGGGGCCGAGCTCCTTCGCTCGGGTCAGACCGCGGCCGCCACCTACTGCGAGCCATTCGTCGAGTGATGCGACGGCTGGTTCGGGGAGCACAACTTCGAAGCGGCCCACTACGGCGTGTCTCGCGACTGCACTCGCGCAGTTATACCCGAGTCACAACCGTTCCCGCGCCGCGCCGCCGCGCGTGTTCACTCGTTTGATCAGCGCACCGACGAGTCCGGTGGTGATCGTCAGACCTGCCCGCTCGGCTTGCGCCGCCCGAATGCCGCCAGCGCACCGCCGACGATGCAGCTCAGGGCGAACAGGATCTCCGCCAAGGTGCCGGCCGAACCCGTGAAGGGCAGGTCAGTTCCGGACGTAGAAGACGGCACCGACGTCGTCGTTGCCGGCGCCACTGTCGCGTCGGAGTGCACGGTCGTCGGCGTCGAAGTGCTCGCGGTCGAGCCCAGGTCGCTGATCGGTGTCGTGGGCACGGTGGGCATCGTCGTCGACGTGGTCGAGCTCGTCGACGAGCTCGAAGTAGATGTGCTGGAACTGGTCGATGATGTGCTGCTGCTCGTTGACGACGTCGAGCTCGATGTGCTGGAGCTGGTCGACGACGTGCTGCTACTCGTCGACGAGCTGGAGCTCGACGAGCTCGAACTGGAACTTGACGAGCTGGAGCTCGAGCTCGATGTGCTGGAGCTGCTGGACGAGGTCGCGCCCTCGCCGCCGGCACAGAACAAGACGTGGCTGATGGTGGGTGGTTGCTCGCCGCCGTTCAGCGGGGGGTGCAACATGCTCCCGCTCGTCGCGGCGGGATCGAAGGGGTACTCGAGTGCGCCGGTGCCGCCCTTCACGAAGACGTCGCTCACTGCGATCGTGGAGGTGAAGTCGAACGTGTCGTCCTCGAACGGGTCGGGGCCGGTGACCTTGGTGAACGTGAACGTCTGCCCGTCGACGGTGAACGACGCGCTCTCGCCGACGCTCAAGCCGCTCAATGGGTTGGCGTCGACCTTGATCTCGGTGGTGCCCTGCGGACAGGTCGGGTTGTCGCTGGCTCCGGCGGGCAACAGGACGATCGCGGTGCTGCCGAGCAGCCCGACCGACAGGACTCCCAATCCGAGCGCGACGCGCGCCCGCCTTCTCCCAATGCCCGCCGACACTTTGTGGCCTCCCAGCCTGCCGCGTCCGTAGGACCCGGCCGCAATCCGTTCCGCTCATTCTACTGATCTCACGGACCGTGGCAAGCAGAATCCTCAGAGTCGCAGACCGCCCCTATGTCGGTCTTGCCGGCGGCTTCCTTGAAATGCGAGAAACTCAGGCGGTGCGAGACATTTACTCGAGTGCGTCGCCGTCCTGGCCGGCGCGCATTGTGCGCGTCGTCCTCGCGCTCGTGCTCCTCGCGATGGCACTGGCGTGGCCGTTGCTCGACATCGGTCCGAAAGGTCCGAACCTCGTCACGTTTTCCTTCGGCGGGGGCAGCGACGCACGCGATCTCCTCTCGCTCCCGGTCTTGGTTCTCGTCGTCGTGGTGCTGTGGCCCCTCCGGCCCAAACGACGAACAGCCCGCGCGAAGCGCGCGGACCGCGGATCGCGCTGAGGGTACGCAGGGTGGGCGCCCCTCTTGGGGGAGTAAACTGCTTACCGTTGGGGCTCAATTGGCCACCTCGAATTGGCACAAGGACGTGCTATGGACATGCCGCTCAAGTCCAATGGACACGCCGTCGACGGAACCCGCGTGGGGACAACGGAACCAAGTGCGTTGCCCGCCGCGACCCTGTCGCCGGGCTGGTACCCGGACCCGCACCTGCGGTGGAGGGCCCGTTACTGGGACGGGCGATTCTGGACGGAACGCGTCGCGGGAGCGGGACTGGAACCAACGCAGCCGGTATTCGGACACGACGCCCTTGCACCAGCCGAACAGACCTTCGCAGACGTCGCGCCGACGTTGGTGCGGCTCATCGACGCGGTCTGCACTGCGGAACTGGCGCACCTGCGAGCTGAGGTAGAGACGTGGCGTGGAGTTGCAGAAGAACGGGGCCAGGCGCTCACCAGCGCCCTCAAGTCACTCGAATCCCTCTCCGCGCATTGTGAGCAACTCTCGAGGGAGCCGACCGAGCGGAGCGGCGACCCGTTGAGGACGACGAGAACGATTTCCGTGGCGCGAACCCAAAGTCGGAGTCCCGAGCTCGGCGCGGTGCACGACCCTGAGCCGCCTACCGCCGTCGATGCGCCCGCTGTGAGATCTGCGTTGGTGTCGATTCCCGATGCAGTTCGGACCGCGGCACTGGCCGAGTTGCACTCCAAGACGACGTCGAACCGCCGTCGTTGGTGGCTCCGCGAGTAGAGCGCTGACGACGCGCGCTCCTCCGGCCCGACTCGACCTGACGCGCTCCGGCAGGCCGAACCCGCTTGCGCAATGCGTCACAACGGTCGGACACGGCGGGTGCAGATGCCGCTAACACCAGGCGGGCATACTGCTTCGATGGACGAGGAAGGCGCCGGCGAACCGACGACATTGGCCGGGCGTTACGCGTTGGGTCCGGTGCTGGGCCATGGCGGTATGGGCATGGTGCGCGATGCGACCGACCGTCGGCTCGGTCGTCGGGTGGCGGTGAAGATCTTGCGCGCCGACCTCGCCGAACAACGCACCGCGCGCCGCCGCTTCGAGACCGAGGCCCACGCGGCGGCTCGTCTCGCGCACCCGAACGTGGTGATGGTCTTCGACAGCGGGGAAGACGACGGTATCCCGTTCCTCGTGATGGAGCGCCTTCCCGGCCGCACCTTCGCCGACGAACTTGCGGCCGGTTCGTTGACGCTCGACCGGGTCCGTCAAGTCGCCGGTGAGATCCTCGCGGCACTTGCAGCGGCACACGACGCGGGGATCATCCACCGCGACATCAAGCCCGGCAACGTGTTGCTGACGGAAGACGGCCATGTGAAGGTGAGCGACTTCGGCATCGCGAAGACCGTCGACGACGTCGATCAAACGCAGACGGCGGAGCTGGTCGCGACGCCGGGATACTTGGCGCCCGAACGTCTCGCGGGCGAGGCGGCGTCACCCCAAAGTGATCTGTACTCGGTGGGCGTCGTGCTCTACGAAGCGCTCAGCGGACGACGTCCCTTCGAGGGTGATACGCCGTTGGCGGTGATGCTGGCCATCGAGCGTGGACAGGCGCAGCCGCTTCTGTGGCTGCGACCCGCGCTCCCGGCCGACCTGGTCGCGGTCATCGAGCGCGCGATGTCTCGCGACCCCCGCCAACGATTCGACTCCGCGACGCAGATGTCCGATGCGCTCGAACCCGCTGGGGACGTCGACGCGACTGTGCCGATCGACGTCACGAGCGCGCCGGAGACCGTTCCGATCATTCTCGAGCCGCGCGACGGCGGCACTCGGAAGCTGCACCCGCCGAGTCCACCGGCAGTTGACCGTCGACGTGGCGTACCAGGAGTTCGGCGCCGCGTACTCACCCTCGGCATCGGCGTTGCCCTCGCGGGCGTTCTCGTAGGGGCGGTCGTCGTCAGCCAGCAGGGTCCGCGACATCACATTGCTTCGCAGCCGAAAACAACCGCGTCGCGCCCGGCGACGCCGACCACCGCGAGGCTTCCCGCTGCGCTGGACGACGCGATCCGCCGGCTCGAGCAAGCGGTCGGACCATGAGATGCACAGTGCCGGCCGCGCTCGTATGTGCGCTGATGTGCGCACTCGCTGCATGCGGCGGGAGCGACAACCGAATGTCGGCCGCGGCGCGAGCCGGGCTCGCGCCGCTCGTCCAACAAGTCCGTCGCGCCGCCGGATCCCGCGACCGCCAGAGCGCGCAGCGCACACTGGCCGAGCTACACCAAGCCGTCGGCCTCTACGAGAAGAACGGCGACATCAGTCCCAGTAGAGCCGCGCAGATCCTCACCGCCGCCAACGGCGTCGCGAACCGGCTCGCGCTCATTCCGACCACGACAACAACGAGAACGACGACGACCACGACAACCACAACACCGGCGCCGGGCGGCGGACGCGGTCACGGCGACAAGCACAAGGGCGGCGGGAGCGCAGGGAACGACTGAAGCCGTCTCGCCGACGATGCTTGCAGCCGTGCTCCCGCGGCTCGCGCCGCCGAGGGCCACCCCGCTCGACGAGCAGTAGGCGGGGGCTTCTCGCGATCGGGCCTCGGCGCGCGCCGTACCGCACGGGGGGTAGGTTGAGCCCGGACGTTGTGTAAAGCGACCGAGCCCCGGACCCCGGCTCTTGCGCCCGATGTGAAGGGCCAGGAGATGCGGGGTACGTGCAAGGCACTCGGAGAAATCGACACCGCGGCCGCACCGTCATTCGACGCCGACCTTCACGACGCCATCGACAACGCCAGCGAGGCGTTGGTGAACGTCGATTGTTCGGGCTTGACGTTCATCGACTCGGCCGGATACCACGCGCTCGTGGACGCCACCAACTACGCCGCCCGACACGGTCACACGCTCGTGATCCGCAACCTGTCACCGTCGTGCGCGAGGTTGATTCGGCTGTGCGACCTGAGCCGAGAACTTCATGTCGAGTCTTGACCGCGCCGGGCGCCACGACGTGATCGGGTCGAACGAAGATGTCCCACACCTGGTAGGAGCGGTCAGAAGTGCCTGATCCGTCGATGAACGGCCACTTCAACTCGCGAGTGCACCAAGCGACGGGGATGATCTCCGTCCAAGCCCACTGCGACCTCAGCGAGGCGCTCGCCAAGATGAGGATCCGTGCGGCTGGGATGGGTGAGAGTCTCGAAACCGTCGCGGTCGGCGTGATCGACGGCGCGATCCGCTTCGACGAGTGACTCGGACGGTTACGGCATCTCTCGACCTGGTCGATCGAGCGCGTAGGGCTATAGGGGTGTCCAGCGGGTTGCGGGGGAGGCGAGCCATTGCAGCATTTCGCGTCGAGTGGTGGGGCCGTTCGGTCGGGCGGCTGCGGGGAGTGCTCCTTCGTCTCGGAGGTGCGCGGCAGTGGTTCGGGCGGTCGTGATCGGGTCGGCGGCGAGGGCGCAGCGAGTGGCGTGGACGTCGAGGTGGAACAGGTTCGCAGCGTTGAGCCCGAGAACGTTGTGTTTGACGGTGTCGGTCAACGCCGGATAGCCGTATCGGTCCTGGAACTCGGTGGAGATGGTGAAGGCGCGGAATGCTTGGAGTTGGGCTTGGGGTGAGCCGTACCAGATGGCGTCGGTGCCCCACAGGACGCGGTGTTCACCGACGCGTTTGAGGAGCTTGCCGAGGGTGTGCGCGGCGGTGGTCGGGTCTCGAAGGACCTCGCGCCAGACGGTTGCGACATCGACCCACACATTGTCGTTGGCGGGCACGGCGTGGTGGTCGAGCGCGTGCAGGAACGAATCGATGCCGATGCTCGCGTTCGGGTCGTACGGACCCTCGACGTGGTTTTTGTCCCAGGCGCCGTGGAATACCACGAACTGCATGTCGGGGAATTGGCGGGAAACGGCCACGATGTCGTCAGGACGGTTGTGCACGGCATCGAATCGGACGAGCGGCAGGCCTTTGTGCGCGATGAAGGTCCGTACGCCGAGGTCGTGTGCCTTTTGGATGACGGGAAGTCCGATCGCGGGGTCGTCGAGTGCAAAGCCGTGACCGTTCGGACCCCACGCGGTGTACACCTTGAACGCGGCGACTTTGCCGGTCGTCGCGGTGGCTTCCATCGCGTCGAGGCGCGCGTGGAGGTCGCCGAAGTTGGGAGCGATCACGTTGTGTACGAGAACGCGGGGGGCGCCGCCGTGGGTGAGTTGTGCGGCGAGTTGTTGGGTGCCCAACTGATCGAGGAACGGAACGGGCGCGTCCGCCGGGCCGGAGTTCGGCACATCCGAGAGCATTGCGACGGTCGTGTCGCTCGCGAGGAACAGGTCGTGGAGGTACGCGGCCCGGCTCGCGCATTCGAGCCGGTTCGACGCACCACACGCCGGGACCATCCCGAGCACCAACTGGACCGTGTCGGGTGCGTTCTTGGTCCACGGCCCGTCCGGCATCACGTGATGCGTATGCACATCGACGATGAACTCGCCACTGCCACCCAGCGCATGCTCGCAGGCCACGATGTCATGCGGCGCAGGCACGGTGTACGAACCCCCCGGACGCGATGTGGTCGAACGCGACACGGACGTCGACGGCGAGACCTGCGACGCATGCCGCGCCGAGGTACTACACGCGGCGAGATCGATCGTCGCCAACACCGCCGCGACACCACCCGCCGTCTGCAAGAACCGTCGTCGATCCATCCCCACGAAGTCCGCCGCTTCGTCGGCGTACGCCAACGCGGAAGCTTCCACTTCGCGATCGTGACGCGACGGCGGTTCCGGGACGTACTCGCCGTTCGTTGCTGGCGACACCCCCAACGGCAACCGGACATCGCCGTCCGGATCCTCGGCGTCGCGCCCGCGCGTCACACACTCAAACTAAACCGCGCTCGACCACACCGCCGACCAGTTCCGAAACCGCCACCGATCACCACGGCGCCATGTCCGCCGATTTGATCGCGGAGCTCCGCGGTAGCAGTCTCGCGCGACTACGCCGCTTCGGCGGGACGGGCGGCGTGGATGGCGGCCCACTGCAGCAACGTGGTGATGAACGGATCGTCGCCGAACCGGTCCGCAGCCAGCCGGGCTGCGCCACCGAGCGCCTGACGTTCGACGACGCTGTCCGCGGCCCCCGCCAACTCGGCCCGGGCCGCTTCGACGGTTACATCTCCGGCGGCAACGGCGTCGGCGAGGTAGCCCGCGAGGCCGAGCCAGTCTTCGATCAGCGACTCGTCTGCGACCGCAGCGTCGACGCCGCGCGGGGACGATTGCACTTCGACTGTCATGTCCATGACTCCGTTATCAGTAGTTGCGCGGCTACGCCGCCTATAGCCGACACAGTGCCAGGCGCGTCGGCACTCGGCGCGGATACTCCAACGGCGCGCGAACTCGGGGCGAAGGCGTCGCCCCGGTCTCGGCCCCGACCCGTCATCGCATGGCTCTGACGTGCGCCGCTGGCCACAGCGAGCCCGCGAATCAGGTGAGTGCGCTACCCGCCCTGCGGGTGCTCGCCGCACGAAGCGCGGCGGTGGTGCGCTCGTGATCGGCGACGCTCTTCGACCACGCCGAAGTCGCGGGCTGCCGTGCCTTTCGACGGGCGCGCCTTGCCGCTCGGCTCAATCGCTTGACGACGAATATCGGCACGCTGGCACTGTACCGACGCCGCGGCCTCTCGGTCACTTCGACAGGATCGAGCGCGGGGCGCGACGACGACGTTCGCCTAACGCAGCGAGCGCGAAGGGGCACCTACCGTCGCCGGAACGCGAGCCTTCGAGCCCGAACGAGCACGACCGCGCCCACAATGCCGACACCGGCCCCGGAGAAGAACTGCACCATGGTCGCCTGTACCCCCGGAAGCGTGCGATGTTCACCCTGGCAACGCCCGGCAGGCCAACGATCCGTGACCTGCCTCCCACTCGTGCATGTCTGGGGCCGTGGCGTATCGGCCGACGCCTGAGCCCGAAGCGATCCCGCGAACGGACGCGACGTCCAGAGAAGGTGCGCGATCTTCGCGTTGTCGCGCTCCTTTGTCGCCAAGGTGGCCGCAATCGTGAGCTGCTGCCGTATCGACAAGCGGGTTTGGGTAGATGAGAAGTTGTGGATGCTGGCGTTGTTCGGCGTGGAAGATGGCGCAGCCGGTTGGTCGCGCTCATCGCGTACTACACGGTCGTCATCGTGATCGTCGGGCCGATGGGCCTCTCGCAAGCTGACGCTGATTCCGGCGCGCGTGTTCCGGTACGCATCTCGGTCAGCTTGGCGATGCGCACCAAGACGATGGACGTCGCGACGTTTACCACGCCGGCGCCGATCGCCGTGGGCGTCGCCTCCGACGGCACCTTCACGATCCCGAGCAACACCCTCGCGTTCGCGCCCGTCGAGGTACCGATCGCGACATCCCCGGCGTTGGGACTCCTCACCGTGCACGCGGTGGCCATGAGCGACCTCGCCGGGACGGTCAACACCACAACCGGCGTAGCCACTCTCGGCGGCTCACTGGAACTGTTGTGGTCGAAGCCGACTTCTACGTACAACCCCGCCCAGCCGCAAATGCTCGACTGTCCCGTGGGGCCGTTCGTGGTACATCTCTCGACGGCAACAGTCGGCGGCACACCAGTGTCCCCGCAATCGCTTCTCGACCCGACCAGCCTCGGTGCACGGCTGGTCGACAGCACCCTCGACGTCGGCGCCGTGCCCGACGGGACAACGCAATGTGCGGGCAACGAACGCAGCCTCAACCAGGCTCTTTCTCTTCCGATCCTCCCCGCGACGACCACCACTACAGGCGTGCCCAGCACATCCACGACGACGACCGTCCCCGCATCGTCGATGACCACAACGACCGTGCCCACGACGACAACGAGCGCCAGCACGAGCACGACGACGACGGTCGCACCGGCGCCACCCGACCCATCGACTACTGGTGGGACTACTGGTGGGCTCGGCGTCTCGCTCGCCCCGAGCGTGCTTGCCTTCGAGCCGATCCCGTCGATCGTGTCGACGTTGACCATCACTGCGACGCCGTCGCCGACGAGCGCGACGCGCTCGGCCGGCAGCACTCCGATAGTTACCGGTGCCTCACTGTCGATCACGCCTTCTGTACCTGCGATAGCCCCGCTGACGCACGACACGGCTCAGCAGCGCCTGCGAGCCGTCAAGACCGCACGGCATAGCCGGCACGAACACCACGCGAACCGGCACGCCCAGACCGACGCGACGACCTTGTTCACGAATACGAACTCAAACGTCAACGCCCCGCCGCCGCCGCTGTACTTCTCGCCGTCCTTCTTCGGTGCGCCGCTCCGACTCGCGGCGCGCAATCTGTTGCCGGCGTCCGGGCCGCTCTCCAACCTCGGCAACTCGGTCACCCACCACGACGCCTTGTCGCTGTTGTACGTCGCGCTCCTCGGTCTCCCGCTCCTCGTGTTCGGACTCGGTCTCATCGCCAGCGACTTCGGCTGGCGCCCCCACCGTCCCGCGCGACGACGCCGTACCATCCGTGCAACCCGCAAGCCCTCGTTGTATCCGTAATCGCCGTTATGCGTATCGCTCGATGAGTGTGTAGTCGCCGGCGTTCGCGAAATAGTTGCCGACAGCGTGGCAGCTCGTTGTGCTCGGACACGCCACGCCATTCAGGCTGCTTCTCGTTGCGCCGTTCGGGTTGGGGCTGGTGACGATCGACCAGCTCGTCCCGTTCCATTGCTCCACCAACGTCTTCTCGGTCGTGCCGGCCGGGTAGCTGCCGACGGCGTAGCAGCTCGTCTCGCTCACACAGGCCACGCCCGCGAGGCTGCCATTCGCCGGACCGACCGGACTGGGGCTCGGCGTGACCGACCAGGTTGGAGTCGCGCTTGCCGGTGGCGCGGTTGTAGCCACCACGCCAGTGACAAGAACCACCGAAATGGCCAGTCTGTCGAATGCCGGTCGGCGCAAGCCGCGCGCATACCGCGAACACTTTCGGCGCTTCGTGTCGGCGTCACGACGCATACCCAACCCCCGCTCCTCGAGACACGCGTAGTACCGGGCTGACCAACGGTCAAAGGCGCGAGACGCGGGCGGACGCGAGCAGGTGCACCCTTGTACACAGCACCTGAAAAAGCAATCGCGCGTGTGCTGGAGCGGATCGTCGGCGCCGTCGCCTTTCACGTTGAAGCGACACCACGCCCGACTGCTTCACGTTGCCTGCAGTTCGATGTTGTCGCACACCGCGCGGTCAGCAATAGGGGCGGGTTCTAGTGTTACCGCGTGCGAAGCCAAAAGTGGTTGGGCGTCGTCGCTGTCGCGATCGTGCTTGTACCGTTCGCGGTGCTGCTCGTCCGCCTCGCGCACGGACCGAACTTCTCGACCTCCGATCTCGCGGACATCGAACTGCGAGTCCGCGACGTCGCGAGCCGTCACACGCCGCTGGTCGGGGTGTACTCGCGCTACGGCTGGAACCATCCGGGGCCACTCCTCTTCGATACGCTCGCCATTCCGTATGTAGTGCTCGGTTCGAACGCGCGTGCCCTGCTCGCGGGCGCGGTGCTGGTGAACGCGTCGGCAGTCGCGGGCGCCGCGCTGCTCCTGTGGCGCCGCGGCAGAGTCGCCGGGGTCGCGCTCGGACTCGTCGTGCTCGCGGTGCTGGTGCACGCGCTCGGCGGCAGCGTTCTCGTGTTCCCATGGAATCCGTACATCATCGTCCTTCCGATGTTCCTGCTGGCCTTGCTCGTATGGAGCATCGCGTGCCGCGACCATTGGTTGCTGCCGGCCGCGCTCGCCGTCGCATCGTTCCTCGTGCAGTCGCACGTCGGCACTACGGTTGCCGCGGCGGCGATGGTCGCGGTCGCGGTCGCTGCGCTCCTCAACGACTGGCGGCGCCGGCAGGCTCCCGCGTTCGTGGCTGTGCTGATCACCTCGCTGGCTGTCGGCATCGCCCTGTGGCTCCCACCTCTCTTCGATCAGTTCGACGGCAGCGGCAATCTCGGCGACCTCTGGCGCTACTGGACAACCAAGCACACACCGACGGTCGGGTACGGCAGCGCCGCGCGGATCGTCTCGAATCAACTGTCCCTTCCGGCCCCGTGGATCACCCGCCAAGAGACGATCAACGTCTTTACGAGCGGCGTTGTCCCCGCGTGGCACTTCCCGTTCGCGTTGGTGCTCCTTCTCGCGGCCACGGTCATCGCGTGGATGCGGCGCGATCGAACGGCGTTCACTCTCGCCGTCGTCGCGCTCACCTTCCTCGGTGCGGCGCTCGTCTCGGTCGCGCACATCGTTGACGTGCCGTTCCCCTACATCATCCGCTGGACGTGGTGCGCGGGCGCGCTCGCCTGGCTCGCGGTCGGCTGGACGACGATTGCGCTGCTGCGGACGGTGCGAGCGCCTACCCTTCGCCGCGTCGCGTTGACTGTCGCGGCGGTGACGGTGATCGCGCTCACAACCGCGACGACGATCGACACGGTGCATTCCGAGTACCCGGATCCCGGGCTCGACCAAGCGATGCACGCGCTCTACGGCCCAACGCTCGCCGCGGCACGCGCCGCGCCGCAGCCGATCCTCATCCAGTCCACTCCCGACCTCGCCGCCCCCTCGATCGCCTCCGGGCTCCTCGTCAAGTTCTCCGAACAGGGCGTCGATGCCGGCATCGCGCCGTCGCTCGCCAACATGGTCGGCAAGCACCACACGGTTCCCTCTGACCGCGCTCGCTCAACGCTCCTCGTCGGCGGCAACAACTACATCGCAGACCTCGCACGCGACCCCCAAAACAAGTTGATCGCTACCTTCGACCGTCTCTCGCCTTCCGAGCGCGCGTTCTACGACCCCATCGATCAACTGCTCAGCCCGATGAACACCAGAGACCGCGCGGCGTGGGTCGACGCGCACCCCGCCGAGGCACGCCGGTACAACGCGCTCACCCCACGCTCGCTGCGCGCGGCGGTCTTCCTCGTGCCTACGCTCCCAAGCGCGAACCCCGGGTGATCCGGTCATTGTGCCGGCGAGCGTTGCGCCGTTCTTCTCCCGACGAAGGAGCCACCGTTTCACCTGGTCAATCGAGTACGCCCCCCGGGACGCGAACCCGGAACCTGCGGATTAAGAGTCGTCCCTGGGGCGATCGCGATCGTACGTCACGATTCGCAAACATGCGCTGACCTGCGGGTGCGTGTTCACGCTCGTCCGCGCTTATTCGCTGTTGTTCGTCCGGCCGCTTGCAATCCGTTTGCAAATGGCCGCGGCGAATGCCCTTCGGTGGCTCGTATTGCCGAACTGTCGTGATTTTCGAAGTCGGCTGCGCCGTAGGACACGGAGCACGCGATTGTTCGTGCGCGTGATCACGGAGGCGCGTCCCCGACCGAATCTTCGGGGACGTCGGCTCGGGGGTTTCCGCCGCACGTTATGGGACGCGTGATTGACAGCGGTTCGGGCAAGACCCAATGCTTGGTGTCATGGGCGACGACGAGGTCCGGTACGCGAGTAGCGGCGGCGCGTACGTCGCGTATCAGGTGATCGGCAAGGGCTCGCGTGACCTGCTCGTCGTCATGGAGGGTTTCATTTCGGTTGAGATGATGGACGACGAGCCTCGCTTGGCTCGCTGCATGGCCCGGCTGGGTTCGTTTGCCCGACTGATCCGCTTCGACCGTCGCGGCATCGGGCTGTCGGATCCGGTCTCGCCGACCACACCGCCGACGCTCGAACAGTGGGTAGGAGACGCGGTCGCCGTTCTGGACGCGGTCGAGTCTGAGCGCGCGATTGTGTTGGCGTCGGCGGAGGCGAGTTCGGTCGGGTTACTCCTTGCCGCCACCCACCCCGATCGTGTCGGATCAGTTGTCGTCGTCAACGGCTTCGCCCGCGCCTTGGTCGATGTTGACTATCCCGCGGGCCTGCCGCTCGAAGCATTGGAGTCGCTCCTCGACGCGACGGTTGCGTCATCGGCCGACACGAACACCGATTTCCTTGTGGAGGTCGCGCCGAGCGTTGCGAACGACGTGCAGTTCCGGCAATGGTGGGAGCTGGCCGGTCGGCGCGGTGCGAGCCCGGGAACCGCTCGGGCGCTGCTCCGTGTCGCGATGGAGAGCGACGTACGCGCCGTGTTGTCGACGATTCAGATGCCGACCCTGGTCATCCATATGCGAGACGACCCCATCACTCCTAGCCAGGCGGGTCGCTACATCGCGGACCACATACGAGGAGCCCGCTGGGTCGAGGTTCCCAGCGCGGACGACTACTGGTGGGCGTCGGACTCAGCAGGGGTCGTGCTCGACGAGATCGAAGAGTTCGTGACGGGCGTACTCGCTACACCGCCCCCGAACCGAGTCCTGTCGACGATCCTCGTCACCGACATCGTGTCCTCGACTGTGCGCGCGATCGACCTTGGCGATCATCGGTGGCGCGACATGCTGGACAGTCACGACAAGGCCGTGCGTCGACAGTTGGCGCGCTTTCGAGGCACGGAGATCAACACCACCGGTGATGGCTTTGTCGCGACCTTCGACGGTCCGGCTCGCGCCGTCGAATGTGCATGCGCCATCCGAGACGTCGCCCGCCAACTCGGACTCGAAATACGTGGCGGCGTACATACGGGCGAAATCGAGCTACGCCAAGACGACATCGCCGGCGTCGCCGTGCACATCGCCGCTCGAATCGCGGCGCTTGCCGAACCGTCGACGGTGTGGGTATCGCGCACCGTGACTGATCTCGTCACCGGCTCTGGCATCCCGTTCACCGATCGCGGCAACCATGATCTCAAAGGAGTTCCCGGAACCTGGGCTCTGTACGCCGTCGCAGACCAGTAACCGACCAGCACCGACCGTCCGGATCATTTTCGCAACCGCCCACCGCAACCCGGAACCGGCCGTCGACACTCTCAAATCACCGCCGCAACTACCCCAACGTGAGCGCACAATGCCCGGTAGGGGGGGCGTTATGCGAGCCGCCGAGGACGGTCTCGCCGATCGCCGGGCTGGTCGCGTGCTTGCTCTTCGCTGAGCGAGAGGCGTGGGAGAGCCCTGCCGCGGGCGCTCTTTCGCGCGCATCGCTGCGGCGCGTAGGGTCGGGGCAACGGTGCGAGACGGGGAAGGACACGTGAACATGTCTGTATCGCAAGAGGTACTGGACGGAATGCGATCCGAGTTCTCGGGACAGATACTCGTACCGGGCGACGCGGGATACGAGGCAGCTCGCCGGGTCCACAACGGGCTGATCGACAAGCGGCCCGCGCTGATCGCCCAGTGTCAGAACACCGCCGACATTGTCGACGCCGTGAACGTTGGTCGCGATGCGGGTTTGGAGATCTCGGTGCGCGGCGGCGGCCACAACGTGGCCGGCCGGGCCGTGACCGAGGGCGGCCTCATGATCGATCTGGCACCAATGAAGGGAATGCACGTCGACCCGAAAACCGCGAAGGTCCGCGCTCAGGGCGGGCTGACATGGCGGGAGTACAACCGAACGACACACGCATTCGGGCTCGCCACGACGGGCGGAGTGATCTCGACCACGGGGATCGCCGGGCTCACCTTGGGCGGCGGGATCGGTTGGCTGATGGCCAAGTACGGCATGGCCATCGACAACCTCCGCTCGGCTGAGATCGTCACCGCCGACGGCCAGGTCCGCACCGCCAGCGCCGACGACGACGCCGATCTGTTCTGGGCGATACGCGGTGGCGGCGGGAACTTCGGGATCGCGTCGTCGTTCGAGTATCACGCCGACCCGCTGTCGACGATCTTCGGCGGCATCGTCGCTTTCGACCTTCCCGACGCCGGGCAGGTCTTCGCCTTCTACCGCGACTTCACGGCCGAGTGCCCGGACGAGGTCACCGCCTTCTGCGGGTTTGTGCACGCGCCCGACGGGTCCGGCCACAAGATCGTCGCGCTGCCAATGTGTCATTGCGGCGATCTCGGAAGTGGCGACGCCACCGCCAAGCAGATACGAGCCGCGGCGACGCCATTGGTCGACATGCTCGGACCGATGCCGTACCCGGTCATCAACACGCTGCTCGACGACGGCTTTCCCAAAGGCGCGCGCAACTACTGGAAGTCGGCGTTCTTCAAGGACATCTCCGACGAAACTGTCGGGATCATGGCCGACTGCTTCCGTAACGCACCGTCGATCATGAGCGGCCTGGTGGTCGAGCACCTGCACGGTGCCGTCACGCGGATCGGCGCCACCGATACTGCGTTCCCTCATCGTGCGCCCGGCTACAACCTCGTGCTCACCGCCGAGTGGCTCGACCCGGCCGACGACGACGAAAACATCGCCTGGGCCAAGCAGACCTTCGACGCGTTGGCGCCGCACATGGCCGACGCCGCCTACGTCAACTACCTCGACACCGACGACAGCTCACGCGTTCGCGCCGCGTACGGCCCCAACTGGGAGCGCCTCGTCAAACTGAAGCGAAGCTACGACCCAGACAACGTCTTCCACCTCAACCAGAACGTCGACCCCGCCGGCTGACGCCGGATCCTCCGACCCGTTCTCGGTGGGGCGCCTCAGGTCGTGACGACCAGCTTCCCGGCTGCGCTTCCGGCTTCCATCGCGGTGTGCGCTTCGACGATCTGATCGAAGCCGTAGACGTGGTCGATCGGTACGACGGCGTAGCTCTCCGGCGATCACGTCGAAAATCTTGGGGCACGCGTCGATCGCGTTCACGTTGCAGACGTACACGCACCCCCGATGAGGAAGAGCTGGATCGCGCCGCTGCGGCATTCGAGCGCGCGCTCCGCCCCCGCTGACTGCCGTTGGCAGTCCGTTTGCAAACACGGCCGCTAGAGCCATTGCACGAAATCTGACCAGGCATATGCCCTGATCATGGAGTACGCCCCCCGGGACTCGAACCCGGAACCTGCAGATTAAGAGTCTGATGCTCTAACCAATTGAGCTAGGGGCGCAAGGCCGCACATCGTAACCTACGATCCCGTACATTTCGGATGTGGACGTAGCGATCAGCGGTGCGAGCGGCTTGTTGGGTTCGGCGCTCGCGGCCGCGCTGCGGGCCGACGGTCACCGCGTCCTGCGATTCGTGCGCGGCGGGGTCACCGGCGTCGACGAGATCGGCTGGGATCCCGGCGCGGGTCGCGTCGACGCACCCGCGCTCGAAGGGATCGACGCGGTCGTGCACCTCGCCGGCGAGAGCATCGGCGGGCGCCGCTGGACGGCCGAGCAGAAACGACGCATCCGTGAAAGCCGTACGAAGGGCACCGCCTTGCTCGCTGCCGCGGTCGCGAGCCGTGAGCGCAAACCGCGCGTCTTCGTGTCGGCTTCGGCGATCGGGTACTACGGCGACCGCGGCGACGAGCTGCTCACCGAGGTCAGCGCGTCCGGCGACGGGTTCCTCGCCGATGTGTGTCGCGCATGGGAGGACGAGACCCGCTCGGCAATCGACGCGGGCGTACGCACGGTCAATGTTCGGACGGGCATCGTGCTCGCAAAGCACGGCGGCGCGCTGAAGCAGATGCTCTTGCCGTTCCGGCTCGGGCTCGGGGGCGCGCAGGGATCGGGACGGCAGTGGATGAGCTGGATCGCGCTCGACGACGAGGTACGCGCGCTGCGCGCCGCGATCGACGACGAGCGTCTGCGCGGTCCCGTCAACCTCACCGCGCCGAACCCCGTGACGAACGCCGAGTTTGCGCACGCGCTCGGCCGCGTCCTCCACCGCCCTACGGTGTTGCCGACGCCGATGTTCCCGCTGAAGCTGCGCTACGGAAGTGAGCTGGTGGAGTCGCTGTTGCTTGCGAGCCAACGGGTGATGCCGGGCCGGCTCGAGACCATCGGCTTCCCGTTTCGGCACCCCGACCTGGAGCCGGCGCTCGACGCGATTCTGCGCGGCCCCTGAATGCGCCTCTGGATCGATACGGACGCGGGCGACAACCCCGACGACACCATCGCGCTCTGGTGCGCGGCCCGGGCCGCCGACGTCGACGTCGCGGGCGTCAGCACGGTCGACGGCGACGTCGAGCTCCGGGCGGCGTTCGTCCGCAATCTCCTCCGCGGCGTCGACGTGACCGCCGGTCCACCGCCCGCCAACCGCGTCGAGAGCGTCGACGTGTTCCTCGGTATCGGACCGTGGACCCACGTGGCCGACCTCGCCGATGCCGGCGCGCTCCCGCGCCGGGTCGTCTTGATGGGCGGCGCGCTCGCGCCCGTCAAGCACCGCGGGCAGCTGCGGCGCATCGAGCACAACGTCGGCGCCGATCCGGCGTCGGCGGCACGACTGCTCCGCACGACCGGCAATCTCATCGTGGTGCCACTCGACGCCACGGCGCGGCTGCACGCGAGCGCGAACGACGAGAAGGTCCTGACCGAGTCCATCCCCGGGTTGCGCGAGCAACTCGACTTCTGGCGGCAGGAGAACGGCGACGAGCCGGTCGTCATCCACGACGTCGCCGCGCTCCTGGTCGCGCTCGGCGACCGCGTGGCCCGCATGGAGTCGCGTCGGCTCGAGATCGAACCCGACGGCACGATGTGGGCGTCGGTCGACGGCCCGCTCCAGCATGTCGTCGCGCACGTGAACAGCGACGAGACGCGCGCCCGGATGCGCGTGCTCGCGTTGGAGGGTGGCTGACGGGGCTCGAACCCGCGACCTTCGGCACCACAAGCCGACGCTCTAACCAACTGAGCTACAACCACCATGCCCTGCCCCGGTCGAAGCGAGCCCCGACCGGGGACCAGCATTGTAGAGGTCGGCAGATCGCCATTCCCAGCTGTTCGACCGCCATCGGTCCCGAGGGCCGGCGCGGCTCGTTTCGGTTACGCGGGGGCGAACTTCAACGACAGCTCGAGGGAGCCGTGGCCGTCGACGCTCGTGACACCGGTGTCGGGCGCCGTGATCTTGTAGTCGGCGAGCATGATCGGGATGTCGGCCGCATCCACCTCGATCGTGGCGCCGTCCCAGCGCGCTTCGACCGGAACCGCGATCGTGTGGGTCACACCGTGCAAGGTCAGCGATCCCGTTGCGGTCAGTTTCTGGAGCGCGCCCTTGCGTAAGGGAGCCGGCAACGTGAGTGGCTTGGTGAGCTTGAACTCCGAGTGCGGGAACTTGTCGCTCTCGATCGCGTGACTTTGGATGTAGTTGTCACGGGTCGCGCGGTCGCTCGAGAGCTTCTGCATGTCGGCGACGACGTCGGTCGCGGTGAGCTCGTTGCCGACGATCCTGAGCGAGCCGTCGACTGCCGGCGTCCGCCCCACCGCCGTCTTGTGGATCACATCGCCGGCGAACACCTCGGTGATGCGGTAGCCGACGTAGACGTTCGCGCCGCGCACGACTTTCCATGTGCCGGCCGGAGTCGCCGGACCGCCCGGGTCGACCGGCGCGGTCGCGCTGAGCCTGGGCTTGGACGGCGCGCGGCTGCCGAACACGTACCAAGCCCCGAAGCCGACGGCCGCAAGGACGACGACGATGATCCCGCGGATCAACCAGCGAACAGGGTGCACGGTCGCCTACTTGGCGACGACTCGGAACGCACCCCGCATGAACGGATGGATCCGGCAGAAGTAGGTGTACGTGCCGGGCGGGAGATTGGACGGCGTCTGCCACGTCGCCTTGCCGCTCGCAGGAGGGCCGTAGTTCGCGAGCTCGCCCGAGTCGAACTGCGGCTGACCGTTCGCGAGCGGGAACGCGATGCCGGTCGCCCCGTCACACGGTGCCTTGCACGCGGTGATCGTGTGCGGGATGCCCTTGCTCGCGTCGTTGTTGCGGAAGACGAGGTAGCCGCCTTGCTTCACCGTGGGAATCGTCGCGGCCTCGCTCATGTCGCCGACGTACGCGAAGTCGGCGATCGGCAGGACGGTGCCCGAGGGCACCAGGCGCGACGGCAAGCTCATGACGTTCTCGTAGTTCTTCGGATCGGGCGCGCCGCCGTGGTTGTCGTTCTCGTGCAAGTGCCCGTGCGTCAGCACGCCTTGCGTGTCGACCGCGGTCTTGAAGGGATCGTGACCGGTCGTGTCGTTGGGCGCGAGCCAGACGACCATGATTCCCATCGACTCGTACCACGACGCGTCCTTCGAGTTGTACGTCGTACTGATCGACATCACGTCGCCCTTGTGCACCGCGACGCGCCACGTGGCGGGAGTCGCCGACATCGCCACGTCCCACGACACCCCACCGGCCGGCTCGAAATAGCTCGCCACGGACGTGAACAGGTGAGCAGTATCGGGCGAACCCGGTTTCGTGTGACCGGGCACGCCGGTCGCGCCGGCGCGCGTCAGCCACAGGTCGTCGTGCAGACCACCCGGATGCACGTGCCCTGCCGTCGCGATGAGTGTGCCGTCGTAGGTCGACGTCCACTCGTTCTTGGGCGCGCCCGAGTACGGATGGCTCGCGTCGTCCGGGTAGGTGTACTCGCCGTTCTTTCCCGTGCCCTGGATGACGTCGAAGACGGGATAGACCTCGCCGTTCTGCACGTCCATCCAGATCGGGACCGCGGGCTTGATCGACGCCGCGGCCGGCGACATGGCCGGGACGAGGTCGATGTCATAGGTCACCCAGACCTGGCTCGGCTTCGAGAGCTGGTTGTGCAGCATGTAGTTGAGGAGCCAGTGATCGCTCGTCTTGTACACGTAGCCGTGACCCGTGGGGAGCAGCATGCGCGTCTTCTCTTCGCCCGCCGCGAAGAACCGCTCGGGCAGACCCGGCGACGTCTCGTCCTTCGCGGCGACGTTCAGCCAGACGCCGTGATGCAGGTGGATCACGTCGACGGGCGGGATGCTCCCGTCGGCGAGCCGCAGGTTGGTGCTAATGCCGACGATGTACCCGTCTTCGGCCGGCTGTGGGATCGACCGCGTGAACCCGATGTTGTTCTGGCCCGGGGTGATCGGGAACGGTCCGGTCTCGAAGTGGAGCCGCTTCGCACCCTGCGGCACCGAGTCCGAGATGATCTGCGTTGCCGGTGTGACGCTCGGCACGGTCGAGGTCGATGCGCCCTTGGGCGACACCGAGGCGGAAGGCTTCGCGCTCCCGCTCCCCGCACAGCCCGCGATCGCGATGACGCAGACGGCGATGAGACACCGCGACGAATTCCCCCGGAGTAAGCGCATCTCCCGAGACTAACGGAGGCCGGTGCTCGGGCGACTTCGGGTCTTTCCGCGGCAGTGGCGAGCCGCTGTTCCCCGCTGTTTCTCGGAATGTTCATTTCCCCGATGTTGCGGGCCATTGGCGTCCTTGTAGCGTGACGCCCTTCGCACGGTCAGGCGGAGGTGGCACAGGATTGGACGCAACCGGGGTCGGGCGGCACGCGGTGTGCGAGTTCTGGGGTGCGTCGCATCTCGACTCGGTCGAGCGGGCCGAGCAGGCCCTGCGCGTCGCGGCGGCAGCCGGCCAGGTCACCCTTCTCGACGTGTACGTGCACAAATTCGCGCCGCACGGGGTGTCCGGCGTCGCCGTCATCGCCGAGAGCCACCTCGCAATCCACACCTGGCCCGAATACGGCTACGTCGCCGCCGACCTGTTCACCTGCGGTCACCACGTCGACATGGAAGCGATCATCGGTGTGTTGCGCGACTCCTTCGAGGCCGAGCAGGTCGACGTGCGGTTCCTCCGCCAGGGCATCCGGCCGGAGCTGACGGCGCGGCGCTTCGAGGAGTTCGAGCCCGGCAGCGCGTCGCACGCGTCGTACGACATGACCGTGGTGCTCGAGCAGCGCCGCACCGAGTTCCAAGAGGTCGTGCTGTTCGAGTCGCCGAGGCTCGGCCGCGTGCTCGCGCTCGACGGCATCGTGCAGATGACCGATCTCGACACGTACGTCTACCACGAGATGCTGGCGCACCCCGCGCTGTTCGCGCACCCGAACCCACGCGACGTCGCAGTTGTCGGCGGAGGCGATGTGCACCTCGTCGCCGAGGTCCTGAAGCATCCGGGGATCGAGCGCGTGTATCTCCTCGAGCTCGACGAGGAGGTCGTCCACGTCGCGCGCAAACACTACGAAGTGGCGCGCACGACACTTGCCGACCCGCGCGTCGAGGTGAGACCACGCGACGCGTTCGAGTCGATCGCGGAGCTGCACGGCGAGCTCGACGTGATCATGGTCGACCTGACCGACCCCATCGGACCGGCGGCTCGCCTGTTCGAGGACGAGTTCTATGCACTCTGCGGGCAATCGCTACGCGCCGATGGCATCCTCGTCGCCCAGACCGAGTCGATCCACTTCCACCCGGATGTCGTGCGCAACTGCTTCACGACCCTGTCGAACCGATTCGCCCACACCGAGCTCTTGTGGGCGGCGATCGCCACCTATCCGGGAGCGTTCTGGACCTTCGCGATCGCGTCGAAGCAGCTCGACCCGCGCGTCGTCCGTCGCCGCGCGCAGATCGAGACGCGCCTGTACGACCTCGATGCACACGAATGGTTCTTCCTGCCCGAGCCGGTACGCCACCGACTGCTCGGCATCTGATCGTCACGCCGGAGGCGGCACCGCTTCGACGAAATCCAGCGCGGCGTCGATGCAGTCGAACTCGCTCGGTGTGCGGAAGTGGTCGATGCCCCGCAAAACGACCAGCTCGACGTCGGGCAACGCATCGACGAGGGGTTCCGGCGGCCCGGCGAAGTCGCGGTCGCCGATGACCACGAGCGTCGGGCAGGTGACGCGGGAGGCGTCGTCGGGCGTGAACGCCTCGGAGGGCCGGCGCAGGCACGCGGCGATCGCCAGCGGATCGTTCCCGGCGCTGCGCGCGAGCTGAACGAACAGCCGCATACCGATGTCGTCCGGATCGACGCCGCGCTCGAAGATGTCGGCGAGCGCCCGCGTGTCGTCGTTGCGGAACACGTTCTCGCCGACGCCGATCAGCACGAGGCGGCCGAACCGCTCGGGCGTGCGCGCGGCGACGCGCAACAAGAGCTGCGCGCCGAGCGAGAAGCCGATCGCGTCCACCGTCTCGCCCGGGTCGTCGGGGAG
This sequence comes from Acidimicrobiia bacterium, assembly GCA_038323195.1. Lineage (GTDB taxonomy): Bacteria > Actinomycetota > Acidimicrobiia > IMCC26256 > PALSA-610 > PALSA-610. The sequence continues at coordinate 71,276 of JBBQGQ010000007.1, read as the reverse complement.
TGCCATCTCGATCGAGGTCTCGAGGCGCGCGTACTTGGCGGGGTCGTGCGGCGCGTCGGCCGTTCCGTGTCCGAGGATGTCGACCGGGATGACGCTTCGGCGGGCGTCGTCGAGGAGGTCGACCCAGCCCGTCGTCCGCCAACCGTGCTCGAACGACGAGCCGAGTCCGTGCACGAGGACGACGGGCTGATTGCGCATGTCAGGTCAGCGTACGACGCCGATCGCCGGGGGGCGCAGGGTCGGGGGCGGACGGCGGGGCTCAGCGAACGGTGCAGAAGTCGTGCCACGACCGTGGTGCGTGCCCGTCGGCCTGGCGGACGAACTCGCTCAGGAACCATGTCCAGAACGTGCGCGTCTCGTCGCTGGGTGAAAGCGTGAGGAGCCCGCCGGTGCGGCAGTAGTCGTCGGCTTCCTGGAGCAGCGGCGCGAGGTCGAGGGTGTCGCCTTTGATACGGGGCGGAACCGTCAACTCGAGATCGATGTACTCGTCCTTGCGCTGGGCGGCCGCGTCGAGTGCGTCCTCGGCTTCCGGGTTGAGGCCGGCGTACCGGTCGTCGAGGATCGTCGCGATCTCAACCAGCCGCTTCGGGATATCCGCTTGCTCGCCGCCGCCGATGGCGATGATCGCGAACTCGCGCAGCAGCGCCTCACGATGCCGATAGGCCCGACCCGCGACGCGGAGCGGGAAATCGACCAAAACCACCCGACGTGTTGTCCCCCGACTCATCAAATCAAACATTACCTCGCTTTCGCGCTTCGTCTCCAGGGGTCCCGGCGCTCGACCAGGACGTCCCCTCCTCGGTCTGCGGTCGGGCCACCCTGTTCGCTTCCGGTAGTGTGGGTGCTGCACCGCACCGCCGGGTCTGTCCGCTGCAACGTCAGCGTGGGCCTCAGCGAGCGTGAGTTCGCTCCCCGGCGACTTCGCGAATATCGAAACTTTCGTGCGCGGTGCCGTCCCGAACCAGGAGCCCTGTGTCAACCAGCTTTGCCGATCTCGGCGTGTCCGCCGACCTCATCGACGCGCTCGAGAAGCGCCGCATTACCGAGCCCTTCCCCATCCAGGCGGCGGCCATCCCCGACGCGCTCGCCGGCCGTGACATCTCGGGCCGCGCCCCGACCGGCTCGGGCAAGACGCTGGCGTTCGGCATTCCGATCATCGAGCGCGCGCCCCGCGCCCGCCGGCTACGTCCGGGCGCACTCGTGCTCGCGCCGCCGTGTGACGTCGTCGCGGTCTCCGTTCCGGCCCAGTGCACCCGTCCGAACGGCTCGCGGAGGAGCGGTCCGTAGCGCGTGAGGATCCCCGGCGGGAAGTGCGCCATCGAACACCCGCGCGTCCATTCCTCTTCCCACCACGCCGTCTCGATGAACTCCGCCGGTGACGCCGCGCGTGGCCCGAGCCGGGCGGTCAGCGCGTCGAGCACCGCACGCCGCCGTTCGGCGCTGCCCAGCGCCTGCACGCGCTCGGCAACGGGGCCGAACGTGAACGAGGCGATGACGCCGGGAGCGCCCGATGCCGGTGTCGCGTCGAGGGTCACCTCGGCGGCCGAGCCGGGTTCCGTGGTTTGGCCGCTGAAGCCGTCGGCCCGCCAGAACGGCTCGTCGTACACGACGAGCGTCTTCGCCTCGGGGCCGGCGACGGCGTTGCGATACAACGTCATCCGATCCGGGGGGAGCGCGGGATCGAAAGTGATCTCGAGTGCGAGTGCCGGCGGAACCGCGACCACCACACTGCGCGCCGACACGACGAGATCGCCCGAATGGACGAGCACCTGATCGTCGCGTTGCGTGATCGACCGGACGGGCGCATTCAAGTGCACCGCGTCACCCAAGTCGTCGGCGACCCGTTGCGCGATCGAGCCGGCACCGCCTTCGACCAGGTTCTCTTGGGAACCGCCTTCGATCGAGAACAGCTTGTTGATGCTCCCGTGGGCGCGCACGAGAAACAGCAGATGGAGAAACGAGACGTCGTTCAGGTCGCCGGTGAACAGGCCGCGCACCGCCATCTCGAACAGATCGCGCCCGATCGCGGTTCGGATACCGGAACGTTCGAGGTACCAGGCCACCGAGCGCTGATCCCATTCTTCGGCGCGCTTGGCCGTCCACGGCGTTTCGAGCGGAACGCGCTTTGCCATCCGATCGAGCTTGGCCTGCGCGAGCGCGATCGTGATGACCGCGAGTGGACTGATCTTCGGAATGAGCCCCGTATAACGACGGGTCCGCGTCCCGTCGACGAGGAGATGCGCGCCCTTGACCCACGTCTTGTACGTGGTCACGCCCATCTCGCCGGCGAGCGCGTAGACCGCGTCGTGGTACGGCGCCAACCACGCGCCGCCCCGGTCGACAGGCGAGCCATCGGGGAGGTGTTGCGTCCAGATCCGGCCGCCGACTCGGTCACGCGCCTCGAGGACGACCACCGACTGTGCCGCCTGGCTGAGCCGACGCGCCGCAGTGAGTCCGGCATAACCGGCGCCGACAACGCACACATCCGCATCGATCCGCTCGGGCATCAACCGCACCGTATCGAACGAGTCATTGCCGCAAGCACGCGCTTTGGCAGCCACGGCTGAGCACCCTCGACGCTACGAATCAACCGCAGCGCGTGACACCATCACGACCAGCAATGCATCATGGGTGCGTGTCGGCCGGAGCGAGGGAGCGCCCGACGGCGTGGCCTGGCGTCGCTGTGATGTCAATGCTCCTCGTCGTCGGTCTTCTGTTCGCCGCCACCAAGGTTGCGGTTCATGCCGTTTACCGCGACCACCTGAATTGCGGCAGCGCAGTGAAGCCGGTCGACGTCGAAGCCTTCGGCCCAGCAGGTACGAACCCGAGGCCGTGCGCGGGCTCTCATGACGGTGACCTTGGCATCGCACTCGCCTGTCTCGTGGCTTCGAGTCTCGTGATCGGGGCCGTCGTTCGCTCTCGCCGAGGTTGGGTGGCCAAGCGGGTGTCCCCGGTGCGTCGACGATCGTCGAGTGGGGTCATGCTGGACGAGTGACGCCAGACGACGGGCCGGTTTCGGGCGGCGATGAGCCGCTCTCGGGCGTGTGCCCGTTCACGATCGACCGTCCGATCATGTTGCAGCGGTGGGAACGACTGACGTTCGTGCATTGGTCGTTCGACCCGCAGAGCGTCCAGTGCTTGCTGCCCGATTGGCTCCGCGTCGAGACCCTCGACGGTGCCGCCTGGGTCGGACTGGTGCCGTTCTTCATGCGGGTCGCGACAGCCGGTGGCCGCCACGCCGGCTGGGTGTCGAACTTCTGCGAGACCAACGTCCGGACGTACGTTCGAGATCGTGAGGGAAGGTCGGGGATCTGGTTCTTCTCGCTCGACGCGGCCCGGCTCGGTGCGGTCATCACGGCCCGGGCGAGCTACCGGCTCCCCTACTTCTGGTCGCGGATGCGCCTCGACGAGCGGGACCCTGAGATCGCGTATGCCTGTCGGCGGCGATGGCCCGACCGCCAGTCGGCGACGAGCCGGGTCCGAGTTCGCATCGGCGCGGCGTTCACCGCATCCGAACTCGACGAACGCGACCACTTCCTGACCGCTCGCTGGGTGCTGTTCAGCTCGGCCGGCAATCGAACCCGCTTCGCGCGCGCGTGTCACGCGCCCTGGCCGTTGTATCGAGCCGAGGTCATCGACGTCGATGACCGACTCGTCACTATGGCCGGTCTCCCCCCTCCCCGACATGGTCCAATCGTGTACTACTCGCCCGGCGTCGACGTTCGCATCGGACGTCCGCAGCGGTATCCCTCTCGCGCGTAGCCGTCGCGCGAGTGCCGACCCGAGTACTCGACGCGGAGCACGACCTAGCATCGTCGTCGTGACGCCCGACGAGGCCGCCCGGCTGGCTGACGAGAGTCTTCGCGCGTTCGTCGCGTCGATGACGGCCGCCGGGAATCCCGGGTCGGGACATCACGAAATCGGGATGCACAAGGTCGAAGGGTGGATCCTCGAATATGACCCGACGATCGGCGGTGCCGAGGTGCAAGCAGTGATCGGCATCGACGGCGTCATCCACGCCCGACGCGGCCCTCGAACGCTGCGCGCCCGGAACCTCACCGCGTCGGACTGGCTGTTGCACGGGTCACTCGATGCTGATCCGACGGCTCGCGCCGCCGGATTCGCTGATCGGCTTACCCGGATTCTCGCATTCAACGGCGTCGCACCCGATCGCTGACCTTTTGACGTTGCGCGCTACCGAGAGACCTACGGCGCGCGTTGCGGGCAGGGTTCGAGCTTCTCCGCCGCGCTCTGACTGGCGGGGTCGGGGGTCGCCGGTGTCGCCGTGTTCGCATCGATGATGAGCAGTGGTTCCGGCCCGACGCAGATCGTCCGTGGGTGTACGTGGAGCACAGCGAACGCGTGGGTCCATTCGCCTTTTTCGGAGCCAGTGACGTGCGAGCGCACGATGTAGATCTGACTTCGAGGTCCATTGCGGTGTTGTCGGTCGACAGCCTCGCCGAGGGCGGCGAGCACCGTGGCTCTTGTCCGACCGCTTGCGTATACCGCGTCGATGTCGCCGACCTCGGCAAGGAACCCGTTGGCGACGACTGCGTTGCGCCGTATGACGACGCGTCCGTGCGGCCAGTAGTAGGCGAAGCCCCAGTTCGCCGAGCTGCTGACCACAACAATGTCAGTCGAACTCCAATTGCGCGCGACGTATTGCGTCTGTGCTCTCGAATCCTCGATCGCGCTGACTCCGAACTTCTGCCAAAAGGGCGCGACACCGAGACCGAAGAGGACGGCTACGAGCACTGCGATCGTGACGCCTGCGACCGGGACGCGGCGTGCGAACTCGAACACCAGCCCGACGACCCCGACCGCAACGACGCCGATGCTGGGTATGAGCACGAAGTAGAAGGTGCGCTGGTCGAGGAACGGGTACCGGCGCAGCGACGCGGCCACGAACATCTCGATCCACAGCAGGGGTACGGCGATGGCAAGCGCCGTCTCGCGCATACGTGCGAGCGTGACGGTACCCGCGACGAACAGGACGATGCCGACGACGGCGGGCATCGCGAATCCGTGCTCCAGACGCTGCAGGCGATGCCAGGTCTGCTGGAGTGAGTGGATCGTCCCTCCGCTCAGATAGCTGGCGCGCCAGTAATTCTCCACAGCACTATTGATGTGCGACGACACCGTGACCGTGTACACCACGAGGAAGCCGAGCGCGACAGCTGCGCCGACGGCCAAGGTCGCGTTGAGGCGGACGCGATTTCGCGCGAACCGCGCCGAGCCGAGCACGCCTCCGAAGCACGCGGCCGAGACGAACGCGGAGGTTGTGCTGAACGGAAACGCGACCAGCGCGGCCGCACCCAGCAAGATCACCGACCACGGCCGCTGATCCCGGTCGACCCATCGAGCCACTATGAGCAACCCGAGCGCGAAGAATGCATCGCCTGTGTACGGCTTCAGATCGTTGCGCACGAGCGCGATCGGCACACAGGACACGGCGACGGCGACGGCGAGCGCCGCGACCCGGGCGGATCTTCGTGACGGCCACGCCAGCGAGCGGGCGAGGATGTACGCGGCCGCGCTCGACGCCATGGAGAAGCCGAGCACGAGCAATCGGGCCCGTTGGAGGGACGAACCGGGAATCAACCGCGCGAGTGCGAGCCAGCCGACGGGTGTGACCGAGCTGAACGACATGGCGCGCAGCCAATCGACCCTCGTAAGGTCCGCGACCCACGACTCGTCCAACCAGTAGGGACGATTCAACATCAGCGCGACCGGATGCAAGAAGATCGTCACGATGGCGAGCACGAAGGCGCAGGTCGTGTCGACCCGGTCCCACCCGATCCCAACGCGGGAGACGCCGACGTTTTCACGCGGCGTCAGGCGAGCCATCGAGGCAATCCTCGCACAACCACCCGCAGGAGCTTGGGCAACCTACGCGTTTCCGCGCGCAGGCGTGGCTAGAGTCCTCGGTCATCGCCGAGGTCGTTGAGGGTGCGCTGAGCCGCTCGGGAGAAGACGACAGAGTCCGGCTGTCGCCTGAGATACGGCAGGAGCGCGGGCGGTCCCACACTCGATGGGCTGCGCGCGCTCCGGGTGTGGTGTTCGCGGTCGTCGAGCTCTATGCCTTGGTCCTGTGGTTGGTACTCGGTCGTTTCCAGTGGTTCTACTTCGACGAGTGGGATTTCCTTGCTGCCCGCAAGGCGGGTGACCTCGGCGATTTGTTCCGTCCCCATAATGAGCACTGGTCGACGATCCCGATCTTGAGTTACCGGGTCCTGTACTCGTTCTTCGGGTTGCGGTCGTATCTGCCGTACCAGTTCGTCGTGGTCGCGTTGCATGTCACCGCAGCGTGGCTGCTGTGGTTGATCATGCGAAGGGCTCGCGTGCAGCCTTGGCTTGCAACGGCTGCCGCGTCGTTGTTCGCCCTGCTCGGGTCGGGATACCAGGACATCATTTCGGCGTTTCAGGTGGGATTCACCGGCGCGTTGGTGCTGGGTCTGACGCATCTGCTCCTGGCCGACCACGATGGCCCGTCCGACCGCCGTGACTGTTTGGGGCTGCTGGCCGGACTCGCCGGGTTGATGATGGCCGGCGTCGCGGTCACGATGGTCATCGTCGTCGGGCTCGCGGTGCTGCTGCGACGTGGTTGGCGCGCCGCGCTGCTCCACACGGCACCACTCGCGGGTTGTTATCTCGTCTGGTATGCCGCGGTCGGCCACTCGGGCTATGCGAAGGACCACCCACCGTCCGGGGGGATGTTTCACTTCATCACCCTCGGGCTGCAAAGCGCGTATCAGGCGATGGGCCAATCTCCAGGAGTCGGCCTCGCGCTGGCTGTGCTCGTCATCGTCGGGTTTCCTCTTGCAGCACTCACTCGGAACGCGAAGGGTGAACTTCGAGAACTGGCCGCACCCGCCGCGCTGCTCGTCGGTTCGCTGGTCTTCATCACCATCACCGCGACCGGCCGTATAAACCTCGGCCTGTTGTTCGCGACTCGTTCGCGGTATACCCACATCGTCGCCGCGATGACCCTGCCCGCGCTCGCAGTTGCCGCAGATGTCGTCGCGCGCCACGTTCGCTGGTTCTTCCCCATCGGACTCGCATTGTTCCTCGTTGGTATCCCCGGCAACGTCCGCTACCTGGCAAACCAGCAGCACGCCGCGAGACCGGTGAACGAAGCGACGCGACAGATGATGCTCACGATTGCGCATGATCCCTTTGCGCGACAGCTCCCGCGCGGGTTTCAGCCCGAAAGTCGTCTCTCGGAGCAGGTCACTCTGGGTTGGCTCTTGGACGGCGTCGCGCAACATCGCATACCTGACCCGCCGCGCATCTCGCCGCAAGATCTCGCGGGAGACCGGCTGCGCCTGTCCCTGCAACAACGAACCACGTCGTCGCCTCTCGTTGCATGCCACCCGACGACCGGCACCTTCATCGTCACGATGCACCGCGGAGACGAGATCGGGCTTCGTGACGCTCTCACGATCACTCCCTCAGATGACCAGTTGTTCCTTCCGTCAACCATGGCATTCGCGCCCAGCCGCGGGAAATGGCTGGTAGCCATGCGTGACACCGGCCCGATCACGATCATAAGTTCCGACAAGCACCTCGAAACACTTGTCTGTACACAGGCGAGGCCGCGCCCGTAACGCCGCCCGAACCGCCAATCGACGCTCGCACCGACGTTCTGCAGCAGGCATGATGCGTCGATGGCCACGAGCCCGGAGTCGGAGTACGAGGGTCCAGGACTCCGAGCGCTTCGTCCGTACCTCATGGTCAGCGACGCGGCGGCCGCGATCGACTTCTACCGGCGTGTCTTCGAGGCGACAGAGCTCGAGCGTCACACAACGCCCGCGGGAGGCATCGGCCACGCGAAGCTCCGCATCGGCGAGACGGTCGTCGAGATGGGCGAACATCCGAGCGCGAACGGCCGCGATTCTGAACCGATACCGAGGGTTGGCCTTCGACTCTACGTCGCCGATGTCGACGAGACGTATGCCCGCGCGATAGCCGCGGGAGCGACCGGCAACCCACCGTCGGAGCGCCCACCGGGAACACGCGCCGCCAGCGTCTACGACCCGTTCGGCCTCACGTGGTGGCTTGCAGCAACTCTCCGATCGCCGTGAGGTCGGGTCGGCTCGGTCTCGTCGTGAGCTCGGTGGCGCTGCTTGCGCTCGGGTGCTCGACGTCGCACTCGGCGAGCACGAACCCGTGCTCGTTACTTTCCCGCCAGGACGTGGCGAATGCCGTTGGCGGTCAGGCCGATGCCGGTCGACGAATGCAGGCCATCGGCGAGACCGACCGCCGGATGTGCGCATACCGCGTGACGGCGAAGGTCGGGACTGTGGTCGTCTACCTCGGTCGAGGTCGCCCACCTAGTACGTCCGGCGCGACACCGGGCGGCGCGATCGCTGCGCAAGGAAGCGTCTACGTGTCCGTAGGCGCGCAGTATCCCGATGACAGCTTCTCGCGTGTCGCCCGGCTGCTCGCACAGCGTGCACTGACGCGCGCCGTTGGGCACTGAGCCGCAGGAGTCGTCCCGGTTTCGACGGTCGGGCAGGTGAACATTCGGTGTCACCGTCGACATTGTCTCTGGCGCCGATGCGGTGGAACGGTCATCGAGGATGTCGGCCCGGGCGGCATCATCGGCGGGCTCGCCTTGATCGACTCCGCGCCGCGCCGCGCCGGCGCGACGGCTCGCGCCCCGGCCCGCGTGGCGTGCGTCGACCACAAGTACTTCACCTACCTGGTCCAGGAGCACCCGACGTTTGCGCTGCAAGTGATGACGGTCATGGCCGAACGGCTCCGAAAAGCCAACGAACACGCCTGACCGACTTCGTGTCGCTGGGCGGAACCAACGAAGGCGTCCGGGCGTCTTGTGTGAGGTCAGGGTTACCCTGGCGAGGGGTGAAGTAGGCAGTCGATAAGGGTTCTCTATGGGGGGTGGGCGTGGTGGCTGGTAGGCGTGCTCGTTTTCCGCGGGTCGTTGCTGTTGTTCTCGCGGCGGTTGTATTGGCTGCGGTGGGGATGACGGGTTCGAGCGCTCTGGCCGGGTCGGGTCGGGCGCCCGCGTTACCGGTGGTGACGGTGACGCCCAGTACGGGTCTGGTCGATTTGCAGCAGGTGACGGTGACCGGCTCGGGTTTCAGCGCCAATGCGCAGATCGGGACGGTCCAGTGTCAGACGGGGGCGCTGAATGAGGCCGATTGTGATCTGTCGACGCTCGTGTACGCCCAAGCCGACGCAGGTGGGGCGTTCACGCTGACGCGTTATGTGCGTCGCCTGATCGGCGTGAACGCGAAGACGGTCGATTGCGGAGCTCCGTCCGGTTGCATTCTGGGAGCCGGGAACGTCGCGAACTTGAGCGAGGCGAACGGTCAGACCATCTTCTTCAACCCGAACGTTCCACCCCAAGTCCCGAAGATCACCGTCACGCCGACGACCAAGCTGGTGGACCATCAGCTCGTCGAAGTCGACGGCACCGGTTTCTCACCGACGACGAGCGTCTCGATCTCGCAATGCGTCAGCCACCCGCCCGCGGGTTCGTTCCAGGCCTGCGACTACTCGACCAGCCGTTACGTGACCGTCGGCAACGACGGCACGGTCCAGGCCCCGAACTTCGCGCTGGAACGCATCCAGACCGAATACGCGAAAACCGGGTTGGTGAAGATCGATTGCGCGGCCGCGCCCGGAACCTGCGACATCGAGGCGGTGTCGTTTAGCTCCGGGAGCTCGGCACCGCTGAGCGTTCCGTTGTCGTTCGATCCGAACGTCGCGCCCGTGGTCTCGCACGTACAGGTGTCGCCGTCGTCGCGCTTGCACGACCTGCAATCGGTGACCGTCACCGGGACCGGATTCACTCCGGGCGTTGCCGTCTTCGTCCAGGAATGCGCGGTGGAGTCGGCCCTGCTCTTCACGTCGTGTGACTACACCAACAGCCGTTCGATCACCGCGGGCTTCCACGGCGAGTTCATCCTGACCTTCTCGGCCCGCCGCAACATTGCCGCGTTCGTGTACCCAACCGGTGTCGCGAACACCGACTGCGCGACCAAGGCGGGAGCCTGCGAGCTCGTCGTCCAGGGCAGCCAATCGCAAGACCCCACGACCACCGCGTTGGCGTTCAATCCCAGTGTCAAGTCTGTCCCACTGAGCATCTCGGCGTCGCCGCGAACCAATCTCGGCGACAACCAAAACATCAGGGTCCAGCTGCGGGGCTTCGTCCCCGCCGAGCCGGTAACTGTCATCGAATGCGCGTCCGACGCGATCAGCGAGGGCGGCAACACCTCCTACTGCGACTACACCACCATCCAGACGACATCTCCTGCCGGTACCGGCGCGACCTCAACCAGCATGCATGTGCATCGTGCCATCGCCGGACAAGCCGGACTGGTCGATTGTGCTGCTCGCCCCGGCGCGTGCGTATTGCTCGCACTCGAAAACGGCTACTACGGCGGCTCGGGAGTCATCAGCTCCACCGGCGCTTCGAACGCGACCCCGACCGAAAACGCGCTACGACCGAACGGCAAGACGGTCCCGTTGAAGGCCGCGCCCGGCTCCAACCTTCCCAACATCGCCTTCACACCACTCACCTTCTCGACCCGCTAGATCGCGTCAAGCGGGGGCGTGCAGCAGTCGAACGGTCACGGTTTGCTCGTGTGCGGACAGCCGTACCGTGCCGCTCTGCTGCACGATTGTTCCGGCGCTCGATGTCGCGATGTTGTCGACGAATACCGGGAGTTGAAGGAGCACCGCGCCGGCTGTGGGTGAACCGTTCAGGGTCAGCGTTACCGAGTGATCGCCGGTCGCGATCGTGAGGCCGAGTCGCTTGCCGTCCGTGGTGGGGAAGTTCGCAACCGAGATCGTGCTTCCGGGTGTCATCCATTGATCGGGTACGCCCCGGCCCACGATCAGTGTGCCGTCCGTCGCCTGGGCGACGAGGGAGTCGAGCAAGACCTTGTTCGCGTTCGCGATGCCCCAGGCATGGGGCGAGGACCCTTGTCCGGTCGCAGGATGGCTTCCGATCCAGGTCGACTTGGTTGGCGCAGGGGTCGCACTTTCCCACCACGAATACGGTCCACTCTGGCTGTTGCGGACCATGAACTGGTAGCTGCGGATGCCTTGGTCGCGGTACCGGGTGCTCGCGAGTCCCCAACTGCCGTAGCCGGCGTTGTAGGCGGTCGAGTAATACCCCGACGGATACCCACCGAACGTGTCCGGCGGCAGCTTGCGGGCGAGGCGACCGAATCCGTAGGCGTAGGTGGCGTCGATGAGCTGGGCGCCGGGTCCTTTGACGGGAACCCCGAGAAGCTGGGCGTCCCACGCCCACCGGCCGAACAGGAACGGCGCCGCCCAGTTCGCGTCCTCGGGGTTCGTGCACCTGTTCGCAGTATTGGCTTGCACCATCGAGCAGGGCAGATATTGAAGGTTGTTGTGTTGAATCGTCGCAGTGAGAGTGCGGTTGACGGCCGCGAGCAGGCTGTCGTACTCGCTCGTCGCCCACCGCGTCTCAGCCGCGTTGCCAACCTGTTGAGCAAGGTAACCGTAGGCGGCCAGACCCGTGAGCGCTTCGTAGTCGTCGACCGTCCAGTAGCCGTTGGAGTCGATGTCGTCGGTCAGGCCGATGATTCCGTTCGGACCGGTCCGGTCGGTGGCGATGCGATGCGCCGTCGCCTCGATGCTCGGCTGCGTCGCGCCCGAGGGTCCGGATGTAGAGAAGTTCGCCTTGACGAGATTGAGATCTCCCGTCTTCAGCAAGTAGATGGCCCACGGCCATGAGTAGGTCCACACGCCGTCTTCGTACTGGCCTTCGGAGCCGATCACGTTCCGGGCTTCGAGCAACAGCGCCTGGGCATTGTCGTAGGAGCCCTGTGTGAAGAGGTTGGCCAAGATGCCGATGACGTCATGGCTGAACTCCGACCCGTATCCGTTGACGCCCGTGTTCAAGTGGGTGCCGCTGCGGGCGATCTGCGTGTAGATGAAGCCGCTCCGGTAGGCGTCGTTCAGCTGGGCGTCGGGAACGTGCACGGCTGCGATCTGTGCGAGTTGTCCGTCCCAGAATGCGCGCATGTGCGCGAGGTGCTGGTCGAAACTTCCCGCCGCGGCCAACGCTCGAGCCGACGGCCACGGGTAGAGGTTCCCGAAGCGATCGACCGCCACGACGTAGTCGTGTACCGCCGAGGCGTGCGGCCCGAGGCGGATGGGTGCCGTGTCGAGCGGAACGAGCCCCGATGACGGGCCTGGGTCGGCCGCGATCGCGCCGTTCGACGGGTTGGTAGTCGCGACGCGGCTGTACACCACGACGTACGAGTTGCCACCGAGCGCGACACGATCGGCGAACTCCGTGATCGTGACGCTCGCGGCCAGGCGATGAAAGGTGGTGATCTGGGCCGGCAGGTACCCGTCGGCGTCGACCCAGCTCGTGGGACCGCCGGCATAGATCCCGAAACCGAACGTCTTGTTGATTCCGTCTTGCACGTAGAACGTCCCACCCAAGCAGGTGACGACGCCCTGCGCGTTGCCGGCCCAACCGATCTCCGACGCCGAGCCGAGCGCGCCGGTGACCGCGTCGATCGCAGCGTTCGGCGCGCAGGTGGGTTTCACCGGTGCGCTGTACAGGGTCGTCGTCGGGCCGCGCCCGACCGAGACCACCGTGGACGTCGTCGTCTTCGTCGAAGTCGACGCCGTACTCGACGACGAGCAGGCTCCGACCAGCACCAAGCCGGCGACCACGACCGAGAGACGACGCCGGCTTCTCAACACCCTCCCCCCGGCGTCCATCTGTTGGCACCGAAACTAGGCGCCTCGGGCCACTTTCGCGCCCATCTGTTGGCACCGAAAGTGGGCGCCGGGGGCCACTTTCGCGCCCGTCTGTTGGTGCAAATCTGGGAGGGTCGTTTAGGTGGCTCTGCGCCGGTCGGCGGCGCCGAGGAGGAGTGCGCCGAGTGCGACGAGCAGGAGTCCGAGCGCGATGCTCGCGGCGGGGGCCGAGGACCCGGTCTTCGGGAGGGTCGCCACGGTGGTCGGGGGCGTGGAGACGAGGGCCGGTTCCGCGGCCGGGCTCGTCGTGGTCGTGGGCTGCGTGGTCGGCACCACTGCGGCGGTGCAGTTGGGTTTGGTCGGAGTCCACGGACTGCGGCCGGCGGAGAAGGTCGTCTCGTCGAGAGTGGGCGGGTTGCCGGCGGTCTTCACGAATGTGCCCAGGTAGACGGTTTCGCACCGCGCGGTCTTGGGCGCCATGACGCCGAGGAGAGGGTCCGTTCCCGCGGGCGGCGAACCACTGCTGGGGAACGTGACGGTCGAACCGTTCCAGGGCGGGGCGAGGCGCGTCCAACGTGTCCCGTCGAAGAACCACGCGTCTCGATAGAGGCTTTGGGTGGCGCCCGAGCCGAAGAGGTCTCCGCCGCCGGCGAGGAGAGCGCCCTGGAGTGCGGATGACGGGTTGGGCGCGTATGCGAACGCGCCGAGGCCGCGCGCGGCGGGTCCGCACGGTTTGCCCATCGAGGTGCCGCAGATCTTGTTCCAGCCGTGTCCGTTGAAGAGCCAGGTGTCGTCGACCGGTGCGGAGCTGCCGCCGAGGTCGACGCCGCCGAAGAGGACGAAGTTGGCCCCGTCCCACGCCATCGACGCGGCCGCAAGCGCACCGGGCCCGCACGGTGCGCCCGGTTGTCCGCACGCTCGAGTCCAGGCGTTGCCGTCGAAGACCCACGTGTCGTTCGTGAGGCCGGAGCCGCCGATTCCGCCGAACATGACTGCCGTGGAGCCGTTTCCGGCCATGGCCATCAGGCCTCTCGTGCCCGGACCGCAGGTCGCGGTCGTGCAGACGCGCGTCCAGGTCGCACCGTTCCAGCGCCAGGTATCGCCGCTCGGCGCGTTGCCGAGGTCGCCCGCGAAGCCGCCGTACATAATGACGCCGCCGTGCGCGTCGGCCATCCCCAATCCGTCACGTGCGCCGGGCCCGCACGGCGTCGTCGCGCCGGCGACGGTCGTTCCGCACTTGGGTTTCCAGGTCTCGTCGGCTCCATTGACCCAGGTGTCGCCGTACACGTTGTTGCTGTTCGGCGTCTGACCGCCGTAGACGACGACACTCGTGCCGTCCGAGCTGCCCGCCGCGGCCGCGAAGACCCGGCCGGGCGCAACGAGCACGGCTGGAGTCGCCGGATGCCCGAACGCGAACGCCGGCGCGGCGGCGCCCGCCACCGCGAAGCTCGACCCGCCGGCCGCCACGATCGCGCACCCGCCGACCACCATCGCGATCGCTACGCGCCTCAACACCCGCATACCACTCCAACCATCGAACTGCCGAGATACCTCTTTCGGCCGCGAACACTCGATCCGAAGCCAAGTCGCCGATCACCGGCGCAGAACGCTCCAGAACGGCGTCGGCTCTCTCACGTTCCGTGATCATGGTGCAACCGGTCGCGCTCACGGTCCGGATGCGCGCGCGGTCACGACTGCGTAGCGGACGGCGCCCACGTAGTGTCTCGACCATGGGGAGAGTCCTTACCGAAGAAGGAATCGCTCGCCAACTCGCGAACAGCCTGCGCGAGACGAACGAGCGGCTGGACCGACTGCTCGCGGCGCAGCAACGAACCAACGAGCTCCTCGAGTGGCTCGGTAGCGTGATCGCGTTGCCTCCCGACAACCCCGCCCAGAGCAAGCCCGCGGTGCGCACGTCGTCGGTAGCCCGGCGCATCGAGCTCGAGTGATGGCGCGACCGACACGGTCGGCGAGCTACGTCCCGAACGCGTAGACCTTGCCGTCCCAGGCTGCGGCGAAGACTTTGCCGTCGACGACGGTGGGAGCCGCAAAGACGGCGCCGCCGATCGCGGCGCTGTTCCACAGGCTCGCGCCGGTCGCCGCGTTGAAGGCGTGAACTGTGTTGCCGGGGCCGTCGCCGTAGTACACGACGCCGTTCGCGACCGTCGGCGGTGAGATCGGTGTTCGGTTCGGCCCGACCGACCGTTGCCATGCGAGTCCGAGCTTGCAGTTGCTGAGGATCTTGAACGCGACCATGCCGTGCCCGTACACGGTGGAGTCGGCTGAATTCGAGACGTAGACCTTGTTGTCGACGGGCGAGTACGCGGGGATGCCAATGAACTGGGAGTCGCCCTGGTCCGCGACCTGGAGCGTCTGCACCGGACCCTGTGCGATCGAGTCGCGGTCGAAGACGACCAGCACACCCGACTTGTTCTCGGCGACGAGCATCGCCGGGCAACCGGGCGGTTGGAACAACAAGGGCGTCGCGCCGTAATCGACGTCCTGGCCGGAGAGCGGCACATATCTCGACGCCGTCGGCGCCAGGTTTGCGTTGAGGCGCACGATTCGTTCTGCGTACGCCGCGTGCTCAGCCGGCAAGGAGTTGCCGGTCGCCGTGTAGACCGCGCCGTTGGCGTTGTCCACGGAGACGCCGCCGGGACCCCAGATCCCACCGCCGTAGTTGCCCGTACTCGCGGGAACGACGAACCACCGCGCGACGATCTTGTCGGTCGCGACGTTGATGGCGGTGGTCTTGCCGTAGTAGGTGCCGAGGTCGCAGTAGCTCGCGGTCGTCGCGTACAGAATGCCTGACGCAAGTGTCAACGCGCCGTAGACGTGGTCGACTTGCGCGTTCCCGACGCTGAGCGGTGTCCAGCCCGCCTTGTCCTTGCCGGTCGTGAGATCGATCGCGTGCACCGCGTCGCCGCCTCCGCCGACGACGTAACCCGTCGCCGTCGACAGATCCAATACCGGCGCGCTGCTGACGCCGAACTTCGTGTCGGGGATGTCGGTACACGTCGACTTGTGATACGACAATTGGAGCTTCCATACCGGCGCTCCGGTAGCCGCATCGAGCGCCTGCACCAACCCGTGCTCATCGGCCACGAACACGAGGTCGTGCCGAACGCCGTTCACGAGCATGGCCGGCGCGTACGTCGGCTGCGCGACCGACACCGACGTCATGTTCGCGCTCCACAACAGATGCAGGTGTGGGGCCGTTGAAACACTCAAGATGGTCTCGCACGGGTTCACACCGGAACGCGCGTTGTTGAAACCGAACGTCGTCCACGCGGTGTGCGTGGTGCAGTTCGCCGCGCCTGCAGTAGGCACGCCCGAGAGTGCGACGACGGCGCTGAGACCTGTCACCGAGAGCACGAATGCGACGAAGCCGGTTCGAACTCGCGCTGTCACCGACCGTGAGCGAACTCGCTCCACGCCACCCTCCTCCACGCGGACTGACCACTCTACGCGGTCCGTCGAACCCGACGCTAGAGCCTCCCCACCTCCAGAAGCGCCGTGGGAATCGTCGGACCGGTTCTTAGACTGCGGCTCGTGCCGACCCCGCCCGCGAAGATATCGGTGCGGGCTGAACTCGGGTCGAAGAAGCCCCGGCGCCGGAGCACCTACCTGATCGTCGCGGCCGCGATCGGCGTGGTTGCGTTGGCCAGTGTGCTCGTCGCGTCGCAGTCGAGCCCGTCGTCGATCTCGGGCCCGGTCGACACGTCGCATCTTCCCGACAAGGGTCCCGTGCCGGCTCTGGTCGCAAAGGGTTGGATCAACTCCCCACTGCTCACGGCGGCCAACCTGACCGGCAAGGTGGTGCTCTACGACTTCTGGACGTACTCCTGCATCAACTGCGTGCGGACCTTTCCCTATGTGCGCGCGTTCTACGACCGCTATCGCGCCGACGGCCTGGTCGTGATCGGCGTGCACTCGCCCGAGTTCGACTTCGAGAAGGTGCATACCAACGTCGAAGCCGCGGTCAAGCGGCTGGACGTCACGTGGCCGGTCGCACTCGACGACGACATGACGATCTGGAACGCGTTCAAGAACCAGTATTGGCCCGCCGACTACGTCGCCGACCGTACGGGTCACCTCCGCTACACGCATTTCGGTGAGGGCGACTACAGCAACACCGAGAACGTCCTCCGCACACTGCTCGGCGTGCCCGCGTCGTCCCCGCGGGCCGACAAGAACGTGAAGGCGGAGACTGCTTCGGGCCAGCCGGTGAACCCCGAGACGTACCTCGACGTGCAGCATGGTCAGATCGGCGCGCAGTCGGGGCTGCACGTCTATCCGGCCACCGGGACGCTGACCCCGCCGGCCATCGCGCTCGAGGGGGCTTGGACCGGCTCCAACGAGAAGATCACGTCGGCGGGGGTTGGCGCGACGATCGCGCTCGGCGCGCGCGCACAGTCGGTGAACCTCGTGCTCGCATCCGCAAATGGCCGGCCGATGGACGCGGTCGTCGCGCTCGACGGCCGACCGGTGCCGGTGAACGAGCGCGGTGCGAACATCCGCGTCGACGCGAGCGGCCGTACGGTCGTGACCGTCACCGCGCCCGACATGTACCGACTCGTGCTCGCGCCCGGAGTCGAGAACCATCAGCTCACCGTCGTCGCCGAACAAGCCGGCCTCGAGGCGTACGACTTCACCTTCGGCTGACGACGCCTCGATGAGCAACACCGTCACCCAGGTGGTCGCACTGTTCGGCGCGGGAGTCGCATCGTTCCTCGCGCCGTGCATCGTGCCGCTCGTGCCCGCGTACCTCGGCATCATCGTCGGCGAGATGGGCGACGCGCACGACCCCGCGCGCGCGGTGCCCGCCACGCTGTTGTTCATCGCCGGCTTCACCACCGTCTTCGCCGGGCTCGGCGCGGTCGCCGGGCTCCTCGGTTCCTCGCTGTCGACGTTCCAGAGCACCGTCGGGCTCGTCGGCGGGATCGTCATCACCGTCATGGGTCTCGCCCTGGTGGGTGTGCTGCGCGGGCCGTTCGCGCGCGAGCGCCGGCTGATCCCGACGCTGCCGAAGGTCACCGGGATCGCGCGGCCCTACATCGTCGGCATCGCGTTCGGCGCGGGCTGGAGCCCGTGCGTCGGACCGTTGCTGGCCGCCGCGCTGACGATCGCCGCCCGTTCGCAAGCGGTCGGGCGGGGGACGTTGTTGCTGAGCGCGTACGCGGCGGGCATCGGTGTTCCCTTCCTCCTCGCGGCGCTCGGCCTCGCGTCGTCGCCGGGCCTCGCGGCCCGGCTGCGAGCGGCCGGACCCAAGCTCGAGCGCATCTCGGGTCTGCTCCTCGTCGGACTCGGGGTACTGCTCGTCACCGACACGTATCAGCACCTCACGTCGTATCTGGCCCGTTTCGTGCCCGCGGTCCACGGACTCTGACGGAGGGTGAGTGCTTGACGTCGACGCGAGATTGGGTTCTCATGGCACGGATACACGCCGATCCGCGGAGGTCCTGCCCGTGAACAAGGGCGAGCTCATCGAAGCAATTGCAAACGCTTCGAATCTCAGCAAGTCGGATGCGGAGAGCGCGTTGAACGCGTTGATCGGATCCGTGCAGACCGCAGTCGCGGCCGGCGACAAGGTCACGCTGCCGGGCTTCGGCACCTTTGCGCCGTCTGCCCGTCAGGCGCGCACCGGGATGAACCCGCAGACGCGTGAGCCCATCCAGATCCCGGCGTCGAAGTCGGCGAAGTTCACCGTCGGCTCCGAGTTCAAAAAGCGCGTCAACTCGTAACGACGAGCTCGGCGCGCCCGATCAGCCAGCCGTCGCCGCGGCTGGTTGAATGTTCGCGTTGAGGTGGAACACGTTGTCCGGGTCGTACTTCGCCTTGATCTTCGCGAGGCGTTCGTACTTCTCGGGCCCGTACGCGGCGCGCACGCGGTTCTCCTCGTACTCCGACATGAAGTTGACGTAGCTGCCGACACCGGTGGCGTGCGGCACGAGAGCCGACCAGAACTCGCGCACCCACCCGCGATCGGCGTCGTACAGCTCGGGGGTGGGAGCCGCGGCCGAGATGTTGACCACGTACTTGATGTCGCGGCTCCCGCCGAACGCGGTGGAGTCACCTTGCGTTCGGCTGTACGCGCCGCCGAACGGGAAGACCGGCAGGAACGACAGCGGCGATTGCTTCTTCGCTTGGTGCTCGACGATCACGTCGATGGCCGCGTCGGTGAGCTCGTCGAGGTATACCGCCTTCTCGTAGGCGAGGATGCCCCACGGTGCCGACGCGTCGAACATCTGCTGCAGCATCGTGTAGGGGATCGGAGTGACCAACTCGAATAACGGCGGGACCGCCGACCGGATCGGCTCGATGAGCCGGGCATGGGACGGGTCGTCTTCGAAGCCGACGACGGCCATCGCGAAGACGGGTGCGAGCTGGTGCTGTTCGGGTACGAACGGCTCGGGGGGCGCGTTGAGGCCGGCAAGGAACACTCCGCACGCGTCGGGCAGACCGGGAATGAAGTCGCGCGCGAAGCGGAACAGGTCGCGGCCCTGCTCGGGCGTGTAGAAGAACAGCCCGAGTTGCAGCATCGGCCCGACGTCGTGAAGCGCGAACTCGAACGCGGTCACGACGCCGAAGTTGCCTCCGCCGCCGCGCAGCGCCCAGAACAGATCGGCGTTCTCGGTTTCGGATCCGTGCAGCACGCTCCCGTCGGCGGTGACGACCTCGGCTCCGACGAGGTTGTCGGAGCTCAGCCCGGCGAGGCGGCTGAGCCAGCCGAACCCGCCGCCGAGGGTGAGGCCACCTACCCCGGTGTGGCTGATGAACCCTCCGGGCACGGCGAGCGCGTCCTCTTGCGTGGCCGCGTCGAGCTCGCCCCATGTCGTTCCGCCGCCGCACACCGCCCGCCGCGCCTTTGCATCGACTGTGACCGACTTCATCGGTGTGAGGTCGATCATCAGACCGTCCTGGGACAGCGCGAATCCTGCGTAGTTGTGTCCGCCACCTCTGACCGACACTTCCAAGGCCTCGTCGCGCGCGAACGCCAACGCGGCGGCGACGTCGCCGCTCGTGGCGCAACTCGCGACGACCGCGGGACGGCGGTCGATCACGCCGTTCCAGATCGAACACGCGGTGTCGTAGCCGGCGTCGCCGGGGAGCGACACCGTTCCACTCATGGCCCCTCGCAACGATGTGACCTTGTCGGCCGACAGCGCTCCCATCCGATTCCTCCTGTTAGCCCCATCGGGGCGCTTCGTCCGAGTACTACATGACGTCCGAGGTGCGCGCGCCCGGCAGGATTCGAACCTGCGACCCACGGCTTAGAAGGCCGTCGCTCTATCCAACTGAGCTACGGGCGCCAGGGGACGGCGCGGCTTTTGGTGGGTTATGCGCCCGTGCCGTCCTCTTGTGGAGCGATGGTAGGTCAGCGGCTGCTCCTCGGGCTCGAAGGGGCCGCAACGGCCCTCGTGCTCAGGGCCGCCGACGTTCTTCGAGAAGTCGAAGAACGTTTGGCGCGTCGGCATCAAGGACCAGGCGGCACGTGTCGATCTCCGCGACGGCGAGCGATCCAGGAATGAGCGTCTGGGATCACGGTTGACGCTTTGGAGGCGGGGCGCGGATGAAAAAAATACTGTGTGTCCTCGGCACCCGACCGGAAGCCATCAAGATGGCTCCGGTGATCAGCGCCTTAGCCTCCCGGCCTGACGAGTTTTCTCAGGTTGTGTGTACAACGGGCCAACATCGCGAGATGGTTAATGAGGTCCTGCGCCTCTTTGACGTGCGGCCCCAGATCGATCTTGACCTCATGACCCACGGACAGACGCCACTCGCGGTCGCCGGAAAGATCCTCGCTCGGATGGAGGGGGTCTTCGCGAGCGTGAGGCCAGATTGGGTCATTGTGCAGGGGGATACGACTACCGCGATGGCGGTATCCCTCGCTGCCTTTTATGTGGGCATCCCCGTCGGTCACGTCGAGGCAGGACTCCGCACCTACAACCGACTTGAGCCGTTCCCCGAGGAGGTGAATCGTCGGATCACCGACCTCGTGAGCGACCTCCACTTCGCTCCGACCGCGCGCAGCAAACAAAATTTGGAAAACGAAGGGATCTCATCCGACAGCGTCGTGCTAACGGGAAACACTGTCATCGACGCGCTGCTGTCGGTGGCGGACCGCGCCCTCGATGCCCACTGGTCGAACTACTTCCGCGAGTTGGGCAGCCGTCGTCTCGTGCTTGTCACCGCGCACCGACGTGAGAATTTTGGGCGTCCTCACCTGGAGGTGTTCAGAGCGCTCCGTGATATCGCTTCCGATTATGAGAACTCGGTACGCATCCTTTATCCGGTTCACCCGAACCCTGAGGTGGCTGGTCCGGCCGCGGAGGCGTTGGGCGGCATCCCCAACGTTGATCTCGTGAGCCCGCTGGATTATGGCACGATGGCGCAGGTCATGCGTCGTGCCTATTTGATTGTCACTGACAGCGGCGGCCTGCAAGAAGAGGCGCCCAGCTTGGGCGTTCCTGTCTTGGTCTTGCGCGATGTGACGGAGCGTCCCGAGGCCATCGAGGCAGGAACGGCACGACTTGTGGGCACCGACTGCGACACCATCACGGCGCAGATTCGACGTCTGCTTGACGACGAGGGCGCATACCGTGAGATGGCTCAGGCACGGAATCCCTTTGGCGACGGCCGGGCGAGTGAGCGGATCGTTGACGCGCTCGCGGGCCACGCCGGGCGCAGCGTTCATCGCACCGGTCTAACGCCGGGGAGTGCTGGTGCCGCGCGGCCGGATTGATAATTTTGGCCACATCCCGACGACAACCATGTACATGTTCATGAAGGGTCCCCGGTGGCGGCGGTAGCGGGGGCGGTCGTCGTATGGGCGTTTGCCTACACGTTGTTCTTGTTCTCCCTGTCCCGCCGTCGGCGCCGATTGCTCGATGCGCGGTCCGGGACGCTCTTTTTCGTGTTCGTCGTGCCCTGCTACAACGAAGAGGTAGTCATCGGCCACACCCTGGACCGGCTGTTGATGAGCAAAGTATCCGGGTTCCAGGGCTTCGCCGTTCTGGTCGTTGACGACGGGTCAGACGACGCGACCGCTGCCACGGTCCAGCGCCGGAACGATCCTCGGATCTGGCTGCTCTCACGACGGCTGCCCGAGGCTCGCAACGGAAAGGGTGAGGCACTCAACGCTGCCTATCGTCACCTGCGGGACTCCGACCTGCTCGCCGACCATCTGTTCGACGACGTCGTGGTGTGTGTACTCGACGCGGATGGCCGGCTTGAACCCAACGCGCTCTACGAGGTTGCGCCCTACTTCAGCGACCCGAGATCAGGAGCGGTGCAAGTGGGAGTGCGCATGTACAACGCATCCGAGAATCCGCTTGCGCGCATGCAGGACTTCGAGTTCGTGACCTTCACCGAGATCTTTCAACGCGCCCGTCAACTGGTCGGCAGCGTGGGACTGGGCGGCAATGGCCAGTTTGCCCGGATGTCCGCGCTGCTCACCCTCGGCGATGCGCCCTGGACGGATTGCTTGACCGAAGATCTCGACCTTGGGATTCAGTTGCTTCTCGGCGGTTGGCGGAACAACTTCTGCCCGACGAGCCATGTGAACCAACAGGCGGTCACGAGTGTTCGGCGTCTGGTGCGCCAACGCGCGCGCTGGTTCCAGGGTCACCTGCAGTGCTGGTCCCGCCTGCCGGGAATTCTTCGGTCCGATCTGTCTCTGATCACGACGCTCGATCTCGTCCAGCATCTGATTACGGCGTCGCTCATTCTCTTGCTATCTATCCCGATGGTGGTGTTCTACGCGGCGCTGTTCGTGGCCGTGATCGCGGAACCGCATCAGCTGGGGTCGGCCCTTGCGGCCTCGTATGGCCTGCCGATAATCCTCTTGTACGTCCTGACGTTCGGCCTCGCGCCGGTCTACGCCTACACGTACTGGCTGCGCACGCGCGAGGTCGGATTCCTGAAGGCGTTCGCGTTCGCCCACGCGTACACGATCTACACCTATCTGTGGATTCCGGCCGGTTGGTGGGCCCTGACGCGCATCGTCTTGCGTCGCCGCGGATGGGCGAAGACTTCCCGCAACCCCGAGGCTGAGCCGACCGTGCCCGTTGCTTCCTAGCTATGACGTGTTGGACATGAAGGACTCCGACGGCGAAGTGCTACGACACGCGATGAAAGGTATCGACCCCATCGATCGCGGCGATGCTCTCGCGCTCGACTGGTCCCTGCAGTGTGGGTCCGGCTCGGACTGCCTCTGCGAGATGGGCGGCGGTGTTCTTGAGCTGGGAGGCGACGTCGCGCAGGAAGGCACGCCAAGCAATGCTGTCGAGCTCGTGTGCCGTCGTGTTGGCCATGAACTCGTCCACCGTGCGCTTGGCTGCATCCAGCCGAGAGCCGGCGTGGCGATCGGCGGGTTCCCGGAGTGCGGTTGCGGCTTGCATCGCTGTTGCTTGGTCGAGCGCGCTCTGGAACTGGGCCGCGACGTCGCGAAGGAAGGCGGTCACCTCGGCCTGATCGAACCCTCGAAGGGTCACAGGAAAGGTCTTGAGTTCGATTTCGTCGGGGGTGAGCATGTTGTGATCCTTCGCACTCACTTATCGGACCTTCTCACTCAGCTGACCGAGCGAGCCTTTGAACCATGCGCTGCCGCTGTAGGTCCCGACGATGGTGTGGGTCCCCGTGACGGTGTACGTGACCTTGCACGCCGCTGCGCCGGCGGTCAGCGCGACGGCTCCGCACCCCGAAATCGTCGTCCCGTTGTCGGTGAACCGCACTGTTCCGGTCGGGGTTCCCGTAGTGCCGCTCGCTACGACGGACGCCGTGAACGTCACGGCGTGATTGACCGCGACCGGGTTCGCGGAGGAGGCGATGCTGGTCGCCGTCGAGCCGATGTACGTGAACCGATCGCCTATCACTTTGGGGGATGTTCCTCCGGCGGTGGTCACGGTCACATCAACCGTGCCGGGGGTGCCTGGGCGGGTCATCACGACGATCTGGGAAGCGACGTCCGAAACGATCGTTGCGGCCGCCGATCCGATGTGGACGCTGCTCGCTCCGGCGAAGCCCGAGCCGGAGATGGTTACCTGCGTTCCTCCCGCGGCTGGTCCGGTGGTCGGTGAGATGCGACTTATCGCGGGCGCGGGGGGCGTCGGCAGGAGCGCCGAAGGTGCCACGAACGTGTAGCCGAGCGATTGGATCCCTGCGACGATTTGCTGCAGGTAGCTGACGTCGTAGTACGGATGGAAGAAGAAACTCGCTACCCCTTGACGCACTGCGAGCTCGGCCTGCGCATTCCCGATGATGTATGACGGCGGCTTGGGCGCGTTGTTGTTGACGTTCTCCGGCCCGTAGTTACCGAGGTTCTCGGGAACGATCGTCTCGCCGTAGAGATCGTTGACGACGTAGGGAAAGAACTGGCCGAACACGTGAGATGCGTCGGCGGTGTTGCCGCTGAGTTGCCCACCAAAGAACTGCTCCCGCTCATAGCGGGTTTGAAACACTTGGTCGATGCCCGGATAGTCGGCGGCGGATGCCGAGTAGTGCGGTGTCTCCCAAATTGTCGGCGTCGTAAAGCCAGCCTTGGTGAACAGCTGCTGGCCGGTCGCCGCGCGGGATTTGGCCCACGTCGTCGAGTCGTTGGGTACCGGCCCCTCTTGGATCACCCAGTCCGCGTTCGGACACGACGCGTCGAAGGTGTACGGCGGCGTGCTCGTCGTTGCGCACTGGGCCCGGTAGAACTCGAAGTCGTCGCCGCTCGCGCCGCTGTAAGGATTGGCCACGTTCGAGTACTGATGGGTGTAGCCGTGCTCGATGAGCGTGCCACCCTTGGAGACCATGTACCGCAGCGCACTGTTGAACGCGGCGATCGTGGTATTGCTCGTCTGCGAGATGTCCATGCTTGTCGGCGTTCCGTTGCTGTAGTAGCCGTTGGGGTCGGCGTACGCGGGGATGACGCCGACGCTGAAGGGAACATGCACGCTCGAGAGATAGTCCGCGGCCGCCTTGAGCTGCTGGGGGGTGTCGATCCCGGGGCTGACGTCCTCGAGCCTCACCAGCGCTTGGTGTAGCACGGGTGTCCTGGGCGCCAGGAGTGAGAACAGCTGATCCGAGAATGCGAGATAGCGATCGGATTCGGTGATGTACGACAATGGGACTTCGCCGATATAGGTGAGGTTCGCCGAGGTGATCGCCCACGGGAACGTGGTCGACCCTGTGGGTGCTTGCGCGATGCCGGCACACGTTGCCGGCGCGGCGATCGTGCCGCACTGCGCCTGGCCGAGCGCGGTGACCTGTCCTGTGGTCGAGGTGATGTGGGGAGCAATGAGCGACCCACTGTTGGTGTTACGCGTGAGGGTTTGGCCGTTGTAGGCGACCTGAGTCACGACGTCGGCATCATCGAAGTAGGAAGTCGAGGGATCCCAGCCGTAAACGTTTTGGAAGTTCTGCTCAGCCGTCCCGGAACCGGAGAGCTGCCAGATGTTGTCGCCGGCCCACAGCACGGGTCGGCTGGTCGTCAGCACGTCGTCGAGAAAGCTGACGGGGATCGGCTCGTTGTACGTCGATCCGAGGTAGATCGTGGCGGAAAAGCCGTTGAGCTGGCCGGCTTGGTAGTCCACGACCGGTTCGGCCGTCACCTGGCCAAAGTGGCTGGCGAGATTGCCAGTGGCCATGGCATACAGCTCGCCGAGCCAGCCGTAGGTGTTGGTCGTGTCGTACAAGACAAGTGTCGAGGTCGTGGCGCCGGGGATGCCCCAGGTCCGAGCTTGAGCTGGAGCCGATATCGCTATGGTCCTGCTCGCGCCCGCGGCCCCGACCCGAGGCGACAATGACGAGCTCAGCAGCATCGCATCGGAGGTCGAGACCGCCGTGGACGCGGGCCCGTGAGATTGCGTCGGCGCGACGTACCCGTCGGGTTGCGCGGGATGATTGGTCGGCGGGCGCGCGGGCGCGGGGAGGGCGCCACTCGCGACGTGCGGGTTCGCCGAAAGCGGAGGCGTCTGACCGCGCGCGACACCGTTTGCCGTGAGCCGGATCGGCATCACGATCACCGCCGCGGCGCAGGTCACCGCCAGGGCCGCACAGGGCAGCCGCCAGCGATCTTTCACGCCTCGCCCACCGTGCCCAGGTGACGCAAAACGAATCCGATAATGATCAATGCGAGCGCGAACATCACGTAGGCGCCGACCGCGATGCCGGTGAAGGGCAGTGTCGCACGGGCCGCGTCAGCCGCGACGGGCACCGGCAGGTGACCCAGGACCGCTTGGGCTGCGATGCCGGAAGCGGGAAGGGCTGCGGTGCTGAGATTCCCTGACATGGTCGTGGCTCCATCGGATGTGGAGGACGACCGCCACCTTTACCGCGAACCGGAGCAGAGCACGATCGGAGCCAACTGGCAGAACCCATCACGACCCACCACCGGCGCGCCGCATGTAAGCGATGCCCTGTTCGGTGTTGGAGATGGGGCCGGGTTCACTTTGGCTCCCTCCGGCCCGCCGTGACCAACTTGGGCCGGAGATCAACGCTTCCCCACGGAATGCGTTTCTCATTCCGTATTGCCCACGCATAGTGACATATAAGGCCACCCAGAGTCAAGGGCGGCGTGGGGTGTAGCTTCCCGCGGTCAAGCGCTCGGGGCCCACGCTCAGCGTCAAGCCAGACGGCCCGGACTCCGACACACTTGTATGCCCCAATCTTCGGCGCCTCCCCGAGGTCCCAGCCAATCCTCCCTTACGGGGGCACTTCTCCAGATCCCACTGATCGCCGCCATCGTCACGACCCTGGGCGTCGGAGCCGCACTCAACCCCTCTATCGCCGAGACGCAGACGACACACCCGGCGTCACGCGCGCACCACTCCGCCGCGACTTCGGTCCCCGCCTGTGGGCACGGTCGTCGTTGTCGATCGACAACGCCCAGGACGACCAAGAAAGCGCCGCCGAGGAGGGCGACCAAGCTGGCACCGCCCACGACCACGACAACAACTCCAACGACAGCCGCACCCCTTCCGACTACGACGACGACGATCGAACCGCCCGCGACGACAACGACGACGACCGTTGCCTCCACCCACAACTTCACCGACGGGTTCGGCGCGCTGCCGTCGGGGGTCCCATTGTTGGTCGGTACGACGATGGGCAACTGGACGCCCATCTGGGATGGCGGCGGGACGATCGAGCGGCGCGACGGCAGCGGTCCCGAACTCACTCTGGCTCCGGCCGTCGCCACGACGCCATCCACGACGCATTCCACGCTCGCAGTCTCGGTTGCGACCTTCGGTGACACCGACGTGACGATGACGCTTCGGACGACGAGCCAGCTGCGCCAGGGGAGCGCTCCGAACCCGTGGGAGGTCGGATGGGCGGTCTGGCACTACAGCGACAATCAACACTTTTACTACGTGCTGCTGAAGCCCAACGGCTGGGAGCTCGGCAAAGAGGATCCGTCCTACCCCGGCAGCCAACGTTTCCTCGCCACCGGTTCCGACCGAACCTTCGCCATCGGCGCGTGGCACAGCGTCCACATCACCCAGATCGGTCAGTCGATCACGGTGGCTGCCGACGGAACAGCCCTCACAACGTTCGTGGATCAAGAACGGCCGTATCTGAAGGGATCCCTCGCTCTCTATTGCGAGGACTCAGCCGTCAGCTTCGGGGCGCTCACTGCATCCGGACGACTTTGATCGAGATCCAGCGCCCAGTCCGCCGATGCTGAGAAAAGTGCTGCCACGCTGACGGCGCGGGCGACCGACGACCTCGGACGATGCTTGGGTCGCATCGAGCGTGACGTCACGCGTACGTCGGGCGTGTTGCCTCTGCAGATCGCACAGGACGAAATGGTCGCGGACTTCGCGAGCAGAGCGCGGCCGCGTCGGGGTGGAGTGTTGTTCGGCGCGCGGGTACTCGTCGAGGCCGAGCGCCGATTCGCGCATTGGCTCCTCAATTGTGGTCGGGGCGACGTCACTCGTCGCGCCGACTACGCAATACGCGCCGCATCGTGACGGTCCCGCCAACTCTTCAGGTCTGATTGCCGGTTCGTAGTTCAGCTTCGGGCCGCCGGCACCGCTATCGGAAGCGTGGGACGCGAGACGCTTTGCTCGCGAAGGGAAGGGAGTCGCGTTTGTCCGAAGGGACATAGACGGCGCGATACTGACGGCTCTGACCAGGCTCGACACCATCCCGAGGGACGCGGATGTGGACATGACCACGTATCGACGAGCGGCTTCGAGAGCCGTTGTCTGTGGGTTCGCGCTGGCCCTGATGCTGGTTCCGGCCATGCCGGCCGCGTTCGCCGCGACCAAGCTTCCGACGGTGAGCCGGGTCTCGGTATCGCCGCGTCAGCTGTTCACGAGCACCGGGGTGGCGCTGAAGTCGGGCGACACGATCACGATCCGGGCCACGGGCCGTATCCACTTCGGAACTTCGCCGATCGACCGCGTCACTCCGGCCGGGATCCCCCGCGGAACCATTTGTCAGAAGGTCAATACGCGGGCCGGGCACAGCGCCAAGGCCTTCCCGGACCCGACCGCCGATTGCTGGTCGCTGCTCGGACGAGTCGGGACCGGGCCGATCTTCGCGGTCGGAGCAGGAACGACCATGAACGTGACGAGCAAGGGCGAGCTCCTGCTCGGAGTGAACGACAACTTCCTGGGCGACAACAAGGGAACGTGGTCGGTGGTCGTGGTGCTCACGGCGGCACCCGCCAAGCACTCCTCGATCTCACCACTGCTCCTGGTCCTTGCCGCCGTCGTGCTCGCGGCGCTCATCGTGATGGTGGTGCTCGTCCTGCGAGCGCGCCGGTCCAAACCCGACCCCGCCCCTCGGGTCCGGCCCGCCGCCGTGGTCAAACCACGGGGCGGGGTCGCAGCCGGACGCACACCTCGCAGCCGGCCCGACCCGATTCCCGCTCCGGTCGAGGCGGCCGGGGTCGCGGTGCCGGCCGCCGCGGCATTGCGACCGCGCGGTACCACTCCCGTCGACAACGGCGAGTTCACCGACACGAACATCTTCGAGGTCGAGTTCGCCGATGGCGCGTCGATGCGGGTGGGCTACAACTACTTCCCCGAGGGCACCGTCGTGTATTGGCGGATCGCGCAAAGCGCGCATCCCGCGGCCGGCGGCGAGTTCGTAACCGACGGCGGTGGGAGTACCTACCACTTCGTCACCCTCCCGCTCGGAGTCGAACTGGAGCCGAACCCAGATGGCGCCGACGTGCATTTCACGTGGGCCATCGGCGGCGTCCCCTTCCAGTACTCCGTGCGGCGGGATCCGGCCCGCTGACGCGCCCGGTCGAGGATTCGGCCCGGTTTCAGGTCGAGGTCGGACCGAACGTGTGCTCGTTGTCGAAAAGCGGTCCCGGCTGCAGGGCGGCCTCGAAAACTCACCGCGGACCGTGGTCGACCGTCGAAGCCCTCGTCAGGGGGCGTCGAGCCCGCTGAAAACCCAGCCGCGGGCCGGTTTTTTACCCGTGTCGCCCCGTGAATTTCTTCCGGAGACGCTGGCATTTCGGTTGCGGAAGCGAGTAGCGTGACCACTCTGGGAAGCCGAGAAGATCCTCTCGGCGGGGTTGGGAGTAGTTGGCGAATGGGTAGGGCGGGGACGCGCGATGTCGCAGGGCGCAGGTCGAAGCGCGGTCGCGGGCGCGATCCGGTCGACGCGTACGCGCCGGTAGAGCTGGTTCCGAACCTCTCGCTCGCCGAGCCGCGCATCCGCATCGGCGACCTGCTCGTGCAGACCGGTGTGGTCACCCGCGAGGCGGTCGAGGATGCGGCCGACGTCGAGAGCGGCGCACGCCTGGGCTCGCTGCTGATCGAACGCGGTCTCGTCGGCGAGCGTGAGGTGACCCGCGCGCTGAGCGAGCAGCTGCACGTTCCCGTGGTCGACTTGCGCGACGTCCGGCCCGAAGAGGCCGCGACCGCGCTGCTCGATCCGTCCGACGCGCACCTCTACGACATGTTGCCGTTGCTCATCAGCGACGGCGCGCTCACGATCGCGGTGGCCGATCCGCTCGACGCCGGTCTGCTCAACGTCTTGCGTTCGCTCCCCGTCGCCGAGGTGCGGCTCGCCCTCGGCCTGCCCACCTTGCTGCGCAATCGCATCAACCAGACGTATCCCGCCCTCTCGGCGGTGGGCACCGACATCGAGGCATTCCGCGCGAGCGACGTCCTATTCGACGCAGCCGAGACGACCGAGACCGTCGTCGATCCCAACGCGCCGATCGTGCAGGTGGTGAACAAGATCGTCACGCAGGCGTTGCGCGACCGTGCTTCCGACGTGCACATCGAGCCCGCCGAGGATTGTGTGCGCATCCGGTTCCGCATCGACGGCGCGCTGAAGGACGTCATCGAGCTCCCGCCCGAGATGGCCCCCGCGCTCGTCAGCCGCGTGAAGATCATGGCCGAGATGAACATCGTCGAGCGCCGGCGCCCGCAGGACGGCCAGTTCGAGATGAACATCGACGGGCGCGATCTCGATGTGCGCGTTTCGACCACGTCGACAATCTGGGGCGAGAAGACCGTGCTGCGGTTGCTCGACCGCACCCGCTCGCTGTACCGCCTCTCCGAGCTGGGGATGCCGGCCGATTCCGGTGCTCTGTATTCGAGCATCGTCAGCTCGCCGTTCGGCATGGTCATCGTCGGCGGGCCGACCGGGAGTGGCAAGACCACCACGCTGTACGCCACGTTGTCGGAGATCAACCGCACCGACATCAACGTGATGACGATCGAGGACCCGGTCGAGTACATCTTCCCGCGCGTCAACCAGATCCAGATCAGCGACCAAGCGGGCCTGACGTTCGCCACCGGTCTGAAGTCGATCCTCCGCCAGGACCCCGACGTGATCCTGGTCGGCGAGGTCCGCGACGTAGAGACCGCCCGCATCGCCGTGCAGTCGGCGCTCACCGGGCACCGCGTGTTCTCGTCCGTGCACGCCATCGACGCGGTCTCGTCGCTCTACCGGCTGCTCGACATGGGCATCGAGCCGTTCCTGATCACCTCCGCGATCGTCGGGGTGGTTGCGCAGCGCCTGGTGCGCCGGACCTGCAAGTCGTGCGGGGTCGCGTACGAGCCGACGCTGGCAGAGCTGACCATCTACCGGAAGCTCGGCGGCCAGGACAAAGAGGTCTGGATCCGGGGCGAGGGCTGCCAGTACTGCTCGGGCACCGGTTATTTCGATCGGGTCGGCGTGTACGAAGTGCTGGCCATCACCGATGAGCTGCGCCAGTGCGTGGTCGACGGGAAGACGCCTCGTGAGGCACGCGAGCTCGCGATCCAGCAAGGTCTGCGCACGCTGCAGTACGAGGCGATCCAGCTCGTGCAGGCGAACGTCACCACCATGGAAGAGGTCGTCAAGCACGTCCTCGTGAACGAGGGGCTCGAATGAGCATCGACACGCTCCCGCCGCCGCAGCCCGCGCCCGCGTACGGCACGCAACCGGCGAATCCGTACCCCGACGCGCCGAAGACCCCGTGGTACAAGATGGAGTTCTACATCGGGCGCGCGGTCAAGGGCGAGGAAGTCATGAACTTCTCGCGCCAGGCGTCGTCGTTCCTGCGCGCCGGTGTGCCGATTCTCGATGCGCTCGCGGTCGTGGGCGAGGAGAACGCGTCGAAGAAGATGCAAGAGGTACTCGCCGACATCCAGGTGCGACTCCGTTCGGGTTCCAGCTTCGGCGACGCAATCGCGCAACACCCGAAGGTCTTCCCCGGCTACTACATCGCTGTCGTCCGCGCGGCCGAACTAACGGGCCGGCTCGACAACGCCCTCGACGAGCTCGCCGAGTATCTCGAGCGGGAAGTCGCGGCGAAGAAAGAGATCCGGAGCCAACTCACCTATCCGATCATTGTGTTCTTCCTCGCGATCGGGGCCGTCATCGTCATGTCGGTCTTCGTGCTGCCGAAGTTCAAGACCTTCTACAAGGGCCTCGGTGCGCACCTCCCGCTCCCGACTCGGATGCTGTTGGGCTTTACCGACTTCATGTCCGCCTATTGGTGGGTACTCCTTACCGCAGCCGCGCTGGTCGTCGGGGTCGGATTCGCCGTTGTAGGAGGGCAGCACGGCAAGGTGCGGCGCGACACCCTTTTGCTTCGTCTCCCCGTTGTCGGCGGAATCTTCAATCTCATCGCGATCGAGCGGTTCTGCCGAGTTCTTGCTGCACTCGTGCAGACCGGTGTGCCGCTTCCCGATGCAGTACAGGTCTCGGCCGACAGCACGAACAATGCCGTCTTCCAAGACAAGTTGGCGACTGTTCGCGAGGCGATGATGCGGGGCGACGGTCTCGCTCGGCCCATCCAGGCATCGGGCATGTTCCCGCCCGCCGCACGCCAGATGATCCGCGTCGGCGAGAGCACCGGATCCCTCGACATACAGCTCCACAGTGCGGCCGTGTTCTACGAGCGTGAGTTGAAGTATCGGCTGAAGCGGCTCACCGACATGTTCGAGCCCGCAATCATTCTTATCGTCGGCGGGATGGTGGCCTTCGTGGCGGTCGCGCAGATCTCCGCGATGTACAGCATCTACAGCCAGGTCAAGGTCTGAGCAATCAGAAACGCCCCTCGGGGCGGGGAAGCTACACAACGTCCCCTGGGGACACTTATGGGAGGAACACAGGAGTCATGAATCAATACATCGAAAAGCGCAACGAAAAGGGTTTCACCCTTATCGAGTTGCTCGTGGCCATCGTCGTCGTCGGCATCCTTACTGCCGTCGCGATCGTCGGCATCGCGGGTCTGACCGACAAGGGCAACAAGGGCGCGTGCAACATTACGGCCGACGCCGCTCGCGCCGCTAGCGCCGTGCACTATGCGAACTCGAGCCCGAGTGCGTACCCGCAGACATTCGGCGCCATGCAGTCGCCGGCTGTGAACCCGCCGGAACTCGAGTTGGCGGGTGATGTCACGGGGACTGGAACCACACTGACGGGCAAGGGTTGGGTGTTGACCCTCGTTCCGGGTGCGACTCCCGCAGACGCGATCTCGTTCACCAGCAACATTACTGGCTGCCCGTGATCTGACTGGTTGGATCCTCGGGGCGGCGACCGCCGCCCCGGGGATCGCCTTTCAGGGATGAGTTCGATGAGCAGGATGAGCACAATGACCAGCCGGAGTAACGATGAATCAGGCGACTCCCTGGTCGAAGTGCTCATCACGTTGGTGATCGTCGGCCTCATCATCGGCGGGTTCTTTACAGCGATCACGACCACCGCGCGTGCTTCGACAGCACACCGCGATTTGGTCACCGCCGACGCGGTGCTCCGCGACTATGCGGAATCCACGAAACTCGCGGTGCGCGCCCAGTGTCCCGGCAACGCCGGCGCGCCGTTCACCGTAAGCTATTCGCCCCCGGCGGGGAGCGGGATCACGGTGACGGCGACCGGCCTGACATGTCCTTCGTTGACCGGCGCCAACGACATCAGCACGGTTGTCATCACCGCAACTTTGCCCAACTCGGCTCATACGACGAGGCTGTTGAGAATTAACGTGAGAACACCGTGAGCCAGGAGCGGGGTCCGCGACTGAGCGGCGAGCGCGGTGCGTCGCTCATCCTCGCGGTCGCCTTCCTCGTGGTGGTCGGAGCCATCAGCGGAGCGGTGGTGTCTTCGATTCTCTCTGGAGTCCACGACCGTGTTGTGCTCGACCAAGTCCGCGACCGACAATATGCGGCTGACGGCGGCATCGAGGCCGGTATCGCAGCAGCGCGCTCGAATATGGTCAATGGAAACGCTTTGACGCCGTGCAGCGGTGCATCGACCACCTTTACCCTCAACTCCGTGCAGGTTCAGATGGCGTGCTTGTACCAGCCGACCCTGACGACCTCTCACTATCTGCAGCGCAACGTGATCTTTACCGCACAATGTGCAAACGGGCCTAAGTGTCCGGGCCTCAACGTGATCATTCGCGCTCAGGTCAACTTTGCGTCCCCGTCCATCGACTCAGACCCGTCGATCGTCGTCTCTCGCACGTACGTCCAATCTTGGAGCGTGAACGAATGACTCGTATACCTCACTCGCGGATCCGCGCGTCCGTCCGGCGTTCGGGGGACGGGTTCACGCTTGTCGAGGTGCTCATCAGTGTCGTGATCCTCTCGATGATCGCCGGCGCCCTTGCCGCCGCATTCGTCACGTCGATGTCATCGTCTACGAACAACTCGCAAAAGGTGCACGCGGCGAATGACGCACAACTAATCGCCGCGTATCTGGTCCGCGACGCCCAGGCCGCGGGTGGATCCAACCCGAACACCGGCCTCATCGACCCGACACTCGGCGTATCGGTGAACTGGGTCAGCGAGAACGCTGGCAGCGATCCCGACGCTGCCTGCAAGGACTCCAATGCGTCCCATTCGCTCGTCGTGCGCTTCGCATGGGCCGATCGGCTGACGTCGACAACCAGCCACCTCCACCTGGCCAAGTACTACTACGCACCCCCGGCGGGTTCGGTGCCAGGTCAGCTTGTGCGACTGACATGCGTCGACGGCGGGTCCGGCACGAGCCAGACCCTTGGGAACAGAATTGGGTCGAGCCCGGCTGCGCCGAAAGCTACATGTACGCCTGCCGCCGCATGCCCCGGGCTGCCCAACCTTGTGCAATTGACGGTCAGCGAGGCCAACAACCCGTCCAACCCGTACACCTACACGTTGAGCGCAAGCTTGCGACCCGAGACGCCGCAAGTGCTGACGACCGCCAACTCCCCGTCCGTTCCGTTCCTCGCGCTCGGCGGCGGCACGTGCTCAGGACAGGCTGCTGCGTCTGGCCTCGACGTCGAGGGCAACCCCACCATGAAGGTCTTCGGCGGAGTTGCGATCGACGCAACGAGTGGACCTGGCTGCCCCGCCGTGTTCTTCGCGGGAAGTTACCAATACCAGGCCGCCGGGTTGCCTCAGCAGACCTCCATTCCGGACCCGTATGCGTCCTTGCCAATCCCTGCGGGCACGTGCCCTGCGGGCGGAGGCGTGAATCCTTCGCCCGTCGGTGGTGTGTACCAGCCGGGGCTTTACCCGCAGCCGCTCCCGAGTAACGCCTCGCTTGCTCCTGGCGTTTTCGTATTGTGCGCGAGTGTGCCCACCGGTCTGCACGGCACAGGCGTGCTCCTGTACCTGGCGAAGGGTACGTTCAACCTGTCCGGCGGAACCACGACGCTGACTGCGGCGAGCTCGGGTCCGTACGCGGGCGTGGCGATCTGGCAGCCGGCGTCGAACACTGCGGCGATGAGTGTTCAGGGAAACGCCGGACTAACCCTTGGAACCGCGACGCCGAGCGTCAGCCCGCCGCTTGGTAGCGGGATCTACGCCCCAGCCGCGGAGATCGATCTGGCGGGTACGGCCGACCTGTTCATTGGTTGGATTGTCGCGAAGACCATTCTCGTTACCGGAAACCACACAGTGACGGTTGGCGTACCGCCGGCGACCCTCCCTTCCATAACGTACCCTCCGCCTCCCACGCTCCCGGACGGCTTGGTCGGCAAGGCGTACAGCCTTCAGTTCACCGCAACGGGTGGTAGCGGCGTGAATACATGGTCTGCGAAGCCGGGTACTTTGCCCGGCGGCCTGTCGATGAGCACGAGCGGGCTGCTCTCGGGAAACCCGGCGACGTCCGGCCCCTTCAATCCAATCATTACCGTGACCGACAACCTTGGTGACGTGTTCCAGCAGTCGTATGGCTGGACGATCGCACCTCTGCCTACGGTCACGTCGACAACTCCGAGCTCGCGCGGACAAGGCGCAACCAATCAGACGATCGCCATCAACGGTACGAACTTTGTCAGCGGTGCGACTGTGTCGTTCTCGGGCTCGGGAATCACGTTGAACTCAACGAGCTTTGTCAGCAGCACGAAGATCAACGTGAACATCAGTGTCGCGGCGAACGCGACGACGGGTGCTCGCAACGTCACGGTCGTTAATCCAGATACCGGCACTGGAACCGGGATCGGAGTGTTTACGGTCAATCCCAGGCCCACGGTCGCATCGCCGACGCCGAGCTCTGGCGGGCAGGGCGCGGTGAGCTGGCCAGTGACGATCAATGGGTCAGGCTTCGTTAGCGGTGCGACTGTTTCGTTCTCGGGGCCGGGAATCACGTTGAACTCAACGAGCTTTGTGAGCAGCTCGAAGATCAACGTGACTGTCAGCCTCAATCCCACTGCCACCACGGGCGCACGGGACGTAACTGTCATGAATCCCGACGGTGGTACCACAACAGGAGTGGGTGTGTTCACAGTGAACGCCGCACCAACGGTGACACTGATCAGTCCTTCGTCCCACGCGAAGAACGTGAACGGCCTCATCGTGACGATCACCGGAACGAACTTCGTAAGCGGGGCCGCGGTGTCATTCTCCGGTACGAGAATTACCGTGGTCTCGACGACGGTCGTCAACAGCACCACGACAAAGGTGACGATCAATATTGCGAACAACGCGGCCACCACCGCGCGCGACGTGACCGTGACGAACGGCGATGGAGGGCTGACTACTGTGTTCGGCGGTTTCACTGTGACGCCGTAGCACCCCGACGCGCAACTGGTGTCGCGTTGGCGGTGGCGCTGCCTCGATACGATCCGTGGACCGACGCCTCCGGGCCTTCGCGTTGGTGCGAAGATGTAGTGATGGTGGCGGATGGACTTGGCTCGGAGACGGTGACACAGGTTCGTCCTGATGCCCGCGAGACCCCACGTCGGCTCGAGCGGCCGCGCGCCTCGCAGCTGGTGCCTATCCTCGCGCTCGTTCTCGGCTGCCTCCTTACGGCGGCGTCGTTCAAGACCTCGTGGGTGCACCTGGCGTACCGGCTGCCGCGGATGCATGCCGTCATCGACACGACGATCGGGCTCGTATCGTTGTTGTTGGCCTACCTCGTGTACAACCGCGCGCAAGTTCTGCGCCGCCCGCGCGACTTCGTGTTGGTGTTCGCGCTCGGCTTCGGCGGGTTCGTCAACCTCATCGCCGCGATCTCGCAGGGCATCTCCTCGATGCCCCTCGGCCGCGGTGAGGTATGGACGACGACGATCGGTCGGCTCGACGTCGCGCTGCTGTTCGCGGTCGCAGCCTTGGCTCCCGACGTTCGGCTCCAACGCATCGTCTCGGTCCAGAAGTTCGTGCTCGGCCTGGCGATCGCGTTCGTTTTGTTGCTGGCCGCCGTCGCCATTGCGTCGACACATCTTCCCTGGTCGACCGACCTCGCGATCTCACCGAGGGATGCGTCCAAGCCGCTCTTCGTCGGGCCGTCCTTGCTCCTCGTCGTGCAAGGTGTCATCGCGGTGGCCTACACCGTTGCGGGGTTCAGCTTCAGCCGGCGCCGGACCGAACGCGACGACCTGACGACGTGGCTTGCCTCGAGTTGCCTGCTCTTCGCGTTGGCGAGCGTCGACTACCTCGCGTTCCCGTCGATCTTCTCGGACTGGATCTACGTCGGCGACATCCTGCGGCTGGCTGCGGTGTTGTTGCTCTTCGTCGGCGCGGCCCGCGAGATCAGTCGGTATGTCCGTGAACGCGCCGCGCTGGAGGAGCGGCGTCGCGTCGCCCGTGACCTGCACGACGGCGTCGCCCAGGAGCTCGCGTACATCGCGACCATGGCTCGGCGCATGGAACGCGATCCGAGCACAAGAGACGCGCGCCGCCTGGCCGATGCCGCCCAGCATGCGCTCGACGAGTCGCGACTCGTCATCTCGACGCTCGCCGGCTCCGGCAACGCGATCGACCAGATCGCGACGACGGCGCGCGACGCCGCGCACCGGTGCAACATCGACGCGGTGCTCGAGCTGCCGGCCGTGCTCGAGCTCCCGGTCGAGGTGACCGAAGCGCTGTTGCGCATCGTGCGCGAGGCGGTCAACAATGCCGGCCGTCATGCGCACGCGACAATGGTTACCGTGCGCCTCGACGTGACCGACGGGATCGTGCTCGTCGTCCGCGACGACGGTAACGGCTTCGACGCGACGCAGCCGCGCGCGGGCTTCGGCTTGACGAGCATGCAGGAGCGCGCGGAGGCGATCGGCGGTGTCTTCACCGTGATGACCGCGCCCGGCCGCGGCACGATCATCCGGGTCGACGTCGCATGACGATTCGCGTGCTCATCGCCGACGATCACGCGCGATTGCGCGCGATGGTCGCCGACGTGTTGGAGGAGGCGGGCTTCGACGTGTGTGCGCAGGCCGCCACCGCCGACGCTGCGGTCAAGCGGGCAGTCGAGCTCCGCCCCGACGTTGCGCTGCTCGACATTCGCATGCCGGGCGACGGGATCGCGGCCGCGCGCCGGATCGCCGCGGCGCTGCCGGACACGCGTATTCTGATGCTCACCGTCTCGGCCGACTCCGACGACGTCCTCGACGCGCTCCAAGCCGGCGCGCAGGGCTACGTGCTCAAGGGGGAGTCGCCGGAAGGAATCGTCGACGCAGTGCGCGCCGTGCACTCGGGTGCAGCAGTGATCGCTCCCGCGGTGGCGTCCACCGTCGTGCGGGAGATCCGGCGGTCGCGCGATCGGCACATTCGCGTTGCCGCGGGGACTTCGGTGTCCCTCACCGAGCGCGAGTGGAAGATCCTGCAACTGCTCGACCAGGGCGAGTCGACGACCGCGATCGCGTCGGCGCTGTACGTCGCGCCGGTGACGGTCCGGTCGCACATCCTGGCGCTGAACCGCAAGCTCGAGGTACGCAACCGCGCCGACGCGGTCAGGTTGTTCCGAAGCCAGCGTCCGGGTACGGGCGGTGACCCGGCGTCGAGCGTTGAGTCCGAACCAACGCCGTAAAAGGAGCTTTTCGACCTCGGCGGGACTATCTTCTGCGTAGCAATCCCAGTTGCGTTGAAGGCCCCCGGGACCTCATGACTCCCTCGGGGGCCTTTACGCGTCAGGGCTCCGAAGTGCCGACCGACGCGGCTGCGGCGCCGGCCTGAAGGGCTAGATCGGCTGGGCCAGCAGCGGCGAGTAGACGTTGGCGCCCTCGATCTCGTGCGGTACGAATGCGGTCGCAATGGCGGTCTCGTGCGTGATGATGCCCGCGGCGACGAGCTCGTTGAGCGACATCTCGAGCGTCTTGTGGCCCGCTGAGAGCGCGATCTGCATGGCGTTGCGCAACTGGTTCGACTTGCCCTCGCGCACGAGGTTCGTCACCGGCTGGGTCCCGAGCAGTACCTCGTACGCGGCGATGAGACCCGAGCCGACGCGCGGCACCAGGCGCTGAGCGATCACGGCCGACATCGTGGCCGCGAGCTGCTGACGGATCTGGCCCTGGCGTTCCCCCGGGAAGACGTCGACGATGCGGTCGAGGGTTTGCGACGCGTCGTTGGTGTGCAGCGACGACACCACGAGGTGTCCGGTCTCCGCGAGCGTGAGCGTGATCGCGATGCTCTCGGGATCGCGCATCTCGCCGACGAGCACGATGTCGGGGTCTTCGCGCAGCGCCGCCCGCAGCGCCCGCTCGAACGACTGCGCGTCGATCCCCACCTCGCGCTGGTGCACCACTGCGACCTTGTTCAGGTGCAGGTACTCGATCGGGTCTTCGATTGTGAGGACGTGACAAGGCCGCGTGTCGTTGATCGCATCGATCATGGTCGCCATCGTGGTCGACTTGCCGGAGCCGGTCGGGCCGCAGAACAAGATGAGGCCCTGCTTGAGCGAGATGAGATCGCGCACCGACTGCGGGAGGCCGATCTCGTCGAAGGTCGGGATCGTGCTCTGGATCAGACGGAGGGATACGGCCGGCAGCCCGCGTTGGTGGAACGCGTTGCCGCGGAAGCGATAGATGCCGAACGAGAACGCGAAGTCCTCGTCGCGGTTGCGCTCGAAATCTGCGCGTTGGTCGCCGTCGAGCAGGTCATCGAGGAACTGGTCCATCAGCTTCTCGTCGACGACCGGCTGGTTGTCGACCTCGTGGATCATGCCGTCGAGGCGGATCAGCGGGCGCGACCCGATGGTCAGCACCAGGTCGGTGCCGATCACGGAGACGACGGCCTCGAGGGCGGACTGGAGCGCAGCGTGGATTTCCATCTCGAAACTTTATCGGTCCTTGACCTGCCGATTTCCAGGGTTCCGGGTCGATGTGTCCGCCTTGTCTGCCGATTTTTTCTCGTTCGCCCAGGGATTTCCGAGGTTCCCGGGGAGGCTCAGGTCGTCGGCAACCGCTGCCGATCTGAGGTGCGATGGACAGAAGCTGGCTCTCCTTGACCGTGCCCGTGGCCGGTGCCGTCGTGCTCGACGACCAGCTCACCAAGGCCGTGGCGGCGCACGCCGGCCTGGTCGCCCACAATCCCGCTTACGCGCTGGGTGTGGTCGGTGGTCCCGCGCCGCTCCTGATCG
Organism: Acidimicrobiia bacterium; assembly: GCA_038323195.1. Taxonomy (GTDB): domain Bacteria; phylum Actinomycetota; class Acidimicrobiia; order IMCC26256; family PALSA-610; genus PALSA-610. The sequence goes on along the minus strand of JBBQGQ010000007.1, from coordinate 31,337 downwards.
TGGGAACCGTCGCCGTCATGGCGGCTTTCCTCGCGCTCGTCGCCGGACCGGCTGTCGCCGTAGGGGTGTCGCCCCTCGCTCCCGCGCTCATCGTCGGCGGGATGCTGGGCAACGCCCTGGACCGCATCCGGTTCGGCGCCGCCCGCGACTTCATCGTGACGCCCTGGGCGATCGTCAACGTCGCCGACCTCGCCGTCGCCGCCGGCATAGCGGCGTTCCTCGTCACCGTCGCCTGGCGTTTCTACCGGCTCCGGCTCGAGCCGCCGGGACTTCGGGCGCGCGCGGCATACGAGAACCGCTGAACCCGGTCGCTCGACGGATCAGGCCGTCTCCGACCGACGACGGCCTGCCTAAAAGCCGGCGGGGTCGAGGTTGAAGGCGAGGTTTCGCAGCGCTCGGTGCTGGAGCGACTTGACCGCGCCTTCGGGTCGGTTCGTCATTTCTGCGACCGTCTCGAGTGAGAGGTCGGCAACGAATCGCAACACGACGACCTCACGTTGGTCCGGCGTGAGCGCGTCGAGGGCGGAGACGAGGGCAGGGTCGATCGCCTCGTCGGGCGGCACGACCCGCATCTGGGTCTGCGCGCGCGCGAGCTTCCGGCGCCGGGCGCGGCGGCGGTGCTCGTCGACCAAGCGATGATGTGCAATCGTGAACACCCATCGGCGCAACGCGTCTTCATCGCCTCGGAACCGTTCGAGGCCCCGCATCACGTCGATGAACACATCGCTCAAGAGGTCTTCACTGTCGGTCGCGCCCGCGGCCCTCAAGTAGTTGTGTACAGCGGCGGCGTAACGACGAAACACGTCCTCGATGCCCCGACCGGGCGCTGCGGGTGCGGACGGCGGGTCGGGAGTCACCGTTTCGTTCGTCATTGCCGGCGCGAGGTTCACGGTCGTGTGGTCGTGGACGTTGTGCTGGACGTCGACGAGCTCGACGTTGTGGTGGACGGGGGGCGCGACGTCGTGGTCATTGGCGCCGTTGACGCGGGCGACGGCTTGGCCGGTTTTGTCGTCGGGTCAGGGCCGGTCGCGGGATCTTGCGTGTCCGGCTTGCCGTGGCCGTGCGCCCACGGCGGCGGCCCGTGTGCCTTGTTCTTGTCGTTCTTGTCGGCCGGATCGTTCTTGTCGGTCGGATCGTTCTTGTCGGCGTTGGGCTTGCCGGTCGGGTTCACCGACTGGACGGGTTTGCCGCACGGTGACGCACCGGCGTTCGGGTCGTTGGGGTGCGCGCGGACGTAGGCACCGTGGTTGCGGTAGGGGCCACCCGGGCAAACGGTCGGGTCGTTGTAGCGGTTGTGTCCGGGCGGGACATGCACGCCGACCGCGTCGAGCGCGTTGTGTGCGACATCCTGCACGGGGGCCGGGAGCACGTCGGCGGCTGCGAGTCCAACCCCGCCGGCGGCGAAGCCGGCGATGGCAGCCGCGGACAACAATTTGAGCCGGGTTCCGCTCAGCCTTGGTCGACCGGCTGCGCGCAGGCGCGCGAGCGTACGGTCGGCGACGACGGACGCCACAGGCGCCGACCCGAATGCGCGCAGCCGGCGCGTGATCTCCGGGAAGTGCTGATCGAGTTCGGGGTCGTGTTCGCTCATACTCGGTAATCGATCGGGCGGCCGGCCGGGATACGGGGCGTGACCACAAATCGTGCACGCCTGCCAGAACATCGGCATGGTCCGATCGCGACAAAAGGATCATCTTCGAGCGCACCTGCGTCGAGCGGCGGTCGAGATCCGCAGTGTGACGAAAATTTCGGTCGGAGCCGTATCGCAGCGGTGGCGGTGGTCGTTTGCATCTCTTGGAGCCTGGGAGGCCCCATCAGCCACGGTAGACGGAGGAAAAGTGTCGGCGTTTCGGACCCCTCGGCCCTGCAGCATCCTCGACGCCCGAGAACGGCCGCGAGACGAAGGCGGAAACATCATTGTGATCGTGACGATCATCATGGTGTTGATGTTGTTGAGTGCCGCGGTGGTTGCGCGCACGTTGTCCGGTTTGCACAGTACGAAACAGGGTCAGGACTTCAGCGCGGCGCTCGCGAGCGCCGACGCCGGCGTGTCGGACGCGTTGTTCCGGTTCGACCAGCTGGGTACGACACCGGCGGCGACATTCTGCGTGGGAGCGAACGCGGCGTGCACGGTGGCATCGGTCCCCGGCAACCCGAACGTGCAGTACACCGCCCGGCGCGTCAACGACAACACCTACACGGTGTTGTCGAAGGGCATCATCAACGGCCAGCCGCATGCGGTCCAAGCGACGGTCTCGCGGTCGTACCTGTATCCGTTCGCGATCTTCGCCAAGACGTCGATCACCTTCAACGGCAACACCGGCAACTACAACCCCGCGAACGGGGTCGGGCCGGTCGAGACCGTCGACGCGAACGGCAATGTGGTCACGAGCCCGACCGCGGATGTCGCGACCAACGGCCAGATCACCTGCAACGGCTCGGCGTCGCCGGCGCACAACCAGGACTACTTCAAGGGTGGGGGAACGAGCTGCAGCAACGGGTTCCTCTTGCCCGGCAGCTACAACCCGCTGAACCCGGTCCTGACGTGCCCGGCCGCACCGAACGTGCCGACCACGCCGTGCCTGCCGGCCACGCACAACGCGTGCCCGGCGTTCAGTGGCGTGCTTCCCGCCGCGCTGGCGCCGGGTGCCTACTACTGCAGCCAGACCGACCTCGCCTCCGCGGGGAACACGTTGTCGTTCCCGTCGACGTTCACCGTCTCGGCCGGCGCCGCGAACGGCGGGGTCGTCGAGATCTACGTCATACCGACCAACAACGCGAGCCTGACCGTCAGCATCTCCGACGCGACCGTCAACTCCGGTGGCGACCCCACCAAGCTGCGTGTCTACCTCGCGGGCGGAACCATCGATCCGGGCAACGGCGCCCATTCCGGCGACTTCACGGGAATCATGTACGCACCCAACGCCCAAGAAGCCAACCCGTCGTGTGGGGCCAACTGGCGCGGTGCATTGGTCGTCAACACCTTCACCTGCAATGGCGGACCCCACCTCCAGGCCCACTACGACACCCGCGTGCAGACGCTCACCCAGTCGTCGTGGACGGTCAGCAACTACACCGAGATCGCGTCCAACCAGGTCACCTTGCCGTAGCTTTCCCTTGTGTTCGCGCGCTGAGTGAGTCATACTCTCTCTCAGCGGTTGGATTTTCCAGTCCAACGGCTGGGATTCGCGGACCTGCGGACCCCTGGCTCTGAGTCACGCAACGTCGCGTCGACCGCGAGCAAATCCGGCGCTTCGCAGGTCGGGCGAACTGGGCAACTGGGAAGAGGCGGGAGTCAGAGACGAAGGCGGGGTTCTTCGCGCACGCGTTCAGCCGCGGTGTGACGGCTCGGCACTTCGTCGCAGTCATTTCGAAAGGAAAGCGTTGCGGGAGCGGGCCGACCTCGGCCAGTTCCTGAAGTAAGGCAAGGGCGACGTGATGATCCACAGGCTGCAACTGGTCGCCAACGGCCTGTGGGGAGCGAGGGCGAAACCGACGCCAAAGTCGAATTTCACCACTCACTTCATCCAAGGAGCATCACGTCATGAAGAAGTTCACGTTGAAGAAGAAGATGATCGCCGGGGCGGCCGTTGCGGCGCTCGCCCTCGGTGCCGGCAGCGCGGCGTTCGCGTACTGGACCACCACCGGCGCGGGGTCGGGCTCGGGCACCGTTGCTTCGAGCAACGGCACCGTGGTGCTGCACGGCCTTGTCGACGACGGTCTGACGCCGGGCGGGTCCGAGACAGTCCACTTCACGGCGGACAACCTCAACACCTCGTCGTTGCAGGTGGGAACCATCCACCTCTCGAACCTGACGACGAGCGACCCGCTGTGCCTTGCTGCGGACTTCGGTATGCCTGACGTCTCGTCGGGCCAGGTCATCGCGGCAAGCACCTCGGACGTCGTGATCTCGGCGACCGGCACGATGTCGATGGCTGACACTGGTCTCAACCAAGACCACTGCAAGGGCGCAACCCTCACGCTCACGTTGTCGAGCTAGTCGGCGAGCTTCCGGGGTAGGCGACGGATCGCCTTTCCGGGAGCTGAATGCGGTCGGTTCGGCCGGGCCGTGGATCTTCGGGTCTGCGGCTCGGCTGACCACCGTGTTGGTGTGTGGACACGTCGACGAGGTGTGGTCAGCGATAGAGGCCAGAGCGAGTGCTTCTGGGTTCGATCGGTGCTCTCACCACGATGGTGCGAGTCGAAGGGAACATGGCGTGACGGTGTTTCGACGAGTGCGAGCGATGGGACGGCGAGGCTTCCTCGTCGCGTCCGCGTTTGCCCTCGTCGTCGCGCTCACCGGGTATTTCGTGAGCGACGCGTTGGCGGCTGCGAAGCCTGCCGCGCCGACACTCACCGGAACACCCACCGACCCGACAGCCACCACGACAACTTCGCCGGCGACGTTCACGTTCACCGACTCGGCCGGTCTCACGTTCAAATGCGCGTTGGACACGGCGGCCCCCGCCGCGTGTACGAGCCCGAAGAACTACCCGGCGTTGGCGCAGGGATTCCACACGTTCCAGGTCGTCGCGTTCTCGGGGACGACGGCGAGTAGCCCGACGACGTTCTCGTGGGCGATCGTCCCGCCCAAGCCGGTCATCGGCACGCACCCGACGGACCCGACCGCCGCGACCACGGCAACGTTCACCTACACCGACGCCCAGTCGGGTGTCGGGCTCAAGTGCGCGCTTGACACCGCGGCCTTCACCGCGTGCGGAGCCGGTGGGCTCACTTACTCGAATCTTGCGGCGGGCGCGCATGGGTTCCAGGTCGAGGCGCAGGTCGGATCGAACCCGCCGAGCGCACCCGCCCGCTTTTTCTGGACGGTGGACCGGGCGGCGCCGACGATCACGACGACGTTCCCGGTCGCCGGTCGCTCCTACAACGCGGCGAGCTGGACGGCAGGATGTTCCCCGGTCGGAATCTGCGGCACGGCCGCCGACCCTTCGGGCGTGGCGAGCGTCGCCGTCGCCGTGCAACAGCAATCGTCCGGGAAGTACTGGAACGGTTCGGCGTTCTCGTCGGCCCCGCAGGTGTTCAACCCGGCGAGCGGCACCACGGCTTGGGGTTATGCGATCGTGCGTCCAGCGGACGGCACGTACATCGCCTTCCTGCGTGCCACCGACGGTGTGGGCAACACGACGGCGAACGCTGATCTGAACAAGACGACGTTCACAATCGACACTGTCGCTCCGGCCGCGCCCGTGCTGGTCCAGAAGCCGACGAACCCGACCACCAAAGCGACGGCCGAGCTCGACTTCACCGACACGAGCCGGGCGACATTCACCTGCCGCCTGGACGGCGGTGCGGCAACCCCATGCACGGGTCAGACCGACCCCGCGCGGGGCACCGCGGTGTACAGCGGGCTGGCCCAAGGTTCGCACTGTTTCGCGGTGTTCGCGACCGATGTTGCCTTCAACGTCGGTCCGACCACCACGTACTGCTGGACGATCACCGCCACCGACACCGGGAAAACGATCACGGCGACCTCGGGCACGCCGCAGGGGGCGACGATCAACGCCAACTTCGGGGGGTCGCTCGTTGCGAAGGTCACCGCCGCGACGAACAACCCGCTCCCGAACGCGTCGGTCACGTTCACCGCCCCCGCGTCGGGCGCGTCCGGCACGTTCGCGTCGCCGTGCTCGGGCACGACCTGTGTCGTCACGACGAACGCGAGCGGGCTCGCGACCGCCCCGACGTTCAAGGCCAACGGCACCTCCGGGAGCTACACGGTCACGGCGACCGTCGCCGGAGCTGCGACGCCGGCGAGCTTCGCACTGTTCAACAGTGCCAACTTCACTCTCTCGGGTAACCCGGCGACGCTGTTCTATCCGGGTCTGAGCCAAACGCTGAACCTTCTGGTGACGAACCCGAACCCGGCCGTCATGACGATTCCGATCGGTGGTATCGCACTCACGCTGGATACCGCGAACACGTTGTGCCCTGCCTTTTCGGGAACGACACCGAACTTCACCTTCACGAGTGTCGGTGTCGCGGTCAACGTGCCTGCGAACACCACCACGCCGGTCTCGCTCACCTCGCTCGGGGTGCCGGCCAACAAGTTGCCGGCCCTGAAGATGAACGACACGGCGGTCAACCAGGACGCCTGCAAGCACCTCACGCTCACCTTGCACTACACGGGCACAGGTTCGGGATCATGAACCTCCGCCCGTTCCGCCACACCAAGCAGACCGAGACCGCGCCGGCGAACCGCGTTCAACGGGTCGCGCAACATCGGAACCAGACTTCGACGGTGCGACGGCGGGTCCTCGGTCCGACGGCCGCAGCAATCGTGTTGATGCTGGGCATCGGCGCTGGCTCCGCGTACGCATATTGGAAGTCCACCGGGCTCGGCACCGGCCAGGCGACCACAGGAACTTCGCAGGCGGTCACGATCGCCACGAACGCAACGGCCGGAACACTGCTGCAACCCGGAGGAACTGGAGATCTCGTCATCACCGCGACCAACCCGAACGCCGCGCCCGTACAAATCACCGCGATCACACTCGGTGCTATCGGCGGCTGCACCACGCCGGCGATCTCGCTCGCGGCGCCGAGCACCTCGTATCTCCCGTTCACGATTCCGGCAAACGCGAATAACCAACGTCTCGTCGTTGCTGGGGCGCTCACGATGGGAACCGGCGCGTCCAGCGGCTGCCAAGGCGTTGCGTTCACTATCCCGCTGACTGTGACGGTCCACCAATGACGGCCAAGCTCGGCCGACTCGGCCTCATCATCGTCATCGCGGCAAGCACGATCCTCTTCGTCGCTGGCGCAGCCTTCGCGTATTGGCTCGTGGGCGTCAACAGCGGCCCGCAAGGGTCGGCCAAAGCCGCGAGCCTCTCCTCCCCGATGGCGCCGACCGCGACGGTGAACGGCAGCACAGCGATCACGATCGGTTGGACGTTGCCGGGCAGCCAACTCGCCGGGGCGCAGTACAAAATACTTCGCACGACCGGACCTGGAAGTCCGGCAACCGTGTGCACCGTGGCTTCGGCGGTCAGCTCGTGTCAGGACACGACTCTCAGCCCCGGCACGGCGTACGGGTACTCCATCATGGCTGTGCTCGGGACGAACTGGCAGTCATCGGCGATCCCGATTTCGGCCACCACCGCCAAGACGAGCCCGACCATCGCCACGACGCCCGTGTCGTCGTCCGGGGACGTCGGTAGCGCGTTCAGTGACAGTGCCACGCTCACGGGCAGCGTCAACACCAACGGCGAAACGCTGACGTTCCGGCTCTACAACACCAACAGCTGTGCGGTTGGTGGTCTCGTAGCGACCGTGACGGGAACCTTGTCCGGCGGCGCGGCGACTTCTTCGGCCGGAGTCACGGTCAACGCCGTTGGCACCTACTTCTGGCAGGTCACCTACGCAGGCGACGCGCAAAATAATGGCGCCGTTAGCACGTGCGGCGAACAAATCACCGTCAGCAAAGCCACGACAACCACGTCGCTGTCGTTGTCGGCGGCCACGGTGACATACGGCAACGAGTCTGCTGTCACCTTCACGTCCTCGGTCACACCCGAGTTCGCAGGCAGCACACCCACCGGGACCATCGCGGTCAAGACCGGTGCGACGACGTTGTGCACCATCACGCTGCCCGCGACGACCTGCACCGCCACCAACACGGCGCTGGCAACCTCGGGCACCCCTTACACGATCACCGCCACGTACAGCGGTGACAGCAACTTCATCACCTCCACCTCCACGTCGAAGACGTTGACCATCAGCTTGGCGACAAGCAGCACGTCCCTGTCGCTGTCCGCTGCCACCGTCAGCTACGGCAACGAGGCCACGATCACGTTCACCTCGAATGTCACTCCCCAGTTCGCGGGAACACCCACTGGGACCGTCTCGGTGAAGACCGGTGCCACGACGCTGTGCACCATCACGCTGCCTTCCACCACGTGTCAGACCACGAGCACCGCGCTGGGAGCCGCCGGAACTGCGTATTCCGTCACCGCCAGTTACAACGGTGACGCGAACTTCGCCTCGTCCAACTCCAGCGCGTCCAGCTTGACGGTCAACAAGGACGCAACGACAACCACCGTGTCGGAGACTCCGACATCGGTTGCCTACGGAAACGAATCCACCACCGTGTTCACTGCGAGTGTCACCGCCGTTCATGGCGAGGCGATCCCGAACGCCGACACCATCACCGTCTCGGTCAACTCCGGGGCAGCCACCTGCACGATCGCGCTGCCGGGGACAACGTGCGGTATCGGGAACACGGCCCTCGCAGCAGGCGGCCCGTACACAGTGATCGCCACGTTCAACGGCGACACCAACCTGGCAACGTCCAGCCTCACTGCAAGCACGGGCCTGACCGTCACGAAGGCGACAACCAGTACATCCCTGTCCCTTTCCGCGTCCTCGGTCACATACGGCAACGAGTCCACGATCACGTTCACGTCCGGTGTCACGCCCCAGTTCGCTGGAAGCACGCCATCGGGCACGGTGACCGTGAAGAGCGGAGCTACGACCCTCTGCGCGATCACCCTGCCGGGCACAACGTGCAACTCCACCGATACCGCCCTCGCTGCCTCGGCGACCGCATACTCGGTCACGGCGACATACGGCGGCGACGGCAACTTCACCGCCTCGACTTCGGGAGCACAAAACCTCACCGTTAACAAGGCGACCACAACCTTTGCCATCACGGTGAACGGCGGCTCGTCCGCCACTATCGTCACCGGCTCGCAGGCGACTCTCGCCGAATCCGGACTGCCAGGCGGGGCGGCCACGGGCACGGTCACACTCACATCCGGCTCGACCTTGTGCACCTTCAGCTACCCCGCGAACACAAGCTGCCAGACCGCAACATCCCTCGCAGCCGGGACCTACACCGTCTCCGCAACCTTCACGGACGCCGACGGTAACTTCACGAACTCGACTGCTACGAACACGGTCACCCTGACCGTCATCGCACCACCGAACCCCACCGCGCTGAGCATCCAAAACCACACAGGAACAGCCGGTAAGCCCGACCAGGGCGACACGATCACCATCACCTGGCCGCGAGCCATGCAGGAGAGCAGCTTCTGCTCGACGTGGACAAACAACAGCGCCGACCCGACCCTCACGACCGAGGTCGATCTCAACCGCACCGGGAACGGCAATACAACGTTCAGTGTGCCGAGCACACCGTGCAGCGGTTCCACCGCCTTTAACATCGGAGGCTTCAACTTCGGGGTGAACTACATCGGCGGGAATGGGAGCGCGACGAGCACGTTCGTGAACTCGACAATCAGCTATAACCACACGACCTTCCAACTCGTCATCACGCTCGGGACGCCAGGCGGTCAGGCCACGATCCAGGTAACCACAAGCAAGACCGCCACCTACACGCCATCCGGAAGCATCACCGACACCAACGGTATCGCTCCAACCACCGCGGTTAGCTCGACGGCTGAGCAGTTCTGATCGAACTGAAGTCTGGGTCTGTCGATCGTGGAAACGGCGGTCTGCGATGTTGCTGGTCGGATCACGGCCCGAGTTTCGCGGCTGCGTTGTCGTTGAAGAATCTTCCGCGTCGGATGTAGCGGCGGAGGACGGGCAGGCTTTCGTGGCCGGTCTGGTTCATTATTTCGGTTTCAGTTGCTGGTGGCGGCGCCGTGTGGAAGCGCGCACCCGACGGGACGACGACGATCGTCAACGCGGTCACGGACCCGAGCGGCATCGTGCTCGGAGCCGACGGCTCGCTACGTCTCGGCCAACAGCACCGCCACCAACGGTCAAATCCTGCGGCTCCAACCGTAACGACGAATCCGACAACTTCGATTCGTCGATGGCCCGCCACCACGGTGGTGGGCCATCCACGGATATCCCGCTTGTCGGATGGACATCACCATCACAAACGCCCGACGACGCGTTGCGATGACCTCCTGAGCGGGCACTCGCTGCGACGGCACTATTTTGGTGCCATCATGCGTGGGGTGTCGTTGAGATGAGCGCGACGATGTGTGCGATTCGCCGGGTGCTTTCGGAAGCCCGCGGCGCGATGGGAGCGTGCGACGCGGTCGACCTCTGGGGAAGCACCCCGGTGGAGCGCCGGCGTCGCTACCCGTGCGACGACGTCCTTCCTCATCGCGACCAGGAGCTCTTCCGGGCGGTCACCATCGACGCCCCGCCAGCGGTGGTGTTTCGCTGGTTGTGCCAGCTGAAGGTGGCGCCGTACAGCTACGACTGGGTTGACAATGGTGGGCGGCGAAGCCCGCAGCACCTCGTGCCCGGCGTCGACCGGCTCGAGGTGGGCGAGCAGGTGCTGATCTTCACGCTGGCGTCGTTCGCGGTCGACGAGCACCTCACCCTCCGCTTGGTCGGCCACCGCCTGTTCGGCGACCTGGCCATCAGCTACGTGATCTTTCCGGATGGCCCGCGCCGGTCGCGCCTCGTCGTGAAACTGGTCACCGTCCCCGCGCGCGGTGTCGTCGGCATCGTGCTGCGCCGCCTGCTCCCGGCCGGCGATCTCGTGATGATGCGGCGCCAGCTGCTCAACCTGAAAGCGCTGGCCGAGGCTGACACCTCGAGACCCATGGCGTGAGGGCGATCAAAAGTGGAAGGCACAGGTTGGTGTCGGACCCCCGGTGGTTTGAACGGGGGGAGGGCATCGGTTCTGGGCGATCGTAGGTGCGCTGAGAAGTGGTGCGGCTGTCGCCTGCGCGACGGCGATGCCGAAGTTTCCCCAGAACGGGACGGTGGCGGTGCGCAGTTGGGCGGTTGGCACGACGTATTCGCCGAGGGTGAGATGCGTGTTGGCGTAAGCGAACGGTGAGAAGAAGAGCCGTTGCGAGTCTGGTGACCATGCGAGCGATACGCCCAAGGAGATTGACTTGGGCGTGATGACGCGAGCAGTACCAGTGCGCGTGTCGACAAGGTCGATCCTGTAGGCGGGATGGGGTGCGAGCGGGCCGTCGAGCGCGACGACCGCCGCGAGGTAGCGGCCGTCCGGCGAGAAGCGGGCCGACCGCCCTTGGAACGCCCGAGTGTCGGCGGGGGTCGAGATAGTGAGGTCGCGTCCGCCGATGTGGGTGATGTGTTCGGTAGCGCAGATGTCCTCACACCACGCGAGCGTGTCGTCGTGGACGTCGTCGACGAATGCGGCTTTGGTGCCGAGCTGGGTTGTGACCCTTTCGGTGTGGGCGTCCCAGAGCGCGACTCCGGCTGTGGTCTCGTAGGCGATCCCTTTGGGGATGCCCATTGCCGGAGAGCCGAGGTTGGGATCGTTGTTCGTGGCCTGGCGAATGACGTTGCCGTGCGCGTCGACCTCTCGCAATGAGACAGGGGTACCGAGGCCCTGGCGGCCGCCGGGCCAACTCACGAGCCACACCTCGTTGGGTTCGGCGGCGCGTGTGAACGCGTTTGCGTGCCCGAGCGAGATCGCCGGGCTGCCATCGAACGGCACCGCGTAGATGTCATTCGATCCGGTGAAGAATGCCGTGTCCGCGCCGACGATCCCGATCGGCTGCTCTTGGGTTCCACCGCCGGGCGTGGGATGCCGCTCCGCGACCCGCCGATCGAGATCGACGGCAACGATCCCGCTCGCGCCGTCGTCGAGGATCAAGGTCGTACCCGTCACATCCGGGAAGAGCCCGCTTTTGGGCGCGGCCCCATTGGAACCGCCACCATTGCTGATCTGGACTCGCCCCGGGCCGTTCCCGACTTCAAGCGCTGCGACGACGAGCATCGCGATCAGCAGAACGACGGCTCCTGCTCCGACGAGGCGTCGTTGCCGCATCCGACGACTCCGATACTGCACGCTCGCACGCGCCGCGGCGGTCGGCTCGGGTTCGGGACCGGCTAGCTCGTCGAACGTGCGACGAAACTCATCGAGGTTCACGGCTCCTCCCCTTCAAGATCGACTCGTAGATTCCGCAACGCCTGATGCAACGTCGCCTTGACCGTCCCCTCGGCACACCCCATCACCTCGGCGACCTCCGCAATCCGCAGATCAGCCAAATACCGCAACGCCACCGCGCAACGCTGGCGCGGAGGCAAACGCCCGAGCGCGTCTCTCACAACAACGCCAGTAGTCACACCAGTCGCCGGATCGTCTAGGACCACTTGCATCTGATCGTCGCAGCGCGAAGCGCGTTCCTCACGTCGCCAACGGCTCCGTTCCGCATTCATCGCAACGACATACACCCAAGTGACGGGACGCTCCATTGCCGACACGACCCGCCACCGCCGAAACGCTCGGGCGAAGGCTTCCTGAGCCAGGTCCTCCGCCCGACCACGATCACCAACCGCCATAGCCACGGCGCGCACGACCGATCCGTAACAATCCCTGAAGAAGATCTCGAAGTCATCCACATATACCTTTACAAGACGAACCCCGTACAACACACAATCGTTTAGTCGACCCAACAAGAAAATGGCCGATCTACCGCGGCGGCTCTGGGCCCTCGTCGTCGGGCATCGCTCGAGATCGCGCGCGCCGAGTGCTCTGGCGCTACCTTCCAGACCAGCAGCGAACCTAGGCTCGAAGGCATGCGTCGCTTGCTCCGCGTCCTCATCGGTTTGTACGTCCTAACCGCTGAGCGGCCTTCGCTCGTGTCGCACTCGTGACCGAGACGAGCGCAGCGGATCAGCTGGTGGCAGCTATCCATACTGGCGACGTGGACGCAGTCGAGCGCCTCCTGGCGTCCGATGCCGGGTTGGCATGTTCGCCACTCGGAGGCCCGCACGGCACACGGACGCCGCTTCATGTCGTTGCGGACTGGCCCGGCTATTTCCCGAACGGTCCGCAGATCGTGCGGATACTCATCGCCGCTGGAGGCGATCCGAATGCGCGCGATCCCGGGAAGGGTTCCGAGACCGCGTTGCATTGGGCGGCGAGCAGCGATGACGTCGACGTCGCACGGGCGCTGATCGATGGTGGCGCCGACATCAACTTGCCGGACGGTTCCATCGGCACGCCGCTCGAAAATGCGGTCGGGTACGGGTGTTGGAATGTCGCGCGCTTGCTCGCCGAGCGCGGCGCCCGAGTTGAGAAGTTGTGGCCGGCAGCCGCACTCGGCATGGTCGATCGGCTGCAGGAACTCGTCTCACGCCACCCCAATGCCGACACCGACGAACTGTCCCAGGCGTTTTGGCATGCCTGCGCCGGCGGGCAGCGACGGGCCGCGGAGTTCCTCCTCGGGAGAGGTGCAGATCTGAACTGGACCCCGACTATGCATACGGAACGCCACTCGATGCCGCCCAAGGACTCGGAACCCAGCGAGAGAACGTGATCAGCTGGCTGCGCGAACGAGGCGCGCGAACCGCAGATCAAGCGGAATGACTCGTAGGGTCATGCGCCATGGCTGATTGGCAGACGATCTCGTCGCTCGCGACGGCAGGTGGGACTCTCGTTCTCGCTGCGGCGACGTACTCAGCGGTGCGCTCGTCGAACCGTTCGGCGCGCGTGGCCGAACAAGCGCTGGTGACCGGGATGCGCGCTCTGCTCGTGCCGTCGCTCCATGATGACCCGGACCAGAAGGTTGTATGGGGAGGCGGGCATGCGGGGCGTCTGAGCGGCGGCCGCGCGATCGCCGAGCACGAAGGTGGGGTGATCTACCTCGCGATCGGCCTGCGCAATGTCGGTGCGGGGCTTGGGTTGCTGCACGGTTGGTATCCGACGCCCGGCTGGGTGCATGAAGGTGACCCTCGCGCTCAGCTCGACGCGTTCCGCACGCTGGTCATCGATCTCTACATCCCGTCCGGCGGAGCGGGCTATTGGGAAAGCGCCCTGCGGGACGAGAGCGACCCGCTGCACGGGGAGTTCGTCCGCGTGCTCACCGAGCGTCAACCGTTCACGATCGATTTGTTGTATGGCGACCAAGATGGCGGTCAACGGACGATCAGCCGCTGCCTGGTGCTTCCGGCGAGCGACGGCGGCTGGTACAGCCAGATCGGCCGCCATTTCAACGTCGATCGCGCCGACCCACGTTGACCGCGGCATCGGCGTCCCAGAGAGCAATATGTGCGTGTGCCCGATGCGAAGCCAACAATCCAGGTGGCCGCGACGGTGCTCGGAACTCCCAATCCTCAGCGACTCGCGGACTTCTACCAGAGCCTGCTGGGATGGAACCGGCTCGAGAACAAGCCCGGTTGGGTGAGACTCCGACCGTCGTCGGGTGGAGCCGGTCTCTCGTTTCAGTACGAAGCCTCCTTCACGCCGCCGCGATGGCCCGCCGTTGCCGGGGCGCAGCAGATGATGATGCACCTCGACATCGCCGCGGATGATCTCGACACGGCCGTAAGTCGTGCAGAGGAACTTGGCGCGCGACCTGCTGACTACCAGCCGCAACCTCACGTCCGAGTCATGCTCGACCCCGACGGACATCCGTTCTGCCTCTTCGCCCACGGAAGTTGAGTGGTAGTCGCGCGTGTTGACAGCTATCGCGCTCGGTGGTACGCATAGCTGTCGGGTTATTACGAGACAGAACCGAGTGCGTGTGAAGCGCGTCGCCTGCACCTTGGTCATCGTCGTGTTCGTCGCGCTGACCACCGTTGGCGCGCCGTCGGCGTTCGCGGACACGACGATCAACGGTTGCACCATCGTCGCTCAGCCGACGGCCACGCATTTCACGAACTGTCCAGGTGCTGACTTGTCGGGCGCGAACCTGGTGGGAGTCGACCTTTCGTTTGCGAACCTGCGCGGCGCGAACCTCTCCACCGCGTCACTCGCCACGTGCGTGCTGCAACCGGACTTCTCCGTGCGATGCGCCGCCGCCAATCTGAGTCATGCCAACCTCACCCGCGCTTCGCTTGCCGGCGCGACGCTTTTCGGCGCGAACCTCGCGTCTGCGCAGCTGGGTGGCGCGAATCTCTCGAACGCGAATCTCGCGTCGTGTTTCTTCACGCGGGACGGCCCGACATGTGCGCTTGCCCGTTTCGACAGTGCCAACCTCACTCGCGCCTCGCTTGCCGGCGCGGTCACGTCGAACTGCCAGTCGATCGATTTCGGACCTCAGATTGGTATCGTGTCCCACTGCGGCGGCGTGGTCATGCAGAATGCGACCCTCGTCAGCGCCGACCTCTCGCACACCGATCTCTCGTTCGCCGACCTCGCGCACACGAACCTGGTCCACGCCACGCTCAGAACCGCGACGTTCGGTGAATGCGCGCCATTCTCGCGTCTCATATTCGAAATATGCGGTGGGGCCAACCTGACCAACGCCGACCTCGCGCACGCGAACCTCTCCGGCCTCCATCTGAACGGTGTCAATGTCGCGGGAGCCGATTTGTTCGGCGCAAATCTGTCCGGTGCCGACCTGTCGGCGCTCGGCCTTCCGGATTTCCCGATCGTGCCGACCAACCTGAGCATGGCAGACCTCCGGCACGCCGATCTACGAAACGCCAACTTGAGTTTCGCGACACTCGCCGGCGCGCAAGTCGGACACGCCAACCTCACCGCGATCCTGTGGGTCCAGACCACGTGTCCGGACGGAACGAACAGCGACAACGACGGCAATACCTGCGTCAACAACCGGTAGCACGACGGGAACCGGGCGGCCGTTCGCGTCCGATACGTTGCGCCCATGGACGAAGCTCCGAGCCTGTACGAATGGGCAGGAGGGCGCGACGCGTTCGATCGGATGATCAACGCGTTCTACGACCGAGTCGAACACGACGAGCTCCTGTCGGCCTTCTTTCCCGGTGGCGTGCACGCGGAGCATCGTCGCAACGTGGCCACTTGGTGGAGTGAGGTCTTCGGAGGCCCGGCCGAGTACACCGGGCAACTCGGCGGCTACGAACGGATGCTGGACAAGCATCGGGAGCTCGGCATTACCGACGAGCAGCGATTCCGGTTTGCGTCGCTCATGAGTCTCGCTGCAGACGACGCCCGAATGCCGACCGATCCGGAGTTCCGTTCCGCGCTCGTCGCGTATCTCGAATGGGGTACCCGTCTCGCGCTCGGGAACTCACAGGCCGGTGTCGAGGTCGTCGCGCACGCGCCGGTGCCGAGATGGGGTTGGGGTGAGGCTCCGCCATATCAGCCGTAGTCGACGTCCGGACTGGTTCGCCCTACCATGAGGCCTCGCACAGGCGTCTCAGAGCAGGCACTATGTCTTCCGACGTCAAGGCCCGAGGGGAATACATGCGTGTTCGACCGATCGTGACCCTGACGCTTGCAGGTGTGCTGCTCGGTGCGTGCGGTTCGAGCGCGAAGTCGGCAGCGCCGGAGAAGCCGACTACTACATCTACATCGAAGGTGATCGCTGCGTCGAAGGCGACGTCGACGCCCGTCACTGACTTGAATGGTCATGTGATCGTCGGTGTGAAAGCGCAAGACGTCGTGGCTGAGTCGGTGCCGGACAAGCCGCTCGACCCCGCGACGCATGCGCTCCTCGCGGCGCAACTCGTCGACGCCCGCACCGTCGCGATGAAATACCCGACGGTTGCCGATGCCACGGCTGCGGGCTATCACCTCGTTGGAGGCGGCTTCGGTCCGGGAAGCGGCGCGCACTACATCGGCGGCGGCGGCGGGTACTCCTTCAACTTCGATCCGAACCACCCACTCGCGCTGATCTACGACGGCATCAACCCCACCTCCCGGATGGTCGGGCTCATGTACTACTCCATGGGTGCCCTGCCCCCCGATGGCTTCGCGGGCCCGAACGACCATTGGCACCGGCACAGCGGTGTATGTCTCGGAAACGGCGCCGACGTCCTCTTCCCGCCCGACTCCGACGTGACCGCGGTGCAGTGCGCGAACGCGCACGGCTCCTACATGCGCGTAACGGGCTGGATGGTGCATGCGTGGGTAGCGCCGGGGTGGGAAAGCCCGAAGGGGGTGTTCTCACACGAGAACCCAGACCTCCCGTGCGCCGACGGCACGTTCCACACCGACAAGATCGGACGATGCCAAGGGACGTGACACATTGGCCTGCCGGCGTCGACGTGCGTACGGTCGTGCTCGTTGAAGGGATCAGCGACCAGTTCGCGCTGGAAGCGCTCGCCGAGCGCCGTGGTCGAGATCTGCACGCGGAGGGCATTTCCATCGTGCCGATGGGCGGCGCGACGAACATCCGAAGCTCTCTGGATCGGTTCGGTCCGTCGGGTCTGGACGTCACACTGGCTGGCCTCTGTGACGCCGGAGAAGAAGCCGGCTTCCGGCGCGGTCTCGAGCGCGCCGGCCTCGGCGCGAACCTCGATCGCTCCAGCATGGAAAAGCTGGGTTTCTACGTGTGCGTCGCCGACCTGGAAGACGAGCTGATCCGCTCCCTCGGTGTCGCCGCCGTTGAAGAGGTCGTCGCGGCTCAGGGTGAGCTGGGATCGTTCCGCACCCTACAGAAGCAGGTTGCGCACCAGGGACGCACGAAGGAGCAGCAGCTTCGGCGTTTCATGGGCACCCGCGGGGGCCGGAAGATCCAATACGCGCGCTTGCTGGTCGACGCGCTGGATCTCACAAGGATGCCTCGGCCGCTGGATCGTGTGCTTGCCCATGTCTGATTACCGCACCGGCGATCACTCGTTGGTGGTCGACGGATCGAAGAACAGCTCGAGCTGGATGTTGTCCGGGTCACGGAAGACAAGTACCGCGGCACCAGGGATGGAGTTCGCCGGTGCCACCGGCGAGAACGTCACGCCGGCTTGGCGGAATCGTTCCGCCCAGCCGTCGAGCTCCGCGCGACTCGAGATCGCGAACGCGAGGTGGTCGAGTCCGACTCGGGTTTCGTCGAAGTCTTCCCTCGGGCTGGGTTGATGTTGCGTGAGGCCGAGGCGGACGCGTAGGTGCTCGTGGCGGAGGAACACCTTCTGGCGTTCGCCGCCGGGTGACGTGTACTGGCCCACGCGGTGGAAACCCAACACGTCGGTGTACCAGGCCGCGCTCACGTCGACATCGCGCACCGTGAGGCCGAGATGGTGAACATCATCGATCATCTTTGCTGTCTCCGCTCTTTTGACCTGGAAAATCGCCGCGTCTGCGCCCGCTGAGTCTGCGAGAGTCACGGCGTGCCGAACAACATCTTCACCGGCTGGGTCGCCGAGTGCTACGACGACGACTCGGAGATGAACGATCCCGGCCTTCTCGATCGGACGGTGAGCTTCCTTGCTGACGCGGCCAATGACGGCGCCGTGCTCGAGTTCGGCATTGGTACGGGCCGGGTGGCATTGCCGCTCAGCCGGACCGGTCTCGCGGTGCACGGGATCGACATCTCGGCGGACATGGTGTCGCAACTTCGATCGAAGCCGGGCGCGGAGGCCGTCGGTGTCACGATCGGCGACTTTGCGACGACGCATGTGCCCGGTGCGTTTTCGCTGATCTATCTCGTGTTCAACGTCATCTCGAACCTGACCACGCAAGACGAGCAAGTCGAGTGCTTTCGCAACGCCGCCCGGCACCTCTCGCCGGGAGGCCGCATGGTGATCGAGTTGTGGCTTCCCGACTTGCAGCGTTTCCCGCCGGGCATGCTCGCGCAGCCGTTCGAGATCAGCCCGGCACACATCGGCTTCGACACCATCGACGTATCGACGCAACTGGGAGCGTCCCACCACTACCTGATCCGCGGCGACCGCGTCGCACTCTTCGAGTCTCCGTTCCGCTACGCCTGGCCCGCAGAGCTCGATCTGATGGCCCGCATCGCCGGGCTCGCACTGCGGGAACGTTGGGACGACTGGGATCGCGCGCCGTTCACGAGCGAGAGCCGCAAGCACATCTCGGTCTGGGAGCGGCCGCAATAGCTGCGACAGAGCGCGGGTTGACTCTCGACTTTTCACCGACGACGATCACATCGAGTGGTCTGCCGCGCAACTGCACGCGAGGAACATGCGAGGAGTGTCATGAGACTCAGCAAATTGATCGGTGGCGCCGCGGTCGCGACCGCGTTGGTGGTCGGCGGCTCCGGCGTTCCCGCGTGGGCGGCCGGCCGGCCCGGCTTGCCGTGGAGGAGTCCGGCCAGGGTCACGAGCGGTGTTCCGGTCCGGGTTGCGTCGATCGCCTCGTGCCCGGCCGTGCCGACTCCGGGAGACAGTGTCCTGGTGCAGATCAACCTGTCCTTCGGGCCCGGAGGCGGCTCGGGCGACGTGATCGCGGCCAACCCGAACGGCTCCTGGTCGGGCACCGTCACGTTCTCCTTCTCCGGCGTCAACATCCGCCACACCACGATCAGTGCAGAGTGTCTGGACTTCGACGGCATCACTGGGGTGCCGTACGCCCAGTACATGGTTCGCCACACACAAATCTTCGGCTGATCACCGAGACAGGTGATCTTGAGGCCGGTCGAGAGCCAGGAACTCGGCCATCTCCTTCAACTCCAGTGGGACCCGACCGCTCCGGGCGAGTTCCAGTGGTTTGGCTTCCGGATGGACACGGTTCGGGACCTCGAACGCCGGTGGCAGGAGGACGGCCTGATCGGTGGCGCCGCGTCGTACCTCGCCGTCGGTGTCGATGACGGCGGCTGCGCCGGGTGGGTGTCGTGGCGTCCTCTCGGAGCCACTCCGAACTACGAGATCGGCATCGCGTTGTTCCCGGAATACCGAGGCCGCGGTCTCGGCACAGAAGCACAACGTCAACTGGTCCAGTATCTGTTCTCGAACACGACCGCGCATCGGCTCCAAGCGGGCACTGAGATCGACAACCACGCCGAACAACGGGCACTCGAACGCGCGGGCTTCCAGAAGGAAGGCATCGCCCGGGGCCTGTACTTTCGCGCCGGTGCGTGGCGCGACAGCGTGATCTACGCAGTGCTTCGCACGGACGTCTACCCGTGACGAGCTGAGGTTCAGCGGGGCGTCCCACCCCGAAGGGTGACGTGTGTCGTCTTCGCAACTGTCAACTCGCACAACCGGAGCTGGTCGCAGAGTGCCGCGGCGATAAATCGGCACATCCGGCGGTTCAGCCAGGTTGCCGACTGGGACAAAGCCTGGCGAGCCGGCTACTTCGACAGACCCGATGACCCGCATCCGAACGCGGTTGGGCGTCAGGCGCTTCTGCAGATCGAGGATGAGGCGATCGCCAAGTGTCCTCGTTAAGAGGGTCTAGGCGCGGCGAATGAAGTAGACGATGAGCACAATGACGAGGATCACGACGAGCGTGCCGATACCAATGGTCATCAGTACCTCTCCCTTTGCCGGCTGGAACCGCGCCGGCGACCAAGCGTGAACGAGTCGGGTTAGCGCACTTCTTCGTGCACCGACGACGAGCCACCCTGCGCGTCGGTCGCTTCACGGTCGTAGGTGCGATTACGGGTGGTCGCCGGACGACTGCCGACGCCGAACACGATCGCGGAGACGACGAGGCCGACTCCGCCGGCCACCATGAGGATGACCCCCACTGTCGAAACCCGGAACCCGTGCCCTGGCGTGGTCACCGCCCAGTACATGACGGCACCCGCCGCGAACGCGATGATGCTGAAAACCATTCCTTTGAGACCCATTTCCTGTCCCTCCATGTCGTTTACCCAGCCGTCGGCTGCTTGCTCCGCGCGCTACCTCCATGCAGCGCGCCCCCGGCCTTGTCGACCTCGTCTTCGACCTTCGCGACGACGTCGTCGATCCTTGTGTTCATCCGGTTGATCGCGAGTGCCGTGCACGTTCCCGGCATTGCATGCCCCTTCATTTGGGGCGAAAGCCGAGGTCTGGGGCTCGTCGCGTAAGAGTTCCGTCTTGATGGTACACCCATCGAACTCCCGCGTTTGGCGGTCGGCTGCCGCAACACAATTGAGCCCATCTAACCTGTGTCGATGGGGTGGGGGGCGGATCTGTTTCGCGACGACGTCGCATCGTGGCGTTCGCCGCAGGACTCCGCGTCGGCGGTCGCCGCGGTCGCCCGCTCCTTCCCCTGGCTGATGTTTCGTGTCAAGAGCTCGGGCTCGAGCCTTCGGGTCGCGCCGCGCTCGCGAGGCGGCCCGCTCTACGTCATGAACATCGATGCGACGAACATCGCCGGCGGCTCGCAGATCGAGACGACAGTGCATCCGCGCAGCCGTGCCGTTGCCCACACCGCGTTCGGTTGTGCCGCCGTGGCCGCGGTTGGTGCGGTGGTCGCGCTCGCCCATCGTCACTTCTCGGTGTTGTGGATCCAGGGACCGTCGCTACTGCTCTTCGCCGGCTTCGGGACGCTCCTCTTTTCCGTGCAGCTGTTGGGCATGGGACGCGTGCGCAGGGCGGCGTCGAAGCGGCTGGCCCGAGCGATGGCCGCGGCCGGCGCGACCCAACTGAGCGCGCCCGGGTGGTATCCCGATCCCATCCGTCAGGCGAACCTGCGGTGGTGGGACGGGACCGCGTGGACCGCGAACACTCAAGCGTGAACGGCAACGCGAATGGGCTGGGCGAATGGGCTGGGCGAATGGGCTGGGCGAGTGGGCTTGACGCCCGGACCGTGCCGTATTATAAACAGAAGCGAATTGTCCAAAGTGTGTGGTCGCCCGGACCCTGCGTTCGCACGTTCATCCAAGAGCCGCGGTGAAATGCCGCGACGACAAGGAGGCGCTGTGATGCAGGCACAGGACCGCGATGCCGAGCCAGGCGGAACTGCCGGTGTAGTGCGCCGGCTCGATCAACTCGGCCGGGTCGTCGTGCCCGCAGAGCTGCGCAGAGCGCTCGGGATCCGACACGGTGACTTGATAGAGACGCGCTTGGAGAACGGAAGGGTCGTCATCAAGAAGTTCGAGCCCGATTGCACGTTCTGTGGTGGCGCGGTCAACCTCGTCGAGCTGCGCGACAAGCACGTCTGCAACGTCTGCCTGCGCGCCCTGTTCGAAGCGACGATGCGAGCGCCGGTGGACGAAGCGCGAGCGGAACACATCGAGTCGCAGCTGCAGGCGACAGCGTCGCTGCGCTGAGCCTGCCCGCCGAGCGATCCACGCGGGCTGATCGCCGGCGCGCGTAGCCTGGCCCTCCATGTCGCGGGCGCCCTTCGGCCTCGAGTACAAGTGGCTCGTCGCGATCGTGTTCGTGTGCGGGATGTTCATGGACATCATGGACACGACGATCGTCTTCGTCGCGACGCCCACACTCGCACGCGAGTTCCACGCGACCCAGACCTCGATCGAGTGGGTTGTGCTCGGCTACCTGCTCTCGCTCGCGATCTGGATTCCGGCGTCGGGCTGGATCGGCGACCGGATCGGCACGAAAAAGGTGTTCCTGTTCGCACTGGCGATGTTCACCCTGGCGTCCGCGCTGTGCGGCCAGGCGCACAGCCTGAACGAGCTCGTGGCCTTCCGGGTGTTGCAGGGTGTGGGCGGCGGCATGTTGACGCCGGTCGGCACCGCCATGTTGTTCCGCGCGTTCCCGCCGGTCGAGCGGGCCAAGGCATCGACCGTATTGATCATCCCTACGGTTCTCGCGCCCGCGCTGGGCCCGATCATCGGCGGCTGGCTCGTCACCGACGTGTCGTGGCGATGGATCTTCTACGTCAACCTGCCGGTCGGTGTCGTCGGGTTCGTTCTCGGCGCGCTCTATCTGCGCGAGCACCGCGAGGGCACGGCCGGTCCGTTCGACCTCGCCGGGTTCTTGCTGTCGGGCGCCGGATTGGCGCTGGTGCTCTACGCGCTCTCGGAAGGGCCTCTCAAAGGATGGCGTTCAGTCGCCGTGCTCTCGACGGGTCTCGTCGGCTTGGCGCTGTTCGCACTCTTGGTGCTGGTGGAGAATCGCGTCGCGGCCCCGATGCTGGCGCTGCGCTTGTACAAAGAGCGCATGTTCCGCAACGCGAACATCGTCCTCACGTTGACCTACGGAAGTTTCGCCGGCGTCTTGTACATCCTGCCGTTGTTCCTGCAGGACCTGCGCGGCCTCAGCGCGCTGCAGTCGGGGCTGACCACCTTCCCGCAGGCGGTCGGCGTGATCGTCTCGAGCCAGCTCGTCGGCCGCCTCTACCATCGGGTCGGACCGCGCCGGCTGATCTTCTGGGGAATGGTCGGCATGGCGGCGGTGACGATGCTGCTCGGCGTCGTCGGGTTACGCACCGACCTGTGGTGGCTCCGGTTGATCATGTTCGGTCGGGGCGTCTGCATGGCGTTCGCGTTCGTGCCCCTGCAAGCGGCGACGTACGCGAACATCACGCCCGAGGACACCGGTCGGGCGTCGGCGATCTATTCCACGCAGCGACAGGTCGCGGCTGCGCTCGGCGTCGGTGCGTTGTTGACGGTGCTGTTGTCCGGCGCGAAGACGGCGGCCGGACCTGTCCTCTCCGCGTACCACACGACCTTCTTGGTGGGCGCGGCGCTCGTCGTGCTCGCGGCCATCACCGGATTGTTGATCCGCGACGAGGACGCGGCGTCGACGCGAGAGGGCCATCAAACGACCGCACCCGACGCTCCCGTCGCGGTCGCCGGCGACTGATCGTCGTTTCGGTCAGCGGTGGTTCAACCAGCGGTGCACGGGGTCTTCGTACATCGCGAGCTGGCGCGGGTCGCCGACCAACGCCCAGAGGTAGTAGAGGCGATAGCCGGGTGCCGCGCAGACCGGGTGGTAGCCGCGCGGAATGCCGACGATGCTGCCGTGCTTCAAGAACACGGCCTCGCCGTAGCCCTCGGCCTCGTACAGGCCTTGGAACCCGAACCCGTCGGGCCGGTCGAAGCGGTAGTAGTAGACCTCTTCGAGCGCGGGTTCGCCGTCGCCGCCGTCGTGTTTGTGCGGCGGGAAGGACGACCATTGACCGGGCTCGTTGAACGTCTCGCCGACGAGCAGATGGCGGGCCGGGACCGCGTCGGCGATCACGTCGTGCACGTCGCGTAGCCAACCCGGCTCGCCGCGCGCCTGTACGACGACGTCGTCGGGTCGCACGAAGGTCGCGTCGTCGGCCGATGTCAACTTGTATCCGTGCGTCGCGATCAGCGCGAGCTCCGCGTCGGTCGTCGCGTAGACCTCGATCGACGACCCGGGTGGCAGATATACCGCAGACGCGCGCTGGTCGAACACCGAGCTCCGCTTCGCGGCCTCGCCGCCGAACTCGACCGCGCCCTCCAGGAGCACGATCGCCTCCTCCTGTCCCGGCGGAGGCCGAACGTTCCGGGTTTCGTCCGCAGCGAGCGCGACCACCTCGAGTTGAACGTGGGTACCGCGGTAGGCGGCTTCGATCACGGCGCCGTCTCCAGGTAGCGCTCGTAGTCGCTCATCGTCGGACTCCGATCGCATGCGGGTTGCGGGGCGGCGGCAACGGATGACGGAAGAGCGCGGCGGCGTTCTCGTGGCTGATCTTCGCGATCTCGTCGGCGGTGAGGCCGCCGAACACGTCGGCGAACACCTGCTGGGTGTCCGGCCAGGTGCCGTCGCCGTGCGGGTAGTCCGACTCGAACGTGATGTGGTCGACCCCGATCGTGTCGCGGGTGCTGAGCGTCGACGGGTCGTCGATCGTCGAGAACCAGAAGTTGCGGTGCAGCACTTCGGACGGACGCAGGCGGCCGGGGAAGTAGTCGCCGTACCCGGAACGCTCCACGATGTTCTCGAGCCGATCGTGCAACATCGCGACCCAGCCGATGCCACCCTCGCTCATGATGATCTTGAGGTCGTCGTACTCCGCCGGGTAGCGCGACCAGAGCCACTCCGCGCACGCGCTGAGCGACAGCTGGCCGAACAACGTCGCGCCCAGGGGCACCATCGGTGCGCCCGGCGGCATGTCGGCCACGCCGGTCGACCCGACGTGCAGACAGACGACCGTGCCCGTTTCGGCACACGCCGCGATGATCGGGTCCCACCACTTCGAGAAGATCGGCTCCATGCCGATGCGATGCGGCATCTCCGGCAGCGTGACCGCGGTGAAGCCCCGTTCGGCGTTCCGCCGGATCTCCCGGGCGCCTTCATCGGGATCGGCGAGGAACGTGATGCCCATCGGGACGATGCGGTCGGGATACCTCGCGAACCACTCGTCGTGGAACCAATCGTTCCACGCGCGCGTGACCGCGAGCCCGAGCTCGGGATCGCGGCATCGAGAGAACACAGACCCGCAAAAGCCGGTGATCTGCGAGGGGAAGTTGACCGACGCCCACACGCCGTTGATGTCCATGTCGTGTATGCGCGCGTCGACGTCGAAGCAGCCCCGACGCATCTCGTCGAAGCGCGTGGGCTCGACCTTCCAGTCTTCGCGCTTGCGTCCGACGACCGCGTTCAACCCGACCTGGAAGAACACCTTGCCGTCGAAGTGCCACACCTCGTGGCCCTCCTCGGTCTCGACGACCTTGGGCGCGAGGTCCTGCAGCTTTGCGGGGAGCCGGCCGTCGAACATGCCCGGCGGCTCCACCAAGTGATCGTCGGTGGAGAACAGCGTGTAACGGATCGGGCGGGGCTCGGGATCGTCCTCGAGGCCGTGCGTCTCACTCTTGCGCCAGTTGAGCCGGATACCCGGGCTGACCGCCATGCGGCAAGGGTAGGCCGGAGCACCGTCCGGACGCAGGGGAGCCAGTCCGCCCGACTCGTGTAATCGCGAAAGGAGCGCGTCGGACATCTCCGAAGAGTTGCCGACGCGCCCCTCGCGGATTGCGCTGTTACTCCTTGACCCACTCGGCGTCGATGGTGAGCTTGATCTTGTCGCCCACGACTACGCCGCCGGCCTCGAGCGCAACATTCCACTCGAGACCCCAGTCCTTGCGGTTGACCTCGGTCTCGGCGGTGAAGCCCACGCGGGTGTCGCCCCACGGCGATGCCTGCGCACCGAGGAACTCGCCCTTCAGCGTGACCGGCCGCGTGGCGTCGCGAATGGTGAGCTCGCCGTCGAGCGTGAACTCGCCGTTGCCGTCATCTCGCACCTCGGTGGAGCGGAAGGACACGGTCGGGTAGTGCTCGGCGTCGAAGAAGTCGGCCGACCGCAGGTGCTCGTCACGCTTCGGGTCGCCGCTGTCGACGGCCGAGATGTCGATCGTCGCCACGACCGACGACTGGGTCGGGTCCTCGGCGATGTCGAGGTGGCCGGCGGTCACGGGGAACCGGCCGCGGACCTTGGTGATCATGAGGTGCCGGGCGCTGAACCCCACGTGGGAATGGCTCTCGTCCAGCGCGTACGATCCGGCGGCCGGGGCGTTGCGGGTGGCTTGGGACTGCGTGGTAGTCATTGGAACTCCTCGGGTGTTTGTCAGCGCAATCGTTGTGATCGCAATGATATACTAAATGCTTGCAGTCGCAAGAACATTCCCGGGGCGGAGGTAGGATTTCGAGATGAGCGAGCCCGAGGTGCGGTGGCTCGACGAGCCGGAGATGCTCGCCTGGCGGGGCCTCGTGCAGGCCACAACGGGCCTCCTCGCGGTCCTCGACAACGAGCTCCAGGCCGAGCACGGCCTGTCGATGGGTGACTACGAAGTGCTCGTGCACCTCTCGGAGGCGCCCGACCGGGCGATCCGCATGAGCGAGCTCGCCGGCCGGCTCCATCTCTCGCCCAGCGGCATCACCCGCCGGATCGACGGTCTCGTGAAGTCGGGACTCGTCGAGCGCCGCCCGTGCCCGAACGATCGTCGCGGTTCCAACGCGGTGGTGACGCCGCTCGGGCTGAAGGCCCTCAGCAGCGCCGCACCCACCCACGTGCGCGGCGTGCGCGAGTACTTCATCGATCGGTTGAGCGATCGGCAGCTCGCCCAGTTGGCGGAAGCGCTGTCGTTGATCGACGTCGACGAACAGCGCGCGGCCGGCGGCTGCGATCTCGACGCGGAACCGGGCTGAGGCCCCCCGTCAGGGCAGGGTGACCTGGTTCGACGGGATCTCGGTGTAGTCGCTGACGGCCCACGACGACTGGGTGAGCGACTGTACGCGGGTGTCGTAGTGCACCTGGAGATGGGGTCCGCCGTTGCAGGTGAAGGTATTGACGACCAGCGCACCGCGCCAGTTGGCCTTGCAGGATGCGTTGGTCTCTTGCGAGTTGGGCGCGTACATGACGCCGGTGAAGTCGCCGGAGTGGGCGCCGTTGCCGGGGTCGATCGACCCGCCCGCGAGGTAGACGCGCAGCTTGGTGGGGTCGCCGCCGGAGTTGACGGTCGCGTCGGAGATGCTGACGCTCAGGTTCGCGTTGTTGGTCGGTATGACGTAGATCTCGACGACGCCGCCGTTCGCGGCGCCCGCCGAGACGGTGAACGTCGAGGGGAACGACAACGTGTTCCCCGCGGAGGCGAGGTCGGTCTGGCTGCAGTAGTAGGCGCCGGGCGCGAGCGCGGCGGGAAGCACGCCGTTGAACGCGGGGCAGGCGTTGTGGACGGTCGGCAGGCACGGCGTGGTCGGTACGTTCGGCGCGGCCGGGCAGGTCAGGACCGGATTCAGCGGGTTGTACGAGCCGGGCAAGAGGACGGCGTTGCTGCAGCTCGTTCCGCCATTCTTGAAGTAGTCCTGATTGTGCGCGGGCGAGTTCGAGCCGTTACAAGTGATCTGGCCGTTGGTCGCGACATCCGCGGGCGGGACCTTCACGACGTTGCCGCTCGCGTCGACGGTCTCGACCGGCCCGTTCCCGGAGGCCGGGTCGTAGTTGCCGGTGTTGCCGTTGAAGGTGATCGACGTCTTGGCGAAGATCGCGAACGGATACAGATACGACCGCGAGACCGTCGCTTGGACCGCGTGCGGCTGGCCGTTGATGATGCCCTTCGACAACACGGTGTAGGTGTTGTCATTGACGCGCCGAGCGGTGTACTGCACGGTCGGATTGCCCGGTACCGACGCCACCGTGCACGCCGCGTTCGCTCCCACGCAGAACGTCGCCGCCGGTGCCGCACCCAGCTGGTCGAACCGGAAGAGCGCGTCGGCAACGCCCGCGTCCGCGCTTGCGAGCGCCGCGCTGAAGTCCTGGCCCTGCTTCGTACTGCGCAGACCGGACAACGTGCGGGCGACTACTGCCGCACTCAACAACATCAGCACCATGATGATCGTCACGATCACGATGATGTTGCCGGACTCGTCGCGCTCGCGTGGTGTGAAGGCTTGCATTATCCGCATCCCCAGTTTCCGGGAAGGCGATTTCGCACTTCCACGTCTTGGGTCTCGGTGAAAGGCACCGGACCGGGATTCGAGTCAGAGGTGATCACGATGTGCACCCGGACGGCGCAGTTCGCAGCGTCGTGGGTGGCGCCGTTGTTGGCGAGCGTCTGGGCGACGAGGTCCTCGTTCTGCTGTCCGTAGTACGTGAATACAGGTATGCCGGTTTCGACGTTGCGCACCCGGTTGAGGAAGAAGGCCTGCGACACGACCGTTGCGCCCGCGGACGTGTTACTCATGATCTGACGGACCATCTGTTCGGCACCTGTGTTGTAGGTCCAGCGCACGACCTGTTGCGAACCCCCGGTCGGCCCGAGCACGACTTCGATCTGGTTCCGATAGGTCGCGGCGGTCGCAGCGTTCAGCAAGGGAGTGAGGGGATTCGCGGCGCGGATGTCGCGGGCGAGCTGGTCGAGCTCGAAGCGGACGTTCTGTTCGTTGCTGACCAGCCGCTGGGATCGGTCCTCGTTCGTGGTGAGGCTCTGGAGCGTCGCCAAGAACATCCCGAGCACGGTGAGCATGATCGCGGAGGCGATCGTGACCTCGATGATCGTGAAGCCGCGTTCGTCTCGCCGAGCGAGCGAGCGCGCGCGAAGGAGGCTCAGCACGACGCCGCGCCATTGGCGCACACTGTGAAGGTCTTGACGACCGCTTGGGCCGCGTTCGTCGTCAGGTCCCAGACCGTGTAGGTGTGCAGACCGACGGCCCAGCCGTGCGACCCCGAAGAGTTGACGCTCGCGCTGTACGCCCCGCCACTTCCGCTGAGCACGTACGGCGAGCCCGGATCGGCGGAGTTCGTATTGTCGACCGCCTTCACCTCGTAGGTGTCCGGGCAGTTGCCGGTCGTCGACCACGACAGCGTGAGGTTCTCGGACATCTTGCCGTTGTTCTGCAGGATCGTCCCGGTGGTGCTCAAGCTGGTCGCGCCGGCGACGTTCAAGCCGCCCAGCGTGCAGGCCGGCGCAGCCGCGGAAGTTGCCGTCGATTGCTTCCCCGATACCGACGAGAGGGCGCCCGCATAGGCGAAGACCTCGAACCAGTACGTCGTGCTCGGCGTGAGGTTGGTCACGGTGTAGTTCGTGATCGAAGGCGCGAGACCCGAGATCACCGTGAAGTTTCCGGCCGGGAAGCTCGGGTTGGTCGAATACTCGACGGAGTACGACGTCACCGCGCCGCCCCCGCCGGGCTGCGTCCACGACAGCGCAACCTGGGTCTGGCTGGCGGGGCTGGCCAGTGGGGTGATCGCGCTGAGGTTCGGCGCTACCGGAGCGACAGGCGCAGCCGTGGTGGTCGTCGTCGACGAGCCCCCCATCACCCCGTTGTATTGCCCGAGTCCACCCGGGTACAGCAACGAGTCCTGGCGGGCGACGTGCGTGCCGGCTTGGTCCGTCCAGGTCGCGATGACCGTCAAGCGCTTGTACGCCTGGGCGTATGTCGTGGAGGCGTCCTTCGCGTTGGCCCACACGATGTACCGGGCGACGGTGTAGCGAATTCCGCCGTAGATGATCGGGGACGCGTTCGCCGGAATGGGATCGGGGGCGTAGCCGGTCGCGGCGCTGGGATCGGGGGTCTGGGGCTGGATCTTGGGGGTGAGCGATCCACTCGCAGGTGAGGTCGTCCCGAGCGACACGGTCGTGAGCGTTTCGAACGTCCCCGCGTACCCCGTCTCGTCGTTGTAGAAGCCGACCTGCGCGTAGGGGATGGCGCGCATCGCCTCGATCTCCCGACTCGCCACCGAGGCGCCGTCGGTGCGGTGGTTCGCGGTCCCGGCGGTGCGCATCGCGGAATAGAAGACACCGGCCAGCGGCGCGATGACGATCGCGAGCAACGCCATCGAGATCACCAGCTCGATGATCGTGAACCCCGCCTCGGCGCGGCGAGGAGCACCCCCGGGCGCGTTCGTGCGCGCCGGCCGTGGACCCCCCGCGGGCAATGCTGCCAATCTGTCCATGTGTCTCGTGATACGTCCTATGGGGCTCTCTCGGTACTGCCAACCGGCAGAAGCGGGAGATGTGGACAATGTCGTGCAATGCGACCGAGGTCGCGCGTTCGAACCCATCAAGTCATCGGCAACACTTCTCGTTCCATGAACACCCACTTTTCGCCCGGTCCTTCAGTGCCATGGGGCTGCGCCACAGCGCTGAAGGAGGCGCTGAAGGAAATGCCCATATCGACCGATAGGAGCCTGTGGGTGACTCGTCCGATCGTCTCGACGTTGCGCTTCGAGGCGCGCGAGCGGGAGATCCGGACGGTTTCGACGCACTGTTCCGAGCGCACTCGACGGCCGTGGTCGGCTACCTCCGCGCCCGGCACGTGAGCGATCCCGACGATCTCGCCAACGAGGTCTTCGTGCGCGCGTTCCGAAATATCCGCACCGTTCAGGGTGATTCCGACCGCTTCCGATCGTGGCTGTTCGGCATCGCCCACAACGTCGCGATCGATGACGGCCGGAGGCGGCGGCGCCGGCTCAACGAGACATCGCTCGACGCACACGTCGACGCACAGCTCGCCGCGGCCGGCGGCGACGTCGAGGCCGAGGCGATCACCGAGCTCGAGCGGCAGCTCATCCGTACCCTGCTCGCCGGCCTTGCGCCCGACCAGCGCGACGTGCTGCTCCTTCGGGTTTTCAGCGACCTGTCGGTGGCGCAGACGGCCGCAGTGGTCGACAAGAGCTACGAGGCGGTCAAGGCGCTCCAGCGACGCGGGATTGCCTCGTTGCGTCGAGTCCTCCACGCGCAAGAGGGCGTACCGGGATGACTCCGCCCGACGTATAAACCAACGATATGTACGACTCGCCCGAGTGCGACGACGCCACTGCGGAGGCCCTCCTGGCCGGAGCCGGTCAGGACGTCGATCCTGCGCTCGCTCGAGTCCTCGACCTCGTGCGCCTCTCGTATGCGGCGACACCGCCGATCGTCGGTGCCGAGCTCGGCGCACTCATCCACCGGGTCGCCGGCGACGACTGATCGCTCGGCGGACTCACGTTCTGTTCCGTTCTCATCCACCGACCGTTTCGCGGCTTGCGTGACCCGCATGTCCTTGCACACGGCACGATCAAACTCGTTGTACGGCGGACTATGCAGCCCTTCAGAATTCGCTCGGACGGCCGATTACTCCTGCGAATGCCGGGCCGGCATCGGGCCGTCCCGGCGCGAGACGGGTGGGATCGCTCATGAGAAGGCTTGCGAGCTCTCGGCTATCGGTTGCGCATCGTCTTGCGACGGTGGGCCCGCACCTCGCCCCGGACGAGCGGGAGCGAGGCTTCACGCTCATCGAGTTGATGGTCGTGGTTCTGATCATTGCCATCTTGATTGCCATTGCCATCCCGACATTCCTCGGGGCTCGTACCCGGGCCCAGAACCGGGCGGCGCAGTCTTCGCTGCGTAACGCTCTGACCGCGGCGAAGACGTCGTTCACCGACACGAGCGACTACAGCGGAGCAACCGCGGCCAATCTCC